>NZ_JBIARJ010000001.1:0-473153 GCF_042889825.1 Streptomyces sp. NPDC002467 | reverse complement strand
CTCCCACACCACCCCCCCCCCCAAACCTGGGGGGGTTCTCTAGAACAACAACCCCCCCCCCCCCCCCCGCCGGTCCTGGATCAGGCCTGTGCGGCCCACCACTCCTTGAGGGCGGCGACCGCCGCCTCGCGCTCCATCGGGCCGTTCTCCAGCCGCAGGTCCAGCAGGAACGCGTACGCCTTCCCGATCAGCGGCCCCGGGCCCACGTCCAGCACCCGCATGATCTCGTTGCCGTCCAGATCGGGCCTGATCGCGTCCAGTTCCTCCTGCTCCTTCAGCTGGGCGATGCGCTCCTCCAGCCCGTCATAGGTACGGGAGAGCGCATTGGCCTTGCGCTTGTTGCGCGTGGTGCAGTCGGAGCGGGTCAGCTTGTGCAGACGCTCCAGCAGCGGGCCGGCGTCGCGGACGTAGCGGCGCACCGCGGAGTCGGTCCACTCCCCGTCGCCGTAGCCGTGGAAGCGCAGGTGCAGCTCCACCAGCCGGGACACGTCCTTGATCATGTCGTTGGAGTACTTCAGAGCGGTCAGCCGCTTCTTGGTCATCTTCGCCCCCACCACCTCGTGGTGGTGGAAGGAGACCCGGCCGTCGCTCTCGAAGCGGCGCGTCCGCGGCTTGCCGATGTCATGCAGCAGCGCCGCGAGCCGCAGCACCAGGTCCGGGCCGTCCTCCTCCAGCGCGATCGCCTGCTCCAGCACGATCAGCGAGTGGTCGTAGACGTCCTTGTGCCGGTGATGCTCGTCACGCTCCAGCCGCAGCGCGGGCAGCTCGGGCAGCACCCGGTCGGCCAGCCCGGTGTCCACGAGCAGGCCCAGACCCTTGCGCGGGTTGGCGGACAGGAGCAGCTTGTTCAGCTCCCCCTGCACCCGCTCCGCCGAGACGATCTCGATCCGGTCGGCCATCGCCTTCATCGCCGCCACGACCTCGGGGGCCACCTCGAAGTCGAGCTGCGCCGCGAACCGCGCCGCCCGCAGCATCCGCAGCGGGTCGTCGGAGAACGAGTCCTCCGGCGTACCGGGGGTGCGCAGGACGCCGGCGGCCAGATCCTCCCGGCCGCCGTGCGGGTCGATGAACTCCTGCTCCGGCAGGGCCAGGGCCATGGCGTTGACCGTGAAGTCACGCCGGACCAGGTCCTCCTCGATGGAGTCGCCGTAGGAGACCTCGGGCTTGCGCGAGGTGCGGTCGTACGCCTCGGAGCGGTACGTCGTCACCTCGATCTGGAAGCCGGCCTTCTGGGCGCCGACCGTGCCGAAGGCGATGCCCACGTCCCACACCGAGTCGGCCCAGGGGCGGACGATCTTCAGCACGTCCTCGGGACGGGCATCGGTGGTGAAGTCGAGGTCGTTGCCGAGCCGCCCGAGCAGCGCGTCGCGGACGGACCCGCCGACCAGGGCGAGGCGGAAGCCCGCCTCCTGGAACCGGCGGCCGAGATCGTCGGCGACAGGAGCGACCCGCAGCAGTTCACTGACCGCGCGGCGCTGCACCTGACTCAGGGCACTGGGGTTGTCTTCATTGGCGTTCGGCACAACAGAAAAGGGTACGTGCCCGGCCCGCCAGGGGCTTCCCCGTTTCACGGCGCCCCAGTGCACCGGGAGCCCGGGGCCGAGCCGATCATGTGGAGCAACCGCGCGGCACTCGCGCACAGCGGGCCTCGTTACCATGCGTGGACGCACAAAACGACGACCACTGACTTCGAGGGACGGCTAGCGCGTGGCGGAAGCGGCAGACATCCAGGGGGCGTCCCCCGCCCCTGTCCGGCGCCGCTGGCTGCGGCGCACGATGATCCTGCTCGCAGGGACCCCGGTACTCGCCGCTCTGGTCTACGCCCCCGCCCCGCAGGCCGAAGCGGCCACGGGCCCCTCCGTCGACGTCCAGCTCCTGTCCATGGCTCCCGCCGCACCGGTCAAGGGCGACACCCTCACCATCGAGGGCCTCGTGGTCAACAACGGCTCCGAGACGATCAACGACGCCCACGTGGGCCTGCGCGTCGGGCCCGCGCTCGCGGACCGCTCGTCCATCGGGGAGGCCGCGGAACGCAGCGGTTTCCGGGCGGGCAACGACCCGGGCGAGATCGACCCGGCCTACGCCGTGAAGATCGACCGACTCGCCTCGAAGGTCAGCAGGCCGTTCACCCTCTCCGTCCCGGTCAACAAACTGGAACTGGACAAGGACGGCGTCTACCAGCTCGGCGTCTCCCTGTCCGGGGTGAGCGACAGCCGACCCTCCGAGCAGGTCATGGGCATCAAGCGGACCTTCCTGCCCTGGCAGCCCGAAGCCGCCGCCAAGCGAGCCCAGCTCACCTACGTGTGGCCGCTGATCTCCACCACCCACCTGACCGCCGAGACCGGCTCGGACGAGCTCCAGACCCCCGTCTTCCTCGACGACTCGCTCGCCGAGGAACTCAAGCCCACGGGCCGCCTGGGCCAGATGGTCTCGCTCGGCAAGGAACTCCCGGTCACCTGGGTCATCGACCCCGACCTGCTGGCCACGGTCGACGCGATGACCAAGGGCTACCGGGTCCGAGTCCCGGGCGGCAAGCCCGTCCAGGGCAAGAACAAGGCCGTCGCCGAGCAGTGGCTGAGCAACCTGGAAATCGCGGTCCAGGGCAAGAAGGTCGTCGCCCTGCCCTTCGGCGACCCCGACCTCGCCTCGCTCGCCCACCGCGGCAAGGACGTCTCGGGCAGCCTGGGGCAGCTGCGGCCCGCCACCGACAAGGCGAAGCAGGCCATCGAGACGGTCCTGCACGTCCCCACGACCACGGACTTCTCCTGGCCCGTCGACGGCGCCATAGACCCCTCGATCGTCAACGTCGCCACCTCGGCCGGTGCCCACAACGTCCTGGCCCGCAGCGACAGCCTCCAGGAGAGCGGCGCCCTCGGCTACACGCCCTCCGCCGCCCGGCCCATCGGCGCCGGAGCCACCGCGATCGTCGCGGACGCCGAACTCTCCACCGCCTTCGAGGGCGACATGCTGAGCGCCACGAACTCGACGCTCGCCGTACAGCGCTTCCTCGCCGACAGCCTCGCCCTCAACCTGCAGAAGACGGGGGAGCAGCGCACCTTCGTCGTCGCCCCCCAGCGGATGCCCACCGTCAGCCAGGTGCAGACGATGGCGGCCGCCCTCCGCGGCCTCCAGGCCGGCCGCTGGACCCAGCCGGCCGACCTCGAAGCCGCCGCCGCGGCCAAGCCCGACCCCGGGGCCACCACCCAGGTACCGGGCGCCGGACAGTACCCCGAGGCCCTCGCCAAGCAGGAAATGCCGGTAACGGCCTTCGAGAAGATCCGCACCACCCAGAACACCCTCGACCACTTCAAGGTGATCCTCGCCGCACCCGACCGCGTGGAGATCCCCTTCGGCAACACCACCAACCGGGAGATGTCCACCTCCTGGCGCGGCCGTCCCGAGGCGGCCGGCCCCTACCGGGACCAGGTGCAGGAGTACCTGCTCGGTCTGACGCAGAAGGTCAAGGTCGTCCCGAAGTCCGACGCCACCCTGTCCGGACACAGCGCCACCATTCCGGTCAGCGTCCAGAACAGCCTCGTCCAGGACGTCCACGACCTCGTCCTGCGGGTCAAGTCCGCCAACCCGACCCGCCTGATGTTCGGCGACAGCGGCCAGACCGAACAGCAGGTCGCCGTACAGGGCGACCACACCCAGACCGTGAAGTTCCCCGCCAACGCCACCGCGAGCGGCCCCGTCGAGGTCACCGCGCAGCTCTTCACCAAGGACGGCATCCCCTACGGCGAACCGCGCAAGTTCACCGTGGAGGCCACCGAGGTCACCCCCACCGTCATGCTCGTGATCGCCGGCGGTGTGCTCCTCCTCGTCCTGGCAGGCATGAAGATGTACGCCAGCCGCAAGCGCGTAGCGGCCCGCGCGGCCGCCGAGGAGAGCACGCAGCCGAGTGACGAGTCCCCGGACACCGGACCGCAAAGCGTGGACGGGTCCGGCACGGGTGAGACAGTGAACCGTTGAGCGATACCGTGGCCGGCCGGCCTGGGGACGATGAGGTGGGGTTTCGATGAACGCGCCGTACGACGGTGACCGCGCGCAGGGCACTGGCGGGCCCGCGCCCTCCCAGGGCACTGCCGAGGGCACCCCGGTGCCCGGGCAGGTTCCCGCGCCCGCGCCCGCGCCGGACCACGACCCGTATGTCCAGGACGCCTACGACAACGACCCGTACCGGGCGCAGGACCTCTCCGCCCAGGACCCGGTCGCCGAGGTGCTCTACGACCGCGCCTCGCACCCGCCGCCGCCCCCCGGCACCTTCCAGGAGCCCGGCCCGCTGTACGCGGCGCCCACCGCGCCCTCCTACGCGCCCGACTCCCGCGTGTGGGCCCAGACCCCGCCGCCCGAGCCGGACGGCCCCTCCCGCCACCTGCCGTACGGCGACCACGCCACCACCACGCAGTTCGTCGGCGTGGACTCCCTGGTCACCAACGCCGCGGACGAGCAGCCCGAGCCCGACGCGTTCGCGCACCTCTACCGCGACCAGGAGGCGGCCCCCCGCACCCCCGCCGAGGACGCCCCCGTCGCGGCCCCCGCACCCAGCAAGCCCGCCGGACGCGCCGCGAGCCTCCTCAAGTCCAGCGCGCTCATGGCCGCCGGCACGATCGTCTCCCGCATCACCGGCTTCCTGCGGACCCTGGTCATCGCCGGCGCCATCGGCGTCGGCACCTTCAACGACACCTACCAGGTCGCCAACACCCTGCCCACGATGATCTACGTGCTGGTCGGCGGCGGCGCCCTCAATGCCGTCTTCATCCCGCAACTGGTCCGGGCCATGAAGAACGACGACGACGGAGGAGAGGCCTACGCCAACCGGCTGCTGACCCTCGTCGTGGTCCTGCTGGCCGCCGTCACCACCATCTGCGTCCTGGCCGCCCCGGTGTTCATCACGATGATGTCGCCGAAGATCGCCTCCGACCCCGCCCAGATGGACGTCGCGGTCGCCTTCGCCCGCTACTGCCTTCCGACGATGTTCTTCATGGGCGTCCACGTGGTGCTCGGTCAGATCCTCAACGCCCGAGGCCGCTTCGGCGCCATGATGTGGACCCCGGTCCTCAACAACATCGTCGTCATCGCCACCTTCGGCGCCTTCATCTGGGCCTTCGGCAGCTTCACCACCTCCGGCGTCAACGCCACCACCGTCACCGCCGAAGGCGTCCGCCTGCTGGGCCTGGGCACCCTGCTGGGCCTCACCGTCCAGGCCCTCGCGATGCTGCCGTACCTGCGCGACGCCGGCTTCTCCCCGCGCCTGCGCTTCGACTGGAAGGGCCACGGCCTCGGCAAGGCCGCCCGCCTGGCCAAGTGGACGTTCTTCTTCGTCCTCGCCAACCAGGTCGGCCTCGTCGTCGTCACCCAGCTCGCCACCTGGGCCGGATCCGTCGCCGAGAAGCAGGGACACCCCGGCACCGGCATCACCGCCTACAACTACGCGCTGCTGCTGTGGCAGATGCCGCAGGCGATCATCACCGTCTCCGTCATGACGGCCGTCCTGCCCCGCATCTCCCGCTCCGCCCACGACGGCGACGCCGCCGCCGTCCGCGACGACATCTCCTACGGACTGCGCACCTCGGCCGTCGCGATCGTCCCCTGCGCCTTCGCCTTCCTCGCCCTCGGCGTCCCCATGGCCACCCTGCTCTACGCGGGCTCCGGCGCGGGCGCCCAGAACATCGGGTACGTCCTGATGGCCTTCGGCCTCGGACTGATCCCCTACTCCGTCCAGTACGTCGTCCTGCGCGGCTTCTACGCCTACGAGGACACACGGACGCCCTTCTACAACACCGTCATCGTCGCCGCCGTCAACGCGGCCGTCTCCACCGCCGCGTTCTTCGTGCTCCCCGCACGCTGGGCCGTCGTCGGCATGGCCGCGGCCTACGGCCTCGGCTACGCCGTGGGCGTGGGCGTCGCCTGGCGCCGCCTCAAGACCCGCCTCGGCGGCGACCTCGACGGCGCCCACGTGGCCCGCACCTACGCCCGCCTCACCGGCGCCTGCGTCCCCGCAGCCGCGGTCGCCGGAGCCGTCGCCTACGGAGTCACCCAGGCACTGGGCAGCGGAGTCGGCGGTTCGGCCGCGGCCCTCATCGCCGGCGGCATCGCTCTGGCCGCCGTCTTCCTCCTCGCCGCCAAGCGGATGCGGATCGAAGAGCTCAACGCGATGGTCGGAATGGTCCGCGGGCGTTTGGGGCGCTGATGCGCACAACCGTCGCCCCCTTTCGTGTGTCGTGCATAGCGTCGGACTGTGGGCACAATTGGCATGGCTTCGCAGACTGGCCGACAGCGCGTAACGGATGGGGAGGCGGGAACGACGGTGGCGGAACGTAGCACGGCTGCCGTCGACGTGGCCGACAACAGCGGCGACGAGCCGCTGGCCGCTCAGGCGGCACAGGTCACGGCCGACGGGGTGGACACCCAGAACGGACGAGCCGCGGACGGACCCATGCCCGAAAAGGACGGCGAACGCAGCAGCGCGGCCCCTGCGGCCGCACCCGAACTCCACAGCGGCCACAAGCTCGCCAGACGCTACCGGCTCGAGGAGTGCGTCACCCGTCTGGACGGATTCAGCAGCTGGCGTGCGATGGACGAGAAACTGCGCCGCGCCGTGGGCGTCCACCTGCTCCCCGCCGACCACCCCCGGGCCCGCTCCGTCCTGGCCGCCGCCCGCTCCTCCGCCCTGCTCGGCGACCCCCGGTTCGTCCAGGTCCTCGACGCCGTGGAGGAGAACGACCTCGTCTACGTCGTCCACGAGTGGCTCCCCGACGCCACCGAACTCACCTCGGTGCTCGCCGCGGGCCCCCTGGAACCCCACGAGGCCTACCAGCTCGTCCACCAGGTCTCCCAGGCCATGACCGCCGCGCACCGCGAGGGTCTCGCCCACCTGCGCCTGACGCCCAGCGCGATACTGCGCACCTCCACCGGCCAGTACCGCATCCGCGGCCTCGCCGTGAACGCGGCCCTGCGCGGCATCACCAGCGAGACCCCGCAGCGCGCCGACACCGAGGCCATCGGCGCACTCCTGTACGCCGCCCTGACCCAGCGCTGGCCGTACGAGAGCGACGCCTACGGCCTCACCGGCCTGCCCAAGGGCGTCGGCCTGATCGCCCCCGACCAGGTCCGCGCCGGCGTCCACCGCGGCCTGGGCGAGCTCGCCATGCGCGCCCTCGCCAACGACGGGGCCACCGCCTCCAGCCAGGAACCCGCCTGCACCACCCCCGAGGAGCTGGCCAAGGCCGTTGCCGCGATGCCCCGCATCCGGCCCCCGGAGCCCGCCTTCACCGCCCCTCCGGAGTACCAGCAGACCACCTACCAGCAGGGCAGCTACGGCCGCCCCGTCCCGGCGGGCGTCACCACCGTCCAGAGCCGGCCCGTCGCCCCGCCGCCGCCCCCGCTGCAGAGCCGCACCGGCCGCGCCCTGAAGTGGGGCGTCGCGGCCCTGCTCATCGCCGCCCTCGGCCTGGGCAGCTGGCAGCTCGCGGACCGACTCCTGGGCCGCGGCACCCAGGGCGAGAGCGGCAGCAGCAACAACCAGCCCAAGAACAACGACGCCCCGAAGGCACCGGAGCTCGTCACTCTGCCGATCAAGAAGGCCGAGGAGTACTACCCGGACGGCAAGCCGCAGAACATCGAAGGTGCCGCGAACAGCATCGACGCCGACGAGAACTCCTTCTGGCGGACCTACAAGTTCGACGACGGTCCCGACATGGGGGACTACAAGGAGGGCCTCGGCCTCGTCTTCGACCTGGGGTCGGAAGAGGAAGTGAGCGCCGCTTCCATAGCGCTCAGGTTCCCCGGCAACCACACGACCGCGGCGATCTACGCGGCACCCGACATGACCTCTTCGACCCACGTCAAGAGCATGCAGAAGATCGCCTCCGGCACCACCTCCGGCAAGAAGCTCGACCTCGCGGCCGAGACCCCGGTCAAGACGCGCTACGTCGTCCTGTGGATCACGGCCATGCCGAAATCCGGCGCCACCGAGTTCAGCGGCGCGGGCTACAAGCAGGGCGTCTCCAACGTCGTCTTCTCCAAGAACGGCTAGCACCGGCCACTCCGCGCACGAGGAAACGGGGCTGCCGGGAACCCATCCCCGCGGCCCCGCAGCCTGCTTCAATACCTGCACGGCGCCGACCAGGAGGGGGAAGCATGAGGTCTGCGGCTGACGACCCCACCTCCGCCAAGGACGAGGAGCTCCTGGCGCGGCACGTTGCCGGCGATCCCGATGCCTTCGGGGAGCTCGTGCGCCGGCACCGGGACCGGCTGTGGGCCGTGGCGCTGCGGACGCTCGGGGACCGGGAAGAGGCCGCCGACGCCGTGCAGGACGCCCTCGTCTCCGCCTACCGGGCCGCCCACACCTTCCGCGGGGAATCCGCCGTCACCACCTGGCTCCACCGCATCACCGTCAACGCCTGCCTCGACCGCGCCCGCAAAGCCGCCTCCCGCAGGACCGCGCCCCTCGACGACACGGACCGCCTGGAGCGCCTCCTCGAGCCCCACGAGTCCGCCGAGGCCCCCGCGGAGCGCCAGGACCTCCACCGCCAGCTCCTGGCCGCCCTCGGCACCCTCCCGGCCGAACAACGGGCCGCCCTCGTCCTCGTCGACATGCAGGGATACTCCGTCGCCGAAGCCGCCCACGTCCTCGACGTACCCACCGGCACCGTCAAAAGCAGGTGCGCCCGCGGCCGCGCCAAACTCGTCCCGATCCTCACTCATCTGCGCACCAATGCCGGGGATAACACCGCCACCGAGCGGGGAAGGAACCGGACGCCGGGGACTCCCGTCCCACCTGCGACAGAACCCCGGCAACCAGACCAAGACGCAGACCCAGTGAAGGGCGGAGGTGGACGACCGTGAGCCCCACAGCCGACACGACCGGCACGATCCGACACCCGGACGTCTCGGAGATCTCCGACCTCACCGAAGGGCTCCTCTCGCCGTCCCGCACCGCCGAGATCCGCAGCCACCTCGACGACTGCTCCCTGTGCGCCGACGTCCGCGCCTCCCTCGACGAGATCCGCTCCCTCCTCGGCACCCTCCCCGGACCAGCCCGGATGCCCGCCGACATCGCCGGCCGCATCGACGCCGCCCTCGCCGCCGAAGCACTCCTCGACGCCACCCGCGACAAGGAAAGCCGACGGCCCGCACCCCGGCCCCGCACCCCCGCTCCCGCCGGTGTTTCACGTGAAACACCGGCCCCCCAGCGCCCCACCGGTCACCCGACCGGCCCAACCGGACCGGGACGGCGCCGCGCCCGCCGCCGCATCGCCGTCTTCACCGGACTCGCCACGGCCGCCGCCTGCGCCCTCGGCATCTTCCTCTTCAGCGACCTCACCGGCGCCCCGGAGCACAGCACCGCCGCCCGCACCCCGGCCTCCAGGTCCGACGCCGCGGCGTCCGCCGACACCTACACCGCACAGGGCCTCCAGGACAGCGTCCGGCGCCTCCTCCCTCCGGAGCCGGGCGCCAAGACCGCACCGGAGGAGCAGAACAACACCCTGGGGCTCGACAACCCCTCCGCGGCCCCCGGCGACCGGCGTGCCCCGGGGCCCGTCCCCGCCTGCGTCCAGCACGCCACGGGCCGCCCGGACACCCCGCTCGCCTCCGAGCGCGGCAGCTACCAGGGAGCCCCCGCCTACCTCCTCGTCCTGCCCCACCCCGGCGACCCCGCGAGCATCGACGCCTACCTCGTCGACACCTCCTGCGAGACCACCGGTTCGCCCACCGGAAAGCTCCTCCTGACGAACACCTACCCCCGAACCTGAGCCGTTCAGGTCCACGGGGGACAGCCGGGGAATGCATGCGCCTTAGGATCCGTTGGGTGGGGTGAGAGTCCGCACCGGCCCCCGGTAGGCAACACGCAGTCCGCAGAGACGAGGAAGAAACCCGTGAGCGACGTACGAAACGTGATCATCATCGGCTCCGGGCCGGCCGGATACACCGCCGCCCTGTACACCGCACGCGCTTCGCTCAAGCCGCTGGTCTTCGAAGGTGCCGTCACCGCCGGTGGCGCACTGATGAACACCACCGAGGTGGAGAACTTCCCCGGCTTCCAGGACGGGATCATGGGCCCCGACCTCATGGACAACATGCGCGGCCAGGCCGAGCGGTTCGGCGCCGAGCTCGTCCCGGACGACATCGTCTCCGTGGACCTCACCGGTGAGATCAAGACCGTCACCGACACCGCCGGCACCGTCCACCGCGCCAAGGCCGTCATCGTCACCACCGGCTCCCAGCACCGCAAGCTCGGCCTGCCCAACGAGGACGCCCTCTCCGGCCGCGGCGTCTCCTGGTGCGCCACCTGCGACGGGTTCTTCTTCAAGGACCACGACATCGCCGTCGTCGGCGGCGGCGACACCGCGATCGAGGAAGCGACCTTCCTCTCCCGGTTCGCCAAGTCCGTCACGATCGTGCACCGCCGCGACAGCCTGCGCGCCTCCAAGGCCATGCAGGACCGCGCCTTCGCCGACCCGAAGATCAAGTTCGCCTGGGACAGCGAGGTCGCCGAGATCCACGGCGAACAGAAGCTCTCCGGCCTCACCCTGCGCAACACCAAGACCGGTGAGACCAGCGAGCTGCCCGTGACCGGCCTCTTCATCGCCGTCGGCCACGACCCGCGCACCGAGCTGTTCAAGGACCAGCTGGAGCTCGACGAAGAGGGCTACCTCAAGGTCGACGCCCCCTCCACCCGGACCAACGTCACGGGCGTCTTCGGCGCCGGCGACGTCGTGGACCACACCTACCGTCAGGCCATCACCGCCGCGGGCACCGGCTGCTCCGCCGCCCTCGACGCCGAGCGCTTCCTCGCCGCCCTCGCGGACGCCGAGAAGGCCCACGCCGCAGTCTGACCCTCACGCCAGCCCCACCCCAACACCCCGCAGGAATGAAGAAGGAGGCCGCAGTGGCCGGCACCCTCAAGAACGTGACCGACGCAGACTTCGACGCCGAGGTCCTCAACAGCGACAAGCCCGTACTGGTGGACTTCTGGGCCGCCTGGTGCGGTCCGTGCCGCCAGATCGCGCCGTCCCTCGAGGCCATCGCCGCCGAGTACGGCGACCAGATCGAGATCGTCAAGCTCAACATCGACGAGAACCCGGCCACCGCCGCGAAGTACGGCGTCATGTCCATCCCGACGCTGAACGTCTACCAGGGCGGCGAGGTCGCCAAGACCATCGTCGGCGCGAAGCCGAAGGCCGCCATCCTGCGCGACCTCTCCGACTTCGTCGAGGTCAAGACCGCCTGACGCGTCACCGCTCCACGTGAAACGGGGCCGCCCCTCCCAGGGGCGGCCCCGTTTCACACGTTCGGGGACTCACAGCGGGCGCAGCGCAGGCTCCTTACGCGCCCTCGCCCCACCCAACAAGCGGTCCAGGGCCAGCTCGACGTCCTCCTTCCAGGACAACGTCGTGCGCAGTTCAAGCCTCAGCCGGGGATGAGAGGGATGCGGACGGACGGTCTTGAACCCCACCGACAGCAGATGGTCGGCCGGCAACAGACAGGCGGGCCCCTCCCACCTCGCGTCGCCGAACGCCTCGATCGCCCTGAACCCCCGCCGCAGCAAGTCCTTCGCCACCGTCTGGACCATCACCCGACCCAGACCCTGCCCCTGATACCCCGGCATGATCCACGCCGTGATCAGCTGCACCGCATCCGGAGACACCGGGCTCGTCGGAAAGGAAGCAGCTCTCGGCACGTACGCCGGCGGCGCGTACAACACGAACCCCACCGGGACCTCGTCCACGTAGACCACCCGGCCACAAGAACCCCAGTCCAACAGGACGGCGGAGATCCAGGCCTCCTTCTCCACCTCCGCTGTCCCCGCCTTCACGGCGGCCCCACCGGTGACGGGATCCAGCTCCCAGAACACACAGCTCCTGCAACGCCTGGGCAGGTCCCGGAGGTTGTCCAGCGTGAGCGGTACCAGCCGACGACCCATGACCACATCGTAAGCACAGCCCCCTGCTTCTTCGAGTGCGGACATCTCGAAGAAGCAGGGGGCTGCAAAAGGAACCTGCGGGAACTACTCCTCGGAAAGACCCTGCTCCAGCACCCGGCCCTCGCCCGGCGCCAACGTCCCCAGAATCCGCTCCAGATCCTCCATCGAGGCGAACTCGACGGTGATCTTGCCCTTCTTCTGGCCCAGGTCCACCTTCACCCGAGTCTCGAACCGATCCGACAGCCGCGTCGCCAGCTCACTCAGAGCCGGAGCCACCCGGGCACCCGCACGCGGACCCTTCGGCTTCACCTTGCTCGGAGGCTCCGCCGCCATCAGCGTCGTGATCTCCTCGACCGTACGCACCGACAGCCCCTCGGACACGATCCGCTGCGCCAGCAGGTCCTGCTGCTCGGAGTCCTCCACCTTCAGCAGCGCCCGTGCATGCCCCGCCGACAGCACACCCGCCGCCACCCGGCGCTGCACCGACGGCGACAAGTTGAGCAGCCGCAGCGTGTTCGACACCTGAGGACGCGAACGTCCGATCCGGTCGGCCAGCTGGTCGTGCGTGCAGTTGAAGTCCCGGAGCAGCTGGTCGTACGCGGCAGCCTCTTCCAGCGGATTCAGCTGCGCCCGGTGCAGGTTCTCCAACAGAGCGTCCAGCAGGAGCTTCTCGTCGTCCGTCGCCCGGATGATCGCCGGAATGCTCTCCAGCCCGGCCTCCCGGCACGCCCGCCAGCGCCGCTCGCCCATGATCAGCTCGTAGCGGCCCGGCGTCGACTGCCGCACCACCACCGGCTGGAGCAGACCCACCTCCTGAATGGAGGTCACCAGCTCAGCCAGCGCATCCACGTCGAACACCTCACGCGGCTGACGCGGGTTCGGCGTGATCGCGTCCATCGGGAGCTCCGCGAACGTCGCTCCCGCCACCACGTTCGCCTCGGGCACCGACACCGGCTCACTCACCGGCTCGACGGCAACCGATGTTTCACGTGAAACATCCGCCTGCGCCAGCGAAGCGAGCTTCGCCGCCGCGACCCCCCGCTCCGAAGGCAGCACCGGCACCGCAGACGGAGAAGTCGACCCCGCACCGATCACCGGCGGTGTCTTCTCCTGCGGAGCCGCGGGGATCAGCGCACCCAGCCCCCGCCCCAGGCCTCTACGTCGATCGCTCACTGGATCCCCTCCGCCACACTCTGCGTGCTGTTCAGGCCCGCGCCCATATGGGCTTGCTGGGCGTCGTACTGCATTCCGACCCCGCGATACGCGATCTCCCGCGCCGCCTCCAGGTAGGAGAGGGAACCACTGGAACCCGGGTCATAGGTGAGCACCGTCTGCCCGTAGCTCGGCGCCTCCGAGATGCGCACCGAGCGCGGGATGCTCGTCCGCAGCACCTCATTGCCGAAGTGCGTGCGCACCTCCTCCGCCACCTGCGAAGCCAGCCGGGTCCTGCCGTCGTACATCGTCAGCAGGATCGTCGACACGTGGAGCGTCGGGTTCAGATGGGCCCGCACCAGATCCACATTGCGCAGCAGCTGGCCCAGACCCTCAAGCGCGTAGTACTCGCACTGGATCGGGATCAGCACCTCCGCACCGGCCACCAGCGCGTTCACCGTCAGCAGCCCCAGTGAGGGCGGGCAGTCGATCAGGATGTAGTCCAGAGGCTGCTCGTACGCCTGGATCGCGCGCTGCAGCCGGCTCTCCCTCGCCACCAGCGACACCAGCTCGATCTCCGCACCCGCCAGGTCGATCGTGGCCGGAGCACAGAAGAGGCCCTCCACATCCACCACGGGCTGCACGACCTCCAGCAGGGGCCGACTGTCCACGAGCACGTCATAGATCGACGGCACGTCCGCGTGGTGGTCGATACCCAGAGCCGTGGAGGCATTGCCCTGCGGGTCGAGGTCGACCACCAGGACCCGCGCCCCGTGCAGGGCCAGCGAGGCCGCCAGGTTCACGGTCGTCGTGGTCTTGCCCACGCCGCCCTTCTGGTTGGCGACCACGATGACCCGGGTCTGCTCCGGCCGGGGAAGCTTCTCACCGGACCGCCCCAGCGTCTCGACCGCCAGCTGGGCGGCTCGGCCGATCGGGGTCTCGTTGTCTACAAGGGGCGCCGATGTTTCACGTGAAACATCCTCGCCCGGTGATTCAGAGCGGGGACCGGGGACCGGGTCGGCCATCGGCCCCGCGAGGTTGGCGTCGGACCGCACGGTGTCACTCTCCTCGACATCAGGCTCGCGATGAACAGAGCCTGCCATGTCACCCGGCTCGCGAACCAGCGGGGCCCTTACTCCTGTGGATGAATCCACCGATGTGGACAACTCCGTCCCCCTCGCGTCCTTCTTCTCGCGGGGGGACGCAGCCGCGCGACCGCGGCTGATGATTCCGTGCAGCAGAGAGCGACGTTTCACGTGAAACACGATGCCCGGACGGAGTCTTCAGGCCCCTACGACACTCCGAAATCCATACCTATAGGGCCCAACACCGCAGAAATCGATGCCGAAACCCAGAAGGGCCCCGTCACATCAGCGGCGCCGGCGCGCGCGGCTCACCCGGGCAGCCTTAGCCCGCTTGGCCGCAAACCTCACCCCACCGGGGCTTTCTCCCACCTCGACCCGCACGACCGTGGACAGGGGATCCACAACGCCCTCACCCACATGAAGAACCGAGGTCTTCACCACACCGAGCTTCGCCAGCGCGGTCTTCGCGCTCACCAGCTCCTCCTCGGCGGTATCACCCTTGAGCGCCAGCATCTCCCCGTACGGACGCAGCAGGGGAACACCCCAGCCGGCCAGCCGGTCCAGCGGAGCCACCGCACGAGCCGTCACCACATGCACAGGCTGCACCTTGCCGAGGACCTCCTCGGCACGCCCGCGCATCACCGTGACGTGATCCAGGCCCAGCAGCTCGACGGCCTCCTGGAGGAAGTTCGTCCGCCGCAGCAACGGCTCCAGCAGCGTGATCTTCAGATCCCGGCGCACCAGAGCCAGCGGGATACCGGGCAGACCGGCCCCCGAACCCACATCGCACACGGTGACGCCCTGGGGCACCACCTCCGAGAGCACCGCGCAGTTCAGCAGGTGCCGCTCCCACAGTCGCGGCACCTCACGCGGCCCGATGAGGCCCCGCTTGACTCCCGCGTCCGCCAGCAGCTCCGCATACCGCACAGCTTCCGGGAAAAACTCACCGAACACCGCACGCGCCTCTTCGGGCGCCGGGGGAAGCTCAGCTGCCTCCGTCACGGGGACCGTCCTTCCGTACCGCATGGTTTCTCACATGCCAGGCTGACAAAGATCGGCCCCGCCTGCGACACAGACGGGGCCGAAACACTTTCGCTACCGATCAGGCCGGGAGCACAACGACGAAGCGCTGCGGCTCCTCGCCCTCCGACTCGCTGCGCAGACCCGCGGCCGCCACGGCGTCGTGGACGACCTTCCGCTCGAACGGCGTCATCGGGGCCAGCTTCAACGGCTCACCGGACGCCTTCACGTCCGCCGCCGCCTTGGCGCCCAGCGCCGCCAGCTCCTCGCGCTTCTTCGCACGGAACCCGGCGATGTCCAGCATCAGCCGGCTGCGGTCCCCGGTCTCCCGGTGCACCGCGAGGCGGGTCAGCTCCTGCAGAGCCTCCAGAACCTCACCGTCACGGCCCACGAGCTTCTGCAGGTCGCGGCCGGCGGAGTCACTGACGATCGACACCGCGGCCCGGTCGGCCTCGACGTCCATGTCGATGTCCCCGTCCAGGTCGGCGATGTCCAGCAGACCCTCGAGGTAGTCGGCCGCGATCTCACCCTCCTGCTCGAGGCGGGTCAGGGTGTCGCCACCCTCAGCGGCGGCGGTGGTGGTGCCTTCCGTCACGGGAGGGACTCCTTCTTACTTCTTGGGAGAGGGCTTGTTGGGCGTCTGGCGCTGCGACTTCGACTGCCGCTTCGGCTGCTGCCGCTTCGCGGCGGCGCTGCTCGCCGCGTCCGCATCCGAAGTGGCCTCGGAACTCTTGATCACAGAGCCGTCCGCCTGGGCGGCCATCCCCTGCTTGGTCAGAGCGGTGATGAACTTGCGCTCGTTGTCGTTGCGGTCCGGGCCCTTGGCCACGATCGCCGCGACAACCTTCTTCTTGCCCTTCCCCTTGACCGCACCGTGCGTGCTGATCTGCTTCAGCAGACGCGTCAGGTACTGGTCCTGTGCCTTGCTGCCCGGGGTCGGGTTCTGGTTGATCACGTACATCTGCTGACCCATGGTCCAGACGTTCGTGGTGAGCCAGTAGACGAGGACACCGACCGGGAAGTTGATGCCCATGACGGCGAAGATCAGCGGGAAGATGTACATCAGCATCTTCTGCTGCTGCATGAACGGCGTCTTGACCGACAGGTCGACGTTCTTCGCCATCAGCTGACGCTGGGTGTAGAACTGCGACAGCGACATCAAGACGATCATGATCGCGGTCACGATGCGCACGTCGGTGATCGAGGCGCCCAGGGAAGCGACCTTCTCGGCGCTGTCCGTGAACTTGGCCGCCAGCGGAGCTCCGAAGATGTGCGCCTGCTGGGCGCTCTCCAGCAGCTGCTGGTTGATGACACCAATGGTCTTGCCGTTGGCGATGCTCGACAGAACGCTGTACAGAGCGAAGAAGAACGGGGACTGCGCCAGGATGGGAAGGCACGAGGAGAGCGGGTTGGTACCCGTCTCCTTGTACAGCTTCATCATCTCTTCGGACTGACGCTGCTTGTCGTTCTTGTAGCGCTCCTGGATCGCCTTCATCTTCGGCTGGAGCGCCTGCATGCCGCGCGTCGCCTTGATCTGCTTCACGAAGAGCGGGATCAGACAGATGCGGATCAAGATCACCAGGGAGACGATGGACAGGCCCCAGGCCGCCCCGCTGTCCGGCCCGAAGACCGCCCCGTACAGGCTGTGGAACTGGACGATGATCCACGAAACAGGTGTGGTGATAAAGCTGAACAGATTGGCAATCGTGTCCACTAATCAGGCTCCTTGAGCATTGCGAGATCTACGCAACGCACTGCGCAGCTGCTCGTGCCAACGCGGGCGTTTACGGGGTGGGACATGATCCACACCACCCGGGGACCACGGATTGCACCGCAGAATCCGCCAGGCGGTCAGAACCGTCCCCTTCACCGCACCATGCCGGTCGATGGCCGTGTACCCGTAGTGCGAACACGAGGGGTAGTAGCGGCACACCGGCCCGAGCAGCGGACTGATCGTCCACTGGTACAGCTTGATCAAAGCGAGCAGCGGGTACTTCATCGAGCCACGCCTCCCAGAAGCCGCGCCAGAGCGGCATCCAGGTCCCGGGCGAGTTCGTCAGGGCCGGCATCACCCGCTCCGGGCAATGCTCGTACCACCACCAGGCTACCGGCGGGCAGCTGAGACAGCCGCTCCCGGACCAGATGGCGCAGACGCCGCTTCACCCGGTTACGTATGACGGCGTTGCCGACAGCCTTGCTGACGACGAAACCCGCACGCGTCGAGGGATCGTTCTCCCCCGGCCCGTGCGGGTCCGTTGCACCGCTTGTACGTAGGTGGACGACAAGGAGCGGGCGACCAGCCCGGCGTCCTCGGCGTACCGCGCTCGCGAAGTCCTCGCGCCGCCTCAGCCGATTCTCGGGAGACAGCACGACGTCACGACTTCCGCGTATTTACGCGGAAAGGGCGGCGCGGCCCTTGCTACGACGGTTCGCCAGGATCGCGCGACCGGCACGGGTACGCATCCGGAGACGGAAGCCGTGGGTCTTGGCACGACGGCGGTTGTTCGGCTGGAAGGTGCGCTTGCTCACTCGGGGGCTCCAGAGAATGAATCGTTGTGGCGGGACATCGCCTGGCTGTCACCGTGCGCCCACGAGGAGAAACTCGCGTGTTCGCCCGAGTGGCACCGCTAAATGATCACAATCAGTGATCTTCGCCCATCGGTAGGCAGGCGGCAGCAGCCATCGACAACTCGACCTCGTTACGGTACGCGCGGCTACGCCATCCGGTCAAACCGAGCCGGCCAGGCCCCACACTGTGCACAGGCTGTGGACAACGACTTGAACCGTACCCGTAGGCCTGACTACCGTTGCCTGATCCCGGTTTTTTTGTCCCGACCGTCCCAAAGAACCACACATTCGTGGGACCCCTGTGAGAGAGCGTGCCCTGTGGCTGACGTACCTGCCGATCTTGCCGCAGTGTGGCCCAGGGTGCTCGAAAAGCTCCTCGGTGAGGGACAGCCGGGCATCGAGCCCAAGGACAAGCAGTGGGTCGAACGATGCCAGCCGCTGGCACTCGTCGCCGACACGGCCCTGCTCGCCGTCCCCAATGAATGGGGGAAGCGCGTACTCGAAGGCCGGCTCGCGCCGCTCATCAGCGACGCGCTCAGCCGCGAGTGCGGCCGTCCCATCCGCATCGCCATCACCGTGGACGACTCCGCGGGCGAGCCCGCGCCCTCCGCCCCGCCCGCGGGCCCGCCCGGCGGCTACGAGCCCTACGGCGACCGGCGCCCCGGCGGCCCCGGCAACGGCGACGACCAGCTCCCCACCGCCCGCCCCGCCTACCCGGACTACCAGCAGCCGCGCCCCGAGCCCGGCGCCTGGCCCCGCGGCGGGCAGCAGGACGACTACGGCTGGCAGCAGCCCCGCCTCGGCGGCTTCCCCGAGCGCGACCCGTACGCCTCCCCGCAGCCGGGCTACCTCCAGCAGCCCGAACCGCCCGCCTACGACCAGGGCTCCTACGAACCGCAGGGGCAGTACGAGCAGTCCCCGTACGAGCAGTCGAAGTACGAGCAGTCGAAGTACGAACAGCAGCAGTACGAGCCGCCGAAGTACGAACCCCAGCAGTACGAGCAGCCGGCCCCGCGCCAGGCGCCCGGCCGGCCCGCGCCGCCGCCCGCCCCGTCCGGGGGCTCCACCTCGGGCCCGCTGGAGCCGACTGCCCGACTGAACCCCAAGTACCTCTTCGACACCTTCGTCATCGGTGCCTCCAACCGCTTCGCGCACGCCGCCGCGGTGGCCGTCGCCGAGGCGCCGGCGAAGGCGTACAACCCCCTCTTCATCTACGGGGAGTCGGGACTCGGCAAGACGCACCTGCTGCACGCCATCGGGCACTACGCGCGCAGCCTCTACCCGGGCACCCGCGTGCGCTACGTGAGCTCGGAGGAGTTCACCAACGAGTTCATCAACTCCATCCGCGACGGCAAGGGCGACGCCTTCCGCAAGCGGTACCGCGAGATGGACATCCTGCTCGTCGACGACATCCAGTTCCTCGCGAGCAAGGAGTCGACGCAGGAGGAGTTCTTCCACACCTTCAACACGCTCCACAACGCCAACAAGCAGATCGTGCTCTCCTCCGACCGGCCGCCCAAGCAGCTCGTCACCCTGGAGGACCGGCTCCGCAACCGCTTCGAGTGGGGCCTGATCACCGACGTCCAGCCGCCGGAGCTGGAGACCCGTATCGCGATCCTGCGCAAGAAGGCCGTCCAGGAGCAGCTCAACGCCCCGCCGGAGGTACTGGAGTTCATCGCCTCCCGGATCTCGCGCAACATCCGTGAGCTGGAGGGGGCGCTGATCCGGGTCACGGCCTTCGCGAGCCTGAACCGGCAGCCCGTCGACCTGGGTCTGACGGAGGACGTGCTGAAGAACCTGATCCCGGGCGGCGAGGACAGCGCGCCCGAGATCACCGCCGGCGACATCATGGCGGCCACCGCGGACTACTTCGGGCTGACCGTGGACGACCTGTGCGGCTCCTCGCGCAGCCGGGTGCTGGTCACGGCCCGCCAGATCGCCATGTACCTGTGCCGGGAGCTGACGGACCTGTCGCTGCCGAAGATCGGGGCACAGTTCGGCGGCCGGGACCACACGACCGTCATGCACGCGGACCGCAAGATCCGGGCTCTTATGGCGGAGCGGCGCTCCATCTACAACCAGGTCACCGAGCTCACCAACCGCATCAAGAACGGCTGAGCCGGGGCCTCAGAGGGCTTCATGGGGCTCTTCAAACCCATCGAGAGGGCGCTCCCGGACCACAACGGGGGCGCCTTTCTTCGTCCGTGCGCTCCTGGTCTGTTCGAATACGCCCCCTGGAAGCCAACTCATCCACAGATTCGGCGACTTTCTTCCGTCCACACCCTGGGGATGCCCTCCATCGCCCACAATCTGTCCACAGGGGTGCAGGTTGAGGCCCCATCAGGGCAGGTCAGAGCCCTGTGGAATTGTGCGCAAGCGCCATCCACAGGCTGTGGACAAGATTTTCGTCCACAGGACTGTCCACCACGTTGTCCACCGGTGGCCCACAGGTTCGCGGATCCTGTGCACAGGATCCGATGTCTTCTCCACACCGTTGTCCACTGTTCGGCAACGCGCCACCCCCTCTCACCACCCGGAGTGAAAGCCGTCACACGGATGTGGACGTTTGGCTTGTGGAGTACCGGGGGAAAGCTGGGGACACACCTGTGGAGTAGTCGGGGGTCCCTGGGGACAGCCTGTGCAGAAGTTTTCGTTCTCCACAGAGACACCGTGTTGTCCACCGGTGCCACCCACAGGCTGTGGGGATAAAAAACTGGGGTTGACCTGCGCGAACGAGGTTTTCCACCGTTTCCACAGGCCCTACTACTACCCCCATAGAGAGTTAGGCCGGTTTCGGTTTTCAAGCAGGTCCTGTGCACAACTCGGTGGGCAGCCCTCCCCGACACCTCGCTCCCGACTTGACCGCCGGCAGCAACGACTGTCGGCGCCGTACGTCAGACTGGTCCCCGGCATCGGTCGAGGCATCGACGGGCCGACGACGAAGGCCGGCAGACGAGCGAGCAACAGCAGGAGGCGGTTCCGGTGAAGATCCGGGTGGAGCGCGACGTACTCGCGGAGGCAGTGGCCTGGGCCGCACGCAGCCTCCCGGCCCGGCCGCCGGTGCCCGTTCTCGCGGGCCTGCTGCTGAAGGCCGAGGAGGGCACTCTGTCCCTCTCCGGCTTCGACTACGAGGTCTCGGCCCGTGTCTCCGTCGAGGCGGACGTGGAGGAGGACGGCACCGTCCTCGTCTCCGGCCGGCTGCTCGCCGACATCTGCCGCGCCCTCCCCAACCGGCCCGTGGAGATTTCCACAGACGGTGTACGGGCGACCGTGGTCTGCGGCTCCTCCCGATTCACACTCCACACCCTGCCTGTGGAGGAGTACCCGGCGCTGCCGCAGATGCCGACCGCGACCGGCACCGTGCCCGGCGAGGTCTTCGCCTCCGCCGCCGCGCAGGTCGCCATCGCCGCCGGCCGTGACGACACGCTGCCCGTGCTGACCGGTGTCCGCATCGAGATCGAGGGCGACCGCGTCACCCTGGCCTCGACCGACCGTTACCGCTTCGCGGTCCGCGAGTTCCTGTGGAAGCCGGAGAACCCGGACGCCTCCGCCGTGGCCCTGGTGCCCGCGAAGACGCTCCTCGACACCGCCAAGTCGCTGACCAGCGGTGACACGGTCACCCTGGCGCTCTCCGGCTCTGGCGCGGGCGAGGGCCTCATCGGTTTCGAGGGCGCGGGCCGCCGCACCACCACCCGTCTCCTCGAAGGCGACCTGCCGAAGTACCGCACGCTGTTCCCGACGGAGTTCAACTCCATCGCCGTGATCGAGACCGCCCCGTTCGTCGAGGCCGTCAAGCGCGTGGCCCTGGTCGCCGAGCGCAACACCCCGGTCCGCCTGAGCTTCGAGCAGGGCGTGCTGATCCTGGAAGCCGGTTCCAGCGACGACGCACAGGCTGTGGAGCGCGTCGACGCCACCCTGGAGGGCGACGACATCTCGATCGCCTTCAACCCGACCTTCCTGCTGGACGGTCTGAGCGCGATCGACTCGCCGGCCGCGCAGCTGAGCTTCACCACGTCCACCAAGCCGGCGCTGCTCAGCGGCCGCCCGGCGGTCGACGCGGAGGCGGACGAGGCCTACAAGTACCTGATCATGCCGGTGCGTCTGTCCGGCTGACGCGCTCACGTCGGGCCCGGTCTCGCATGCCGCGGGGCCGGGCCCGACGGCGTCCGCCCCCGTACGCGCCCCACGGCCGGGCCGGGGCCTGACCTCGTACGGAGCCCGCCGGAGCCGGTTCGTCCACCCGGGAGCGCCCGTGGGGCCGGGTGGCACGCCCCGGCGTAGGCTCGGATCCGGTGGGCGGCCCGCGCGTTCGTGAGAACACGGTCGGGGTGCCCCGGCACAGACGGCCACAACGCTTAAGGAACCACCTGATGGAGCTTGGTCTCGTCGGTCTCGGCAAGATGGGCGGCAACATGCGCGAGCGCATCCGCCGCGCAGGCCACACCGTCATCGGATACGACCGCAACCCGGACCTCGCCGATGTCCACAGCCTGCGGGAACTTGTGGACAGCCTGCCGGCCCCCCGCGTCGTGTGGGTGATGGTTCCGGCAGGCGCGGCGACGCAGTCCACGATCGACGAGCTCGCGGAGCTGCTCTCGATCGGCGACATCGTGGTCGACGGCGGCAACTCCCGTTGGACCGACGACGAGAAGCACGCCAAGGAGCTGGCGGCCAAGGGCATCGGCTTCGTCGACTGCGGTGTCTCCGGCGGTGTCTGGGGCCTGGAGAACGGCTACGCGCTGATGTACGGCGGCGAGAAGGACCACGTCGCGCGGGTCCAGCCGGTGTTCGACGCCCTCAAGCCGGAGGGCGACTTCGGCGCCGTACACGCCGGCAAGGTGGGTGCGGGCCACTTCGCGAAGATGGTCCACAACGGCATCGAGTACGCCATGATGCAGGCCTACGCCGAGGGCTGGGAGCTGCTGGAGAAGGTGGACTCGGTCACCGACGTCCGCGAGGTCTTCCGTTCCTGGCAGGAGGGCACGGTCATCCGTTCCTGGCTGCTGGACCTGGCCGTGAACGCCCTCGACGAGGACGAGCACCTGGAGCGGCTCAAGGGCTTCGCGCAGGACTCGGGCGAGGGACGCTGGACGGTGGAGGCGGCGATCGACAACGCCGTGCCGCTGCCCGCGATCACGGCCTCGCTGTTCGCGCGGTTCGCGTCGCGTCAGGACGACTCCCCGCAGATGAAGATGATCGCCGCGCTGCGCAACCAGTTCGGCGGCCACGCGGTCGAGAAGAAGTAGCTCCACCACAGCACCACAGAGCAGAGCAGCAGGAAGCCGGGGGAGGTCGGCGCCGTATGCATGTTTCGCATCTCTCGTTGGCCGACTTCCGCTCGTACGCCCGGGCCGAGGTTCCCCTCGACCCGGGCGTCACGGCTTTCGTGGGTCCCAACGGCCAGGGCAAGACGAACCTGGTCGAGGCGATCGGCTATCTGGCGACGCTGGGCAGTCACCGGGTCGCCTCGGACGCCCCGCTCGTGCGGATGGGGGCGGACCGGGCGATCGTCCGTGCCGCCGTCATCCAGGGCGAGCGGCAGCAGCTGGTGGAGCTGGAGCTGAATCCGGGGCGGGCGAACCGGGCCCGGATCAACCGGTCCTCGCAGGTCAGGCCGCGGGACGTGCTGGGGATCGTACGGACGGTGCTGTTCGCGCCGGAGGACCTGGCGCTGGTGAAGGGCGATCCGGGGGAGCGCCGTCGGTTCCTGGACGACCTCGTCACGGCGCGCTCGCCGCGGATGGCGGGTGTGCGTTCGGACTACGAGCGGGTGCTCAAGCAGCGCAACACGCTGCTGAAGTCGGCGGCGATGGCGCGTCGGCACGGGGGCCGGTCGATGGACCTGTCGACCCTCGACGTGTGGGACCAGCACCTGGCGCGGGCGGGTGCGGAGCTGTTGGCGCAGCGGATGGATCTGATCGGGACGCTGCTGCCGCTGGCGGACAAGGCGTACGAGCAGCTGGCGCCCGGCGGTGGTCCGCTGGGGTTGGCGTACAAGTCCTCGGCGGGCGAGGCGGTGGACAGTGGTGCGGCGCGGACCCGTGAGGCGATCTACGAGGTGCTGCTGGCTGCGCTGGGCGAGGTGCGCAAGCAGGAGATCGAGCGCGGGGTGACCCTGGTGGGGCCGCACCGGGACGATCTGGTGCTGCGGCTGAAGGAGCTGCCGGCGAAGGGGTACGCGAGTCACGGGGAGTCGTGGTCGTACGCGCTGGCGCTGCGGCTGGCCTCCTACGAGCTGCTGCGTTCCGAGGGTGCGGAGCCGGTGTTGATCCTGGACGACGTGTTCGCGGAGCTGGACGCGCGGCGTCGGGAGCGGCTGGCGGAGCTGGTGGCCGGGGGCGAGCAGGTGCTGGTGACCGCGGCCGTGGACGATGACGTTCCGGGTGTGCTGGTGGGGGCGCGGTTCGGGGTGTCCGGCGGTGAGGTGACCCGGCTGTGAGCGGTGCGCGCGGTACGAGTGGTACGGGCGGTTCGGACGGCGAGCGGGCTTCGGAGCCCCGTCGGGCGGCGGAGCCCTCCGGGGTGGACCTGGCGCGGCAGGCGTTGGCGGCGGCGCGGGAGCAGGCGCGGGCCCGGGGGAACGCGGCGGGCGGGAAGAAGCGGCAGCACGGTCCGGGGCTGCGTTCGGGGGCGCGGGCGGACGGCCGGGATCCGATGCCGTTGATGGCGGCGCTGGACCGGCTGCGCACGGAGCGCGGGTGGGAGATGCCGATGGCGGTGGCGGGCGTGATGGAGCGCTGGCCGGAGATCGTCGGTCCGGAGATCGCGGCGCACTGTGAACCGGAGCGGTACGAGGACCGTGAGCTTGTCGTGCGGTGTGATTCCTCGGCGTGGGCGGCGCAGCTGAAGCTGCTGGCGCCGCAGCTGGTCGCGCGGCTGAACGCGGATCTGGGGCAGGGGACGGTGCGGGTGCTTCTCGTGCGGGGGCCCGGGGGGCGGCCCAAGCGGCACGGGCCGTGGCGGGCGCCGGGGAGTACCGGCCCCGGGGACACGTACGGGTAGCCCCCGGCGGCTGGGCCCGGGTGGGGTGAGCCCGGCTTCGCCGGGACCCGGGGCTCGGCCCCGGTCCCCGCGCCTCAAACGCCTGCGGGGCTGGATGTGTCCCCGGTCGGTGCTGGATGTGTCCCCGGCGGGGCTGGACGTGTCCCCGGTCGGGGCCGGTTTTGCGCGCGGTTGGGGTCGGGTTTACGCCTTGATGGGGCCGGATCGGGTGCGTGGTGCGGGTGGTGTCCCTCACGGTAGTGGGAGGTT
This sequence comes from Streptomyces sp. NPDC002467, assembly GCF_042889825.1. NCBI lineage: Bacteria > Bacillati > Actinomycetota > Actinomycetes > Kitasatosporales > Streptomycetaceae > Streptomyces > Streptomyces sp. NPDC002467. The sequence goes on along the minus strand of NZ_JBIARJ010000001.1, from coordinate 448,148 downwards.
GACAGGCCGAAGCGCTGGATGCCCGTGTGAGCCTCTTTGAGCCCCTTCCCGGATATGGGGAGTCGGAGAGTGGCGGTTCAGGGCGGCACATGCGGACTCAGGTACCGGCAAACCCCCATTCATGTCCGTGGTACCGGTAGACTGGAGAAGAATCCCGCCCGCTCGCGGGAATCACGCAGACAACGCAGATCGACGCGGCCGCTCCTCCGGCGCACACGCTGGTCCGGAGTACGGGCTGCGCTGTGCCAGAGAGGGCGCTTCGTGGCCGATTCCGGCGACTCCAACGAGAAGAATTACGACGCCAGTGCGATCCAGGTCCTCGAGGGCCTGGACGCGGTCCGCAAGCGGCCGGGTATGTACATCGGCTCGACGGGTGAGCGTGGTCTGCACCACCTCGTCTACGAGGTCGTCGACAACTCGGTCGACGAGGCGCTGGCCGGGCACGCGGACACCATCGACGTGACGATCCTCGCCGACGGCGGGGTGCGCGTGGTCGACAACGGTCGCGGTATCCCGGTGGGCATCGTTCCGTCCGAGGGCAAGCCGGCCGTCGAGGTCGTCCTGACCGTCCTGCACGCGGGCGGCAAGTTCGGTGGCGGCGGTTACGCCGTCTCCGGCGGTCTGCACGGTGTCGGTGTGTCCGTCGTGAACGCGCTGTCGACCAAGGTCGCGGTCGAGGTCAAGACGGACGGTCACCGCTGGACCCAGGACTACAAGCTGGGCGTCCCGACGGCGCCGCTGGCCAAGCACGAGGAGACCGACGAGCACGGTACGTCGGTGACGTTCTGGGCCGACGGCGACATCTTCGAGACCACCGAGTACTCCTTCGAGACGCTGTCGCGGCGCTTCCAGGAGATGGCCTTCCTCAACAAGGGCCTGACCCTGACGCTGACCGACGAGCGGGAGTCGGCGAAGGCGACCGCGGGCGCCGACGACCCGGACGCGGACACGGCCGAGCCCAAGGCGCGCACGGTCAAGTACTACTACGAGGGCGGCATCGTCGACTTCGTGAAGTACCTGAACTCGCGCAAGGGCGAGCTGATCCACCCGACGGTCATCGACGTCGAGGCCGAGGACAAGGAGCGGATGCTCTCGGTCGAGATCGCGATGCAGTGGAACTCGCAGTACACGGAGGGTGTGTACTCCTTCGCGAACACGATCCACACGCATGAGGGCGGTACGCACGAGGAGGGCTTCCGTGCGGCGCTGACGGGTCTGGTCAACCGCTACGCGCGTGACAAGAAGCTGCTGCGCGAGAAGGACGACAACCTCGCCGGTGAGGACATCCGCGAGGGTCTGACGGCGATCATCTCGGTGAAGCTGGGCGAGCCCCAGTTCGAGGGCCAGACGAAGACCAAGCTGGGCAACACGGAGGCGAAGACCTTCGTGCAGAAGGTCGTCCACGAGCACCTGAACGACTGGTTCGACCGGAACCCGGTCGAGGCGGCGGACATCATCCGCAAGTCGATCCAGGCGGCCACGGCCCGCGTCGCGGCCCGCAAGGCGCGCGACCTGACGCGCCGCAAGGGTCTGCTGGAGTCGGCGTCGCTGCCGGGCAAGCTGTCGGACTGCCAGTCGAACGATCCGACCAAGTGCGAGATCTTCATCGTCGAGGGTGACTCCGCCGGCGGCTCCGCGAAGTCGGGCCGCAATCCGATGTACCAGGCCATCCTGCCGATCCGCGGCAAGATCCTGAACGTCGAGAAGGCGCGCATCGACAAGATCCTCCAGAACACCGAGGTCCAGGCGCTGATCAGTGCCTTCGGCACGGGTGTGCACGAGGACTTCGACATCGAGAAGCTCCGCTATCACAAGATCATCCTGATGGCGGACGCCGACGTCGACGGCCAGCACATCAACACCCTGCTGCTGACGTTCCTGTTCCGCTTCATGCGGCCGCTGGTCGAGGCGGGTCACGTGTACCTGTCCCGCCCGCCGCTGTACAAGATCAAGTGGGGCCGTGACGACTTCGAGTACGCGTACTCGGACCGTGAGCGCGACGCGCTGGTGGAGCTCGGCAAGCAGAACGGCAAGCGGATCAAGGAAGACTCGATCCAGCGCTTCAAGGGTCTGGGCGAGATGAACGCCGAGGAGCTGCGCGTCACCACCATGGACGTGGACCACCGCGTGCTCGGCCAGGTCACGCTGGACGACGCGGCGCAGGCCGACGACCTGTTCTCGGTGCTGATGGGTGAGGACGTCGAGGCGCGACGCTCCTTCATCCAGCGCAACGCCAAGGACGTCCGCTTCCTCGACATCTGAGTCGGTCTCTGCTGACCGCCTGAAAGGATCTTTGACCAGCGATGGCCGACGAAAACACTCCCACCGCCGAGAACACCGAAGAGGAGCAGCCGCAGATGCGGATCGAGCCCGTCGGGCTCGAGACGGAGATGCAGCGCTCCTACCTCGACTACGCGATGTCCGTCATCGTCTCGCGTGCGCTCCCCGACGTGCGGGACGGCCTCAAGCCCGTCCACCGTCGTGTGCTGTACGCGATGTACGACGGCGGCTACCGGCCCGAGAAGGGCTTCTACAAGTGCGCCCGCGTCGTCGGTGACGTCATGGGCACGTACCACCCGCACGGTGACTCCTCGATCTACGACGCCCTGGTCCGTCTGGCCCAGCCGTGGTCGATGCGGATGCCGCTGGTGGACTCCAACGGCAACTTCGGCTCCCCGGGCAACGACCCGGCGGCCGCGATGCGCTACACCGAGTGCAAGCTGATGCCGCTGGCCATGGAGATGCTCCGGGACATCGACGAGGAGACCGTCGACTTCCAGGACAACTACGACGGCCGCAACCAGGAGCCGACGGTCCTGCCGGCGCGCTTCCCGAACCTGCTGGTGAACGGCTCCGCCGGTATCGCCGTGGGTATGGCGACGAACATTCCGCCGCACAACCTGCGCGAGGTCGCGGCCGGTGCCCAGTGGGCGCTGGAGCACCCGGAGGCCTCGCACGAGGAGCTGCAGGACGCGCTCATCGAGCGGATCAAGGGCCCGGACTTCCCGACCGGTGCGCTGGTCGTGGGCCGCAAGGGCATCGAGGAGGCGTACCGGACCGGTCGCGGCTCCATCACGATGCGCGCGGTGGTGGCGGTCGAGGAGATCCAGAACCGCCAGTGCCTGGTGGTGACGGAGCTTCCGTACCAGACCAACCCGGACAACCTGGCGCAGAAGATCGCCGACCTGGTGAAGGACGGGAAGATCGGCGGCATCGCCGACGTCCGTGACGAGACCTCGTCGCGCACGGGTCAGCGCCTGGTGATCGTGCTCAAGCGCGATGCCGTGGCGAAGGTCGTGCTGAACAACCTGTACAAGCACACCGACCTGCAGACGAACTTCGGCGCGAACATGCTGGCGCTGGTGGACGGTGTGCCGCGCACGCTGTCGATCGACGCGTTCATCCGGCACTGGGTGCAGCACCAGATCGAGGTCATCGTCCGTCGTACGCGCTTCCGCCTGCGCAAGGCGGAGGAGCGCGCGCACATCCTGCGCGGTCTGCTGAAGGCGCTGGACGCGATCGACGAGGTCATCGCGCTGATCCGGCGCAGCAACACGGTCGAGATCGCGCGCGAGGGCCTGATGGGCCTGCTGGAGATCGACGACATCCAGGCGAACGCGATCCTGGAGATGCAGCTGCGCCGCCTCGCCGCCCTGGAGCGGCAGAAGATCGTCGCGGAGCACGACGAGCTCCAGGCCAAGATCAACGAGTACAACGCGATCCTGGCCTCGGAGGAGCGCCAGCGTTCGATCGTGAGCGAGGAACTGGCGGCGATCGTCGAGAAGTTCGGCGACGACCGGCGGTCCAAGCTGGTGCCCTTCGACGGTGACATGTCCATCGAGGACCTGATCGCCGAGGAGGACATCGTCGTCACGATCACGCACGGCGGTTACGTCAAGCGGACCAAGACCGAGGACTACCGCTCGCAGAAGCGCGGCGGCAAGGGCGTGCGCGGCACGAAGCTGAAGCAGGACGACCTGGTCGACCACTTCTTCGTCTCCACGACCCACCACTGGCTGCTGTTCTTCACGAACAAGGGCCGGGTCTACCGGTCCAAGGCGTACGAGCTCCCGGACGCCGGCCGTGACGCGCGCGGGCAGCACGTGGCGAACCTGCTGGCCTTCCAGCCGGACGAGAAGATCGCGCAGATCCTCGCGATCCGCGACTACGAGGCGGCGCCCTACCTGATCCTGGCCACCAAGGGCGGCCTGGTGAAGAAGACGGCGCTCAAGGACTACGACTCGCCCCGTTCGGGTGGTGTGATCGCGATCAACCTCCGGGAGACGGAGGACGGCAGCGATGACGAGCTGATCGGCGCGGAGCTGGTGTCGGCCGAGGACGATCTGCTGCTGATCAGCAAGAAGGCGCAGTCGATCCGCTTCACGGCGACCGACGACGCGCTGCGTCCGATGGGCCGTGCGACGTCGGGCGTGAAGGGCATGAGTTTCCGCGAGGGTGACGAACTGCTCTCCATGAGCGTGGTCCGGCCCGGTACGTTCGTCTTCACCGCGACCGACGGCGGCTACGCCAAGCGGACGCCGGTCGACGAGTACCGCGTCCAGGGTCGCGGCGGTCTGGGCATCAAGGCCGCGAAGATCGTGGAGGACCGCGGGTCCCTCGTGGGCGCGCTCGTGGTGGACGAAAGCGACGAAATCCTCGCAATCACCCTCAGCGGTGGTGTGATTCGTACGCGCGTCAACGAAGTCAGGGAGACCGGCCGTGACACGATGGGCGTCCAGCTGATCAACCTGGGCAAGAAGGATGCCGTGGTGGGCATCGCTCGTAACGCCGAAGCGGGCCAGGAGGCCGACGAGGCGGACGAGATCGAGACCGACGACACTGGGACCGACGTGGCCGAAGGACAGGCCGCCGAGGCCGCCGAAGGCACGCAGCCTTCGGTCGGGGAGCACGAGGAGTAAGTCGTGAGTGGAGCCACGGGCGCCGGACCGGCCAAGACTGGAGCGAACGGTGCCCGTGGCCCCGCCGCGGACTCCCAGGGGGGAACCGTGACGGACACCCGAGAACCGAAGCCGGCCGCCGGCGCGGGTCCCGCGCAGCCGCCGTACCAGCCGCCGCAGGCGTACACGGCCCCCCAGGGCCCCGGCTCGCCGCGGACCGGCGAGGGCACCTCCGCGCAGCGCAAGCCGCGCACGGGGGTCCGTACGGCCCCCAGGACGCGCAAGGCGCGGCTGCGGGTGGCCAAGGCCGACCCGTGGTCGGTGATGAAGGTCAGTTTCCTGCTGTCGATCGCGCTGGGCATCTGCACGATCGTGGCCGCGGTGGTGCTGTGGATGGTCATGGACGCGATGGGCGTCTTCTCGACCGTCGGCGGCACGATCAGCGAGGCGACCGGTTCCAACGAGAGCAACGGATTCGACCTCCAGTCGTTCCTGTCGCTTCCGCGCGTTCTGATCTTCACGTCGGTGATCGCGGTCATCGACGTCGTGCTGGCCACGGCGCTGGCGACGCTCGGCGCGTTCATCTACAACCTGTCGGCGGGCTTCGTCGGCGGTGTGGAGCTGACGCTCGCCGAGGACGAGTGACCTGCGCAGACGCTGCGTGAGAACCGATTTTGGAGCTACCGCGTCTGTGCGCTAATCTTCAGGAGTCAGCGCGCGGCGCGGTAAGCGCAGCGAAGGCGGATGGGGCTATAGCTCAGTTGGTTAGAGCGCATCCCTGATAAGGATGAGGCCACAGGTTCAAATCCTGTTAGCCCCACAGTGTCGAAGACCCCCAGGCCCAAGGCCTGGGGGTCTTCTTCGTTGGGCCGATTGGTGGGCCGGCAGGTCACCGAACGGTATCGGTCCGTGTGTATTGTTGGGCGTCAGGAAGTCCCCTACGTCAACGAAAGACGAGGTCGCGCGGTGAAGAAGCTGCTCCTGGTCGCACTGGCCGCCATCGGCGGGCTCCTCGTGTACCGCCAGATCCAGGCGGACCGCGCCGAGCAGGACCTGTGGACGGAGGCAACCGACTCCGTGCCCTCTGGTTCCGGTGTGTGAGACCGAAGGCTGATCCCATGAAGCCCCGGCTGCCGCTGCGGCCGGGGCTTTGTGCTGTTCTGTGACGAAAACTTACGTTATGCAAAGATTTCGCTTGCGCTAGCAAAATCGGGGTGGACGTGGTGGGTCGGGTGCGGACGACGACGGTGGCGGCGGCCCTGGGTCTGACGGTGGCGACGGCCCTGCCGGCGGTGGCCCTCGCGGCCCCGGCGCCCCAGCCGCTGCCGGCCTACCGCCCCGCCGACGGCGCGAAGCCCGTGGAGGGCAGGCCCTCCACGGCCGACGCCCCGCAGCTGCAGGCCGGGAGCACCTACACGGACAGGATCGCCCCGGGGGACCGCGTCTACCGGCTCGTGCTCGAACAGGACCAGTCGAACGTGTACGTCTCCGCCGTGGCGCGGCCCGCCGCCGGAGCCAAGGTCTCCTACGGCGACGGCATCCAGGTGGAGATCATGACCACCGCCGGACGGTCCTGCCCGGACTCCTCGGGCCGCGCCGGCTTCGGCTACGACCCCGTGCCGATCAGCGCCGTCGGAGTGCGGTGGGGCGCGGAGGACCTCGACTGCGCGCAGGGCGGCGTCTACTACGTGAAGGTCACCCGCACCTCGGCCAAGGACTCCGACCCGCGCGAGTGGCCGCTCGAACTGCGGGTGCAGCGCGAGCCCGGCCGCGGTCCCGGCGGCCCCACGGCCGCACCCGGTGCCTGGCCCTCGGGGCCCGCGGCCCTGCCCGGCACCGAGGCCTCGGGGCGCAGCGGCGGCACCGGCTTCAACGACGCCCGGGCGCTGGGCGCCGGGGTGTGGCGTGACGAGCTGCGGGCGGGGCAGACCCGCTGGTACCGGGTGCCGCTGGACTGGGGGCAGCAGTTGGGCCTGGGAGCCGAACTGTCCGCGGCCACGATGACCAAGCCGTCCGGCTCGGCCTCGGGCGGGCTCGTCGTCTCGCTGTACAGCCCTTTCCGGGGGCTGGTCTCGGAGAAGGACACCTCCTACGACGGCAAGCAGGCCGGGGTCATCCTGGGGAAGACCCCGCCCGTGGCCTACGAGAACCGCTTCTCCAACGACAAGGACGTGCAGCACGCGTCGATCGCCGGCTGGTACTACGTCGCGGTCACCATGGGCGCGAAGGCCGCCGAGTTCACCGCGGACGGGACGACGGTGCCGCTGACGCTGCGCCTGGACGTCGCCGGGACCCCGGGCAAGGCGCCCGCGTACAAGGAGGAACCGGCCGCGGGTGGCTTCGGGGTCGGGGCCGGGGACCGGGAAGCCGCCAAGGCGGGACTGACCGCCCCGGAGGCCGCGGAGGCCGCCGACAACGCCTCGGTGATGCGGGTGGTGGCGGGGGCCGGGTTCGGGACCGGGACGGTGCTGCTGCTGGTGCTGGGCGGCTGGGTGCTGCTCGGGCGGCGGGGACGCGGCACTACATCTGCGTGAGGGCCCAGACGCCGGCCGCGAAGCAGAGCAGCGCGGCGGCGAGCAGGGCGGCGACGGCCTTCGGGGGCGGCGGGGCGATGCCGTTCCGTCGGGCCGGCGGAGCCGGTGCGTGGGCCGGTGCGGGTGCCGGTCGTGCGGGTGGCGAGAGGTGGAAGCCGCCCGTCGGGGAGGGGCCGTCCGGGGTTGCCTGCGCGGGGAGTTGCGGTGCGGTGGGCGCGTACTCGTACGGGGACCCGGGCGCGGGCCCGAACCCGGCACCCGGCGTCTGTGCGGGGCCGGCCGGGTACGGGGTGGCGGGTGCCGCGGGCGCCGGACTGGGGGGCGTCGCCGGGCCGCGCGGGTCGGCCGGGGCGGTCGGACCGGGGTCCGCGGCTACCGCGTTGGAGCCGGAGGCGGTCGGCGGGGTCGCGGCCGTCGTGCCGGTGGCGGTCGGTGGGGTCGCGGCCGTCGTGCCGGCGCCCGAGCCGGCCAGGGGGGCCGTGGTGGGAGCGGTCGGTGGGGTTGCCGTGCCCACGATGCCCACGGTCGGGGTTTCGGGGGTGACCGCGGCGGTGGTGTGCGGGCCTTCGGGGCCGAAACCGGCCGGGAGCGGCCCGAGTTGGTCGAAGACCTCCACCGGATCCTCGTCCGGGGCGGGTGGCGGGAGGAGCTCCACGGCCTCCGCAAGGGCCTTGCGGGCCCCCGTGGCGGTCCTGAACCGGCTCTGGGGGTCGGGCTGCAGCAGCGCGGCGAGGACCTCCCACAGCGGCGCCGGGACGCCTTCGGGTGCGTCGGGCGTCCCGTGGGCGAGGAAGTGCTCCACCAGGGCCCGGGAGTCGGGTTTGCGGCCCTGCGACAGGTACAGGCCGACCAGTCCGACGGCGAAGAGGTCGGCGGAGAAGTCGGGCTCCGCGCCGAGGAGTTGTTCGGGGGCGAAGTAGCCCGGCGTGCCGACGACGTAGTCGGTCTCGGTGAGCCGCGGCTCGCCCTTGCGCATGGAGATGCCGAAGTCGGACAGCCGCAGGTGCGGCCGCCCGGTTCCGGTGGCCTCCATCAGGATGTTGGCCGGTTTGATGTCGCGGTGCACGACACCCTCCGCGTGCACCGCCGCCAGGCCCGACAGGAGCTGGTCGAGCAGTGCGGACACGAAGCGCGGCGGCAGGGGCCCGTAGTCCCCGATCACGTGGGCGAGGGAGCCGCCGGCGACCAGGTCCATCGTGAACAGGACCTTGTCGTCGTCGGCCGCCCAACTGGCCGGGGCGAGGACGTGCGGATGATCGATGCGCAGGGCCTGCTCCCGCACGAACCGCAGGAGGGTGTGCGCGTCGCTCTGCAGCAGGACCTTCGCGGCGACGTACCGGCGACGGCGGTGGTCCCAGGCCCGCCACACGGCGCCCGCGCCACCGCGGCCGATCGGATCGATCAGCTCGTACCGGCCGGCGAAGATCTCACCCATCGCTGCGCCCGTCCCCCGTCACCCGTTGTCCGCCCGCCCGGCTGTCCGGCCGTCAGTTCTGGTGCGCCTCGTAGTGGGCGACCGCGTCGGCGGTACGGCCCGCTCCGTACACCCGGAGGAACTCTGCCAGTTCCGGATGGCTGGGGGCGAGGGAGTCCGCCGCGTCGATGATGTCGCCGGCCGCGGAGACCGAACGCAGCAGCGACTGGATCTCGCGGACGACCCGCTTGACGGTGGGGGCGCCCGAACTGGTGGGCGTCTGGCCGCTGTTGCTGAGGACGGAACCCCCCTGGGTCTTCTTGATCTCGTCCATCCGGTCGGTGGCCTCCACGGCGCTGACGCTTCCGTCGGCCACCTGGCCGGCGAGATCCTGGAGCGCCTGGACGCGCTGCACGACCGCAGGGTTGCCGATCTTGGCGCGCTGGCCGCTCATCAGCTGGGACAGCATGGGTGCCGACAGTCCGAGCACCGCAGCGAGACGCGCCTGGTTCAAGCCGAGGTCATCTATGAGTCGGCGGAAGAGCGCGCCCAGCGGCTCCCCGTACCAACTGCGCTGAAGCTCTCTGGCTCTGGCCGTGGCCTCTTGCTGAACAGCGTCCACTCTTACTACTCCCCTTCGCTGGTGCGAACCTCGCGAGCATCTTACGGAGAGTGGTCGCAGGGCGGGAGTCCCTATCATTTTGCGAGATGAGGGGGTACACCCGGTACTCTGTTCTGCGGAACGACCCCTTTTTTTCGGGGGACAGGTGCGTCCAGTTCCGAGGGGCCTTAGCTCAGTTGGTAGAGCGCTGCCTTTGCAAGGCAGATGTCAGGAGTTCGAATCTCCTAGGCTCCACAGCAAGAGACCTCCCCGACCTGCGGAAACGCGGTCGGGGAGGTCTCTTTTCGTTGTGCCGGGGCTTTCGTCAGCGGGCCGGGAGGAGATCGATCCAGTAGCGGAGCTTGGGGCCGATCAGGGTTTCGCGGAGGTCCTCCAGGACCCCGCGGTTCGCCTCGATCGTGCGTACGGACGCGGTGTTGTCCGGGTCGCAGGTCAGCAGGACCCGGTCCAGGCCCAGCAGCCGCGCCTCGTACAGGACCTCGCCCAGCGCCCAGCCGGCCAACCCCCGACGGCGTGCGGAGGGGCGGATGCCGTAGCCGATGTGGCCGCCCGCGTCGAGCAGGAACGCGTTGAGGTAGTGCCGCAGGTCGATGGCGCCCAGGTAGGTGTCGCCCTCGGCGATCCACCAGTACGTGGCGTGGACACGGCCCTGTTCGACGGGGGCCGTGCGGTCGGCCTGGCGGTGCAGCTTCTCCACCCAGGCCGCGAACCCCTCGGCGCTTTCCACGTCGTCTTCGGAGCCGAGTCCGGCCCCGTCCATGTGGGCGTCCGGGCCCCACTCCTCCTGCGCGTCGAGCCAGGAAGCGTGCAGACGGGTGGTGGGGGTGACGAGTTCGGGCATGCTCCGGACGATAACCCCGGTCGATGTTTCACGTGAAACATCGACCGGGGTCGGCCGCCCGCCTGCCTCCCGGCTATCGCCGGGAGGCGCCGCCCGCCCGGAGAAGGGTCACGGCCAGGACGATGCCGGTGAGGAGCAGCGCGGCGCCGATGCCGAACGCCAGGTGGTAGCCGCCCGTGAGGGCCTCGGCCGGTGAACTGCCGCTCCCGGCGAGGGATTCCGTGCGGGAGGCCGCGAGGGTCGAGAGGACGGCCACGCCCAGCGCCATCCCGATCTGCTGAGTGGTGTTGAACAGTCCCGAGGCGAGCCCGGCGTCGGCCTCGTCGGCGCCGGACATGCCCAGCGTGGTGAGGGCCGGCAGTGCCAGGCCGATGCCGGAGACCAGCAGCATCACCGGCAGCAGGTCGGTGACGTAGTCGGCGTGCACCGGCAGTCGGGTCAGCAGTCCCAGCGCCGCGACGAGCATGCCGAGGCCGGCCACCAGCACGTTGCGCTCGCCGAAGCGGGCGTTGAGCCGGGCGGAGACGCCGAGGGAGACCGCGCCGATCAGCAGGGCGGCGGGAAGCATCGCCAGGCCGGTGGCGGCGGCCCCGTAGCCCTGCACCTTCTGGAGGTAGAGCGCGACCAGGATCTGGAAGGAGAACAGGGCGGCCACCAACATCATCTGGACCAGGTTGGCGCCGGTCACCGTGCGGGACCGGAAGATCCGCAGCGGTACCAGCGGGGTGCGGGCCTTCGCCTGGCGCAGGGTGAAGCCGGCCAGCAGGGCCAGGGAGAGCGCCCCGAGGCCGAGGGTGCGCGCGGAGGTCCAGCCGTACTGCTCCACCTTCACCACGGTGTAGATGCCGAGCATCAGCCCGCCGGTGATCAGGAGCGCGCCCAGTACGTCGGCGCCCGCGCCGAGCCCCGGGCCCCGGCCGGCGGGCAGGGCCGGCAGCGCCAGCAGCAGGGCGGCCAGCCCGATGGGCAGGTTGATGAAGAAGATCCAGTGCCAGTCGAGGGCCTCGGTCAGCACTCCGCCGAGCACCTGGCCGAGCGAGGCGCCGGCCGCGCCGGTGAAGGAGAACACGGCGATCGCCCTGCCCCGCTCCCGGGCTTCGGTGAACAGGGTGATCAGGATGCCGAGGCTGACGGCGGAGGCCATCGCACTGCCGACCCCCTGGAGGAAGCGGGCGGCGATGAGCACGGCGGAGGAGCCGGCGAAACCGGCGAGCACCGATGCGCCGGTGAAGACGGCGGTCCCGGCCAGGAACATCTTCTTGCGGCCCATCAGGTCGCCGAGGCGTCCGGCGAGCAGCAACAGGCTCCCGAAGGCGATCAGGTAGGCGTTCACGACCCAGCTGAGGCCCGCGGGGGAGAAGCCCAGGTCGTTCTGGATGGCGGGCATGGCCACGGTGACGATGCTGCCGTCGAGGACCGTCATCAGCATGGCCGTCGAGAGCACGCCGAGGGCGGTCCAGCGGGAGCGCAGCCCGTGCGGGCCGGCCGTGGGCGCGGTGGGCGTGTCGGGAAGAGCGGAGGTGAGCGCGGCAGGCATCGGACTCTCCAGTCATGGGGGCGGCAGTGGCCGCAGGTGCGGTGCGGCCACTGATGCGACCGTACCAGATGGTTTTGTTGCAGACTATTTTCTTCGGATCGAATCGCTACAGTGGATCCATGACAGCCCTGGCACCCACCCGGCCCGAGCCCGACCTCTCCTTCCTCCTGGACCACGCCGGCCATGTCCTGCGCACCCGCATGGCGGCCGCCCTCGGCGAGATCGGTCTCACCGCGCGCATGCACTGCGTCCTCGTCCACGCCCTGGAGGAGGAGCGCACCCAGATCCAGCTCGCCGAGATCGGCGACATGGACAAGACGACGATGGTCGTCACCGTGGACGCCCTGGAGAAGGCCGGTCTCGCCGAGCGCCGCCCCTCCGCCAAGGACCGCCGGGCCCGCGTCATCGCCGTCACCGACGCGGGCGCGGCCGTCGCCGTACAGAGTCAGCGCATCGTCGACCAGGTCCACGCCGACGCCCTCGCCGCCCTCGCCGAAGCCGACCGCACCGCCCTGCTGCGCGTCCTCGGCCTGCTCGTCGAAGGCGACCTCGCCACCCCCTCCGAGACCCCCCGCCCGGCCCGCCGCGCCCGCCAGTGACGGGTCCCCCGAACGGCCCAGTCACACGGCCGCCCGCCTCCCCGTGACGGACAGTGGGGGAAGGCACCGAGCCGAGGGGGGCAACACCCACGCCGGAGGCGTACAGACATGGGACTCTTCGACTTCCTGAAGTCCGACAAGAAGAAGCACGACGAGGCCGCCGAGAAGACGAAGGGGCAGAGCGAGCACCGGATGGAGAGCCAGGCGGCCGACGCCGCCTCGGCCACCCGGGCCGCCGCCGAGCGCATGGCCGCCGCCGCGCCCCCCAAGCCGGCTCCTCCCAAGCCCGCGCCCCCCAAGCCCGCTGCCCCGACCCCCGGGTCGGCCGCGCACAAGGCCGTGCCCGTCGCCCCCACCCCGACCCCCATGCCGCCGAAGCCCATGGCCGCGGGCGCCGTGCCGGGCGCCCCGCACACCCCGACCCCGATGTCCGCTGCGCACAAAGCCGTCCCCGCGGCGCCGGCGTCCAAGCCGATGGCCGCGGCCAAGAAGCGCACCTACACCGTCCAGTCCGGCGACTCGCTCTCCGCGATCGCCCGCCGCGAGCTGGGCAACGAGGCCCGCTGGCGCGAGCTCTACGCGATGAACAGGGGCGTCATCGGCGCCAACCCCGACCTCATCCGCCCGGGCCAGATCCTCACCCTCCCCAGTTGAGGGCGCGGCGGACGAAACGGGCGAGGGGCCCGGATCCCATCGGATCCGGGCCCCTCGCCCGTGCACTGCGGTCCCCGTCAGATCTGCTTGTCGTCGGAGGACGACCCCGCCTCGCGCTCCTTCTCCGCAAGCTCGTCGTCGAAGCTCGCCGGCTCGGCGTCGCTCGCCGACAGCTCCGTCGCCGCCGGCGGTTCGACGAGCCAGTCCGGGTTCGCCTGCTGGTCCCACCACTTCCACGCGGCGTAGGCGCCGATCGCGACCACACCGGCGATCACGAAGCCCTTGACCCACTTGCCCGCACACGCCCGCCGCTCGTGGCGCCGCACCAGCTTCTGCACCTCCTTGGCCGACACCTGGCCGCGCAGCGCCGCCAAGGCCGCCACCGACCGCGAAGCCGCCTCCTCGGCCACCGGGGTGGCGGCCGCGATCGCGCTCTCGATGCGCGGCTGCGTGTAATCGGCTGCCTGGCGAGCCGCCAGCCGCGTCTGCTCCACCGCCCTCGTCGCCGCCCGGTCCACGTTCGCCGGCACGTGCGTGCGCGCGGCCCTGATCCGGGGCTGCACGTGGCATTCGTACGTCGAACGCGCCTGCCGCGCGGCCTCCTGGGCGGCGGTCGACACCTTCGGCGCCAGGAACTCATTCGTGTCGTGTGCGTACTGCACCGCCGCGTCCCTGGCGGATCCGGCATACGGCGCCACGGCTTCCGCCGCGTACTTCACGGCTTCCCTGGCATGTTCGGCGGCCAGGTGCATGTCCTTGCGGGTCACTGGAACCTCCTCCTCGGCGGTGGACACAGCTCACCTTTCCACCCTTTACCGGATCATGCCTGGCATAAGGCCTCCGGGCATGCGCGACAGGGCATACGGGTGGAGGATTTCTGTGCCGTACAGCCCTCCGTGCGACCATCTGGACCGACAGTGATGACTATGGAAGGCAGATCCGTGGCCGAGAAGCTCTACGCCACCCTGAAGACCAGCCAAGGCGACATCGAGATCGAGCTGCTGCCGAATTTCGCCCCGAAGACCGTCCGCAACTTCGTGGAGCTCGCCACCGGCGAGCGGGAGTGGACCCGTCCCACGGACGGCCAGAAGACAACCGACCCGCTCTACGACGGCACCGTCTTCCACCGCGTCATCAGCGGCTTCATGATCCAGGGCGGTGACCCGCTCGGGAACGGCACCGGCGGCCCCGGCTACCAGTTCGCCGACGAGTTCCACCCCGACCTGGCCTTCACCAAGCCCTACCTGCTCGCCATGGCCAACGCCGGCCCGGGCACCAACGGCTCGCAGTTCTTCATCACCGTCGCGCCCACCGCCTGGCTCACCCGCAAGCACACGATCTTCGGCGAGGTCACCGACCCGGCGAGCCGGCAGGTCGTGCACGCCATCGCGTCCAGCGCCACGAACCCGCGGACCGAGCGGCCGGTGGAGGACGTGGTCATCAAGTCCGTCGTCATCGAGAAGCGCTGAACCACGACCTCGGGGGAACCGATGGACACCGGCCGACTGCCGCGCTGCTACCGCCACCCGGACCGCGACACGGGAATCAGCTGCACCCGCTGTGAGCGCCCCATCTGCCCCGAGTGCATGATCAGCGCCTCGGTCGGCTTCCAGTGCCCCGAATGCGTCCGTGAGGGCTCCGGCACCGGGCACCGCCCCGCCGCCAACGCGCCGCGCAACCTCGCGGGCGGGGTGGTCGCGGCCGACCCTCAGCTGGTCACCAAGATCCTGATCGGGATCAACGTGGCGGTGTTCTTCGTGGCGCTGATCGCCCCGGCCGTCGTCATCCAGCTGGAGCTGCTCGGCCGGTACCGCGAGTTCCCCGGCGCCCCCATCGAGGGGATTTCCACCGGCCAGTACCACCGGCTGCTGACCTCGGTGTTCCTGCACGTCGAGTGGTGGCACCTGGTCGGGAACATGCTCGGGCTGTGGTTCATCGGCGGCCCGCTGGAGGCGGCGCTGGGGCGGGCCCGCTACCTGGCCGTCTACCTGCTCTCGGGCCTGGGCGGCAGCGCCCTGGTCTACCTGCTGACCCCGTCGAACACCCCGGCCCTCGGCGCGTCCGGCGCCATCTTCGGCCTGCTCGGCGCGACCGTCGTCCTGGCACGTCGGCTGCGCTACGAGATGCGGCCGGTGATCGTGATGGTCGTGCTGATGCTGGTGCTGACCTTCGTGCCGTTCGGCGGGGCCCTCTCCATCTCCTGGCAGGCCCATGTGGGCGGCCTGATCACGGGAGCGGTGCTCGGTCTTGCCATGCTGTGGCCCGCCACCGGCAGGAACCGCGCACTGGTCCAGTGGGGCACCTGCGCGGTGGTCTTCGTGCTGGCGGCCTCCGTGATCCTGCTCCGTACGGCAGAACTCACGGAACTCACCTGATCACATCGGCGTCAACCCTCCACAGAGTTATCCACAGATCTTCTGTCTTTTCCTCAGGTGTGGATGACGCTGTGGATAACTCATGGGGAGAGCTTCCACCGGAGGGAGATCGGTGCTACTTCCACTGCGTGGAGACGCCGAATCCCGCCGCGATAAATCCGAATCCGACTACAATGTTCCAATTGCCCAGCGATTCGATGGGCATGCGGGTCTCGGTCACGTAGAAGACGACGATCCACGCGAGTCCGATGAGGAAGAGCGCCAGCATGACCGGAGCGACCCAGCTGCGGTTCGTCAGTCGGATGCTCTGCGGCTGCCGGGTGGGCGGCGGGGTGTAGTCGTCCTTCTTGCGGATACGTGACTTCGGCACGAGGGGCTCTCCTGTCGATGGGCTGGGGACCTTGCCTGCCCCGGGCGTCCGTTAGCGTAGTGGACCTGTGGCGTTGAAGGAGAAGGGTACGTTGAGCAATTCCGACGACTCCTCCAAGGGTCCCCGGCGTCGGGCCGGAACGGTCCGGCTGCTGACCGCTGCCGTCTTCGCCCTGGCCGGCCTGCTCTTCGTCACCAGTTTCAACACCTCCAAGGGTACGAACATCCGGACCGACGCCTCGATGCTGAAGCTGTCGGACCTCATCCACGAGCGCAGCCAGGACAACGCCGAGCTGGAGCAGAGCCTCGAACCGGTCCGCAACAAGGTGGACGCCCTCGCCGACCGTGACGACGGCAGCACCAAGGCGGAGGACGCCAAGCTCACCGCCCTGCGCGCGGCCTCGGGCACCGAGGAACTGCCCGGCAAGGGCCTGACGGTCACCCTGAACGACGCCCCGCCGAACGCCACCGCCCGCATCCCCAACGTGCCCGAGCCCCAGCCCAACGACCTGGTGATCCACCAGCAGGACCTCCAGGCCGTGGTGAACGCCCTGTGGCAGGGCGGCGCCCAGGGCATCCAGGTCATGGACCAGCGGCTGATCTCCACCAGCGCGGTGCGCTGCGTGGGCAACACCCTGATCCTCCAGGGCCGGGTCTACTCCCCTCCCTACAAGGTGTCGGCGGTCGGCGACCCGGGCGCGTTGCGCAAGGCGCTGGCGGCCTCGCCGGCCCTGCAGAACTACCAGCTGTACGTGAACGCCTACGGGCTCGGCTGGAAAGTGGACGAGCACAAGGCGCTGACACTTCCGGGTTACTCCGGCACAGTGGACCTCCACTATGCGAAGCCGGTCGGCCCCTCCTCCGAGACCAGTCAGCCCTGACGTCGTACTGCGCCTGGTGGTGCGGACGTTCAGCGAGGTGTGCCTGACCGCGGGCACCCTGATCGTGTTGTTCGTGGCGTACGTGCTGTTCTGGACCGGGGTCAAGGCCGACCGGGCCATGGACGGGGAGATGTCGGCCCTGCGCGACCGCTGGGCGGCGGCCCCGGCCGCGGCCCCCGCCCCGTCGCCTTCTCCTTCTCCCTCTCCGTCGGCAGTGCCGCAGCAGTCGGTGCCGCCCGCGACTCCCGAGCCGGCGGCCTACCCGGCGGGCAGGGCCTTCGCCGAGATGTACGTCCCGCGCTTCGGCCGGGACTGGAACAAGCCCGTCCTGGAGGGCACCGACCCGGACGTGCTGAAGAAGGGCCTCGGCCACTACTCCGGCACCGCCCGCCTCGGCGCCACCGGCAACTTCTCCGTGGCCGGACACCGCCGCACCTACGGCGACCCCTTCAAGGACTTCCCCGAGCTGCGCCCGGGCGACGAGGTGATCCTCAAGGACGCCTCCGCCTGGTACACGTACACCGTGCGCGGCGGCCCCCTGCGCACCCTGCCGACCGACGTCGCCGTGGTCGACCCGGTCCCGGCGAAATCACCGTTCACGACCCCGGGCCGCTATCTGACCCTCACCACCTGCGACCCGGAATGGGGGCACAGCCACCGCCTCGTCGTATGGGCGGAACTGACCGGCACGCGACCCGTCGGAGAGGGGAAGCCGGAGGGTTTGACCGGCTGACCCACCCCGCCGGGCCGCTGCCTTTAGTCTGTTCGCGTACCGCCCTTCGCGGTGCGTGGAACATACGTGGACGAAAAGGAAACAGGCGGCATGTACGGCTGGATCTGGCGCCATCTGCCGGGAAACGCGTGGGTACGCGCGCTGATCTCGCTCGTGCTGGTCCTCGCGGTGGTCTTCGTGCTCTTCCAGTACGTCTTCCCCTGGGCCGAGCCGCTCCTTCCGTTCAATGACGTGACGGTGGACGAGGGATCGGGAGTCACTCCGTGAGCGCGCGCATTCTGGTCGTGGACAACTACGACAGCTTTGTCTTCAACCTGGTCCAGTACCTCTACCAGCTCGGGGCCGAATGCGAGGTGCTGCGCAACGACGAGGTCGAGCTCTCGCACGCGCAGGACGGTTTCGACGGGGTGTTGCTCTCGCCGGGTCCCGGTACGCCGGAGGAGGCGGGCGTCTGCATCGACATGGTCCGCCACTGCGCGGACACCGGCGTCCCCGTCTTCGGCGTGTGCCTCGGCATGCAGTCCATGGCGGTCGCCTACGGCGGTGTCGTGGGCCGGGCGCCGGAGCTGCTGCACGGCAAGACCTCCCCGGTGGTCCACGAGGGCCTGGGCGTCTTCGCCGGGCTGCCCTCGCCCTTCACCGCCACCCGCTACCACTCGCTGGCCGCCGAGCCGCCGACCCTGCCGGACTCGCTGGAGGTCACGGCGCGGACGGAGGACGGCATCATCATGGGCCTGCGCCACCGCGAGCACGACGTCGAGGGCGTGCAGTTCCACCCCGAGTCGGTGCTGACGGAGTGGGGCCACCGGATGCTCGCGAACTGGCTGGTGCGCTGCGGTGACGCGGGCGCGGTGGAGCGGTCGGTGGGGCTCGCCCCGGTGGTGGGCAAGGCCGTCGCGTGACCGCGGTCGCGCCGTCCGCGCCCACGGAGGGCCGGGCCGCGCGACGCAGGGCGGCGCAGGAGGCCGCCAAACGCTCCGCCAGGCAGAGCAGGAGGCGGGGCGGGCGGCGGCGCAGGCGGCCGGCGTCGGGCGGCCCGGTGATCGTCCTGAGCCGGCTGGGCGGGGAGCTGTTCATCACGCTCGGGCTGGTGATGCTGCTGTTCGTCGCCTACCAGCTCTGGTACACGAACCTCCTGGCGCAGCGGACGGCGGACGGCGCCGCGGGCTCGCTCCAGCAGACCTGGCAGAAGGACCCGGGCGGAAGCGGCGGCGCGTCCGCGGGGGCCGCGGCGCCGCCCGTGACGGCCTTCGAGCCGGGCCAGGGCTTCGCGATCCTGTACATCCCGAAGCTGGACCTGAAGGTGCCGGTCGCCGAGGGCGTCAGCAAGCCGAAGGTCCTCGACAAGGGGATGGTCGGGCACTACGGCGAGGGCGCGCTGAAGACGGCGATGCCGGCCGACAAGACGGGCAACTTCGCGGTGGCGGGCCACCGCAACACCCACGGCGAGCCGTTCCGATACATCAACAGGCTGGTGCCGGGGGACCCCGTGGTGGTCGAGACCCGGGACGCGTACTACACGTACGAGATGACCTCGTCGCTGCCGCAGACCCCGCCGACGAACGTGTCGGTGATCAAACCGGTGCCGGAGGGCTCGGGGTTCACCGGGCCGGGGCGCTACATCACCCTGACGACGTGCACGCCCGAGTTCACCAGCACCTACCGGATGATCGTATGGGGCAGGATGACGGATGAACGCCCCCGCAGCCAGGGTCCGCCGCCCGCGCTGACCAGCCCGTAGCCGTTGCCGTCGCCTGCCTCCGCCGCCTTCGCCGCCCTAAGGACGAACCAGCAGTGTCCTCCCGTGCCCCCCACCGCAGCCTGCTCGCCGGATTCCTGAGCTTCCTGGGCGAGGTCCTGATCACCCTGGGCCTGGTGCTGGGCCTGTTCGTGGCGTACTCGCTGTGGTGGACGAACGTCCTCGCGGACCGGCAGGCGTCGGAGCGGGGCGACAGGATCCGCGAGCAGTGGCAGGCCCCGGCCGCGGGCGCCCCCGCGGAGCCGGGCGCGCTCGACGTCCAGGGCGGGGTGGGCTTCCTGCACGTCCCGGCGATGAAGAACGGCGAGGTGCTGGTCAAGAAGGGCACCGACCCGGACGTCCTCAACGACGGCGTCGCGGGCTACTACACGCAGCCGGTGAAGTCCGCGCTGCCGTGGGAGGCGAAGGGCAACTTCACGCTCGCCGCGCACCGGGACGGACACGGTGCGAAGTTCCACAACATCGACAAGGTGAAGAACGGCGACGCGATCGTCTTCGAGACGCGGGACACCTGGTACGTCTACAAGGTCTTCGCGGAGCTGCGGCAGACGTCGAAGTACAACACGGACGTGATCAACCCGGTCCCGAAGGAGTCGGGCAAGACGGCCCCGGGGCGCTACATCACGTTGACGACGTGCACTCCGGTGTACACGTCGAAGTACCGGTACGTGGTGTGGGGCGAACTGGTGCGGACGGAGAAGGTGGACGGGAAGAGGACGCCGCCGGCGGAGTTGCGGTGAGTGCGCTCTTCCTAAGCTGCACCCCGCAGCTTAGGAAGACCGCAGGACCTGGAGCTTGACGCCGGCGCTCCAAGCCTCCAGAAGGCCCCTGTGGACGGCTGTGACGCCTCCCTGGGCGGCGAGGGCCAGGGACTCCCGGGTGAAGGCGCACGTGGCCACGTAGAGGGCCACGTCGGCCTCGTGGATGACCTTGGAGGCGCCCAGGAACTTCTGCATCTCTCCGCTGAGCACGTGCCGGAAGGGCGCGAAGTTCTTGCACTGCACGGCGACGGTGCGGCCGTCGGCGGTGCGGGCGGAGATGTCGACCCCGCGGTCGCCGCCGTGCCCGCCGTGCAGCTCGACGTCCGTGCAGCCGTCGCGCCGCAGGAGCTGGGCGACGTGCTCCTCGAACTCCCGCCAGTTCATCGCGTCGATGGTCCCGATGACACCGGTGAGGGCCTTGACGTCCTGGCCGCGCTGGAGGCGGCTGAGCTGGATGTCGTGCTCGATGAGCTTGATCTGGATCTGCTCCACGTCATTGCGCAGGCCGAGGAGCTCCCTGCGCTGTTCCCCTGCCGTTTCGACGAGGGCGTTGAGCATGGGGACGACGGTCCGGCCCAGCAGCTTGGTGAAGCTCGCTTCGCTGAGCCTGGTGATCCGATCGTCGAGCGATTCGATGTCGTTGGGTACGGGCTGCGCCCGGGACGACTGCTCTTGGTCGAGCAAATACGTGCGCACCTGACGGGCGACCTCGCTGTCGCGCAGCAGCATTGCCATGTTGAGGATCGTGCGTCGTGTGTAAACAGCCAGGTGGGCGCGGCCCTGTGGATAACTCTCGTTTGAAAGGTACAGGTTGTCACTTTCAAACCGTTGCAGGTCAGAGCCGCGGAGCGTGCGCATGCCGTTCTCGATCAGCTCTTGGCGGTGACGCTTGACCACCTGCCGGATCGCGTTCTCGGCGACCTCGTAGTACATCGCCACCATCGCTGTCGTCACATGCAAACCGTCCGGCAGTAGCGACAGGGTCTTCACCTTGTCCAGCACTTCCGTCCGCTCCAGCACGCTCGTGCGCATCGTCCTGGACTCCAGCAGCACCGATTCGTCGATCATGTTCCGTCCCTCCCGGGTGGGGCCCGACGCCCTCCCCCGTCCGGGCTAACGAATTCGCACATATGAAGACACGTACGGAAAAAGGTCCGGACCCTTCTCCGAAGAGAGGGGGCCGGACCTTTTCGAGCGGGGGTGACTAGCGGCGGTTGCCCAGGCCTCCGAAGAAGCCGCCGTCCTGCTGGCCGGCCATCGTCCACACGTCGACGTTCGAGCCCGTGTTGACCGGCTGGCCGGGGCCCGGGTTGGTGTTGATGACGATCGCGTTGTCGTCCGTCGGGCCGGTGATGTTGCCCAGCTTCAGGTTGGCCCGCTTGAGCTCGTCCTTGTACTGGCCCAGGGTCCGGTTGGCCGGGGCCGGGACCGTGGTCGCCTGGGTGGCCTTGGCGATGGTCACGTTGACCGTCTTGTTGACCTCCAACTGCTCACCCGCCGCGTACTGCTGCTGGATGATCGTCTTCGGCGGGGCACCGGGGGACTCGGTCTCCGTCGTGCTGCCGAGCCTCAGGTTGGCGGCGGCGAGGAGGGCTTGCGCCTCCTCCTTGGTCTTGCCCAGGAGGTTCGGGACGGTGGCCTTGGAGACTTCCTTGGCGACGGTCAGCGTGATCACGGAGTTCTTCTCCGCCTCGCCGCCCGCCTTCGGGTTCTGCTCCAGGACGGTGCCGGCGGCGCGGGGGGACTCCTGGGTCTTGCGGTCGACCTGGAAGCCCGCCTCCTTCAGCTTCGCCTCGGCCTGGTCCACCAGCAGGTCGGTCACGCTGGGGATGGCCACCTTGGGCGCGCCCGTGGAGATCGTCACCGAGACCGTGGAGTCCTTGTCGACCTTGGTGTCGGGGGCCTTGTCCTGCTTGCAGACGTTGCCCTTGGGCTGGTCCGCGCAGGGTTCGTCGGCTCCCTTGACCACCTTGATGCCGACGTTCTCGCCGCTCTTCTGCGCCTGTTCCAGGGTCTGCCCGATGAGCTTGGGCACGGACGGCCGGTTGTCGGCGCCGTCGCCCAGGAGGGCGCGACCGATGAGGATCGCGCCGATGAGGACGAGGAGGCCGGCCGCGACCAGGAGGAAGGTGGAGGCCTTGCTCTTCTTCTGGCTCTGGCGGCGGTGCGGGCCCTGGTCGTAGCCGCCGTGGCCGCCCTGGTCGGGGTAGCCGTAGCCGCCGTCGTTGGCGTTCATCGGCGGGAGCATGGAGGTCTGGCCGGCGTCGGTGGCGCGCAGGGCGGTGGTGGGCTGGTCGTAGCCCTGCTGGCCGTAGCCGTGGCCCTGGTCGTGCGGGTAGCCGTAGCCGGCGGCGCCCATGGCGGCGGTGGCGGCGACGGGCTGGCCGTCGAGGCAGGCCTCGATGTCGGCGCGCATCTCGTCGGCCGACTGGTAGCGGTAGTCGGGGTCCTTGACCAGTGCCTTGAGGACGATGGCGTCCATCTCGGGCGTGATCTCGGGGTCGAAGTTCGACGGGGGCTGCGGTTCTTCCCGTACGTGCTGGTAGGCGACGGCCACGGGGGAGTCGCCGACGAACGGGGGCCGTACGCACAGGAGCTCGTAGAGCAGGCAGCCGGCGGAGTAGAGGTCGGAGCGCGCGTCGACCTGTTCGCCCTTGGCCTGCTCGGGGGAGAGGTACTGGGCGGTGCCGATGACGGCCGCGGTCTGCGTCATGGTCATGCCGGAGTCGCCCATGGCGCGGGCGATGCCGAAGTCCATGACCTTGACCTGGCCGGTGCGGGTCAGCATGACGTTGGCGGGCTTGATGTCGCGGTGCACGATGCCGGCGCGGTGCGAGTACTCCAGAGCCTGGAGGATGCCGATGCACATTTCCAGGGTGCGCTCGGGCAGCAGTTTGCGGCCGGAGTGCAGGAGTTCGCGCAGGGTGGAGCCGTCGACGTACTCCATCACGATGTACGGGATGGAGATGTTGTCGACGTAGTCTTCGCCGGTGTCGTAGACGGCGACGATCGCGGGGTGGTTCAGCGACGCGGCCGACTGGGCCTCGCGGCGGAACCGGGCCTGGAAGGACGGGTCGCGTGCGAGGTCGGCGCGCAGGGTCTTGACGGCGACGGTACGACCGAGCCGGGTGTCGTGGGCGAGGTAGACCTCGGCCATGCCACCGCGGCCGAGCACGTGGCTCAGCTCGTACCGGCCGCCGAGGCGACGCGGCTCTTCCATAACGTGCAGCCCTCTCCGTCAGTCCCGACCGCACCTGTGTGTGGTCCGGCGGTGTGCTGTTCGCGCAAAGGCTACCGGCCGATCGTCTGTGATCGGTTCGCGGCCACAGGCTGATACTGGACCGGTACCGTACGCTCGGATCCGGGCGGGAACGGTGATCCGAATCACACCCGTGGTGCCCCTTGCGACTCTTGTGTGGTGCCCGGTCCCGCCCGTCATCCCTTGCCGCTGTTGAGCACGGCTTCCATGACGACCTTCGCCACCGGGGCGGCGAGGCCGGCGCCGGAGATGTCCTCGCGGTCCGCGCTGCTGTCCTCGATGACGACGGCGACGGCGACCGGCGAGCTGTGGTCGGGGAGCTCGGCGTACGAGATGAACCAGGCGTACGGGCGCTTCTTGTTGCCCTCGCCGTGCTGGGCGGTGCCGGTCTTGCCGCCGACGACCGAGCCCTTGATCTTGGCGGTGGTGCCGGTGCCGTTCTCGACGACGTTGACCATCATCTGCTGGAGCTTCTGGGCGTTCTCCGCGGAGACGGGCCGGCTCATCTCCTGCGGCTCGTGCTTCTCGATGACGTCGAGGTTGGGCGCGGTGAGCTGGTCGACCATGTAGGGCTTCATCAGCTTGCCGTCGTTGGCGATGGCGGAGGCGACCATGGCCATCTGCAGGGGGGTGGCCGCGGTGTTGAACTGGCCGATGGAGCTCAGGGCGTTGCCGTCCTTGCCCATGGTCTTGTCGTAGACGCTGCCGAAGGCGCGGACCGGAATGTCGATCTTGGTGTTGTTGAAGCCGAACTTCTCGGCCGTCTTCACCATGTTGTCCCGCCCCACCTTGTCGCCCATGTTGGCGAAGACGGAGTTGCAGGACACCTTCAGGGCGTCGTTGAGGCTGGCCTTCTCGCATCCCGCGGCGTGGTTGACCATCGGGGTCTTGGTCCCGGGCAGGATGTACGGCTCGGGGGTGTCCGTCGGCGCGTTGATGTCCGAGACGACGCCGTTCTCCAGGGCGGCGGCGGCGGTGACGACCTTGAAGGTGGAGCCCGGCGGGTAGGTCTCGCGCAGGGCGCGGTTGACGAGGTTCTTGTCCTCGCTGTCCTTCAGCTCGTTCCAGGCCTGCCCGTCGGCCTTGGAGTTGCCGGCGAAGCGGGAGGGGTCGTACGAGGGGGTGGAGACGAGGGCGAGGATGGCGCCGGTGCGCGGGTCGATGGCGGCTACGGCGCCCTTCTTGTTGCCGAGCTTGTCGTAGGCGGCCTTCTGGGCGGCGGGGTTGAGCGTGGTGACGACGTTGCCGCCGGCCTTCTTCTCGCCGGTGAACATGCCGATGGTGCGGTCGAAGAAGAGCCGGTCGTCGTTGCCGGTGAGGATGCCGTCTTCGAGGGATTCCAGCTGGGTGGAGCCGAACGCCTGGGAGGCGTAGCCGGTGACGGGTGCCCACAGGGGGCCGTCGACGTAGGTCCGCTTGAACTTGTAGTCGCTGCCGTCGGTGACCGCGGAGCCGGTGATGGGCTGGCCGCCGACGATGATGTTGCCGCGTTCGGTGGCGTACTGGGCGATCTGGACCCGACGGTTCTCCTTGCGCGTGCCGAGTTCCTCGGCCTGGACGTACTGGAGCCAGTTGGTCCGGATCAGCAGGGCGAGGATGAGCAGCCCGCAGAACAGCGAGATGCGGCGCAGGGGCTTGTTCATGACGGGCGGACCACCTGGGTCATCTCGGAGTCGGGGGACGGGGCGGGGGCCGGGGCGGGGCGGCGTGCCGTGTCGCTGATCCGGATGAGGATTGCGATGAGCATCCAGTTCGCCAGGACGGAGGAACCGCCGTTGGCGAGGAAGGGCATGGTCATGCCGGTGAGGGGGATGAGGCCCATGACTCCGCCGGCGACGACGAAGATCTGGAGGGCGAAGGCGCCGGAGAGCCCGATGGCGAAGAGCTTGCCGAAGGGGTCGCGGGCGGCGAGGGCGGTGCGGACGCCGCGTTCGATGATGAGCCCGTAGAGCAGGAGGAAGGCCATCACGCCGGTCAGGCCGAGTTCTTCGCCGACGGTGGAGAAGATGAAGTCGGAGTTGGCCGCGAAGCCGATGAGGTCGGAGTTGCCCTGGCCCCAGCCGGTGCCGAGGACTCCGCCGGAGCCGAAGCTCATGATCGACTGACCGACCTGCTCGCAGGCACCGGAGGTGCCGTAGCAGGCGAAGGGGTCGAGCCAGGCGGTGACGCGGACTTTCACGTGGCTGGCGGTGGCTCCGACGACGGCGGCGCCGCCGACGCTCATGAGCAGGCCGATGACGATCCAGCTGGTGCGCTCGGTGGCCACGTACAGCATGATCACGAACATGCCGAAGAAGAGGAGCGAGGTGCCGAGGTCGTTCTCGAAGACGAGGACGAGCAGGCTCATCGCCCAGATCATCAGGATGGGGCCGAGGTCGCGGCCGCGCGGCAGGTAGAGGCCCATGAAGCGGCGGCTGGCCAGGGCCAGGGCGTCGCGCTTGACCATGAGGTAGCCGGCGAAGAAGACGGCGATGACGATCTTCGCGAACTCACCGGGCTGGATGGAGAAGCCGCCGACGCTGATCCAGATCTTGGCGCCGAAGACGTCGGCGCCCAGGCCCGGGATGACGGGCAGGATCAGCAGGACCAGCGCGGTCACCATGGAGATGTAGGTGAAGCGCTGGAGCACGCGGTGGTCCTTGAGGACCAGCAGGACGCCGGCGAACATGGCGATGGCGACCGCCGTGTACATCATCTGACGGGGCGCGGACTCGCTGAAGCCGCCGAAGGAGCGCTTGGCGAGGTTCTGGAGCCGCTCGGACTGGTCCAGGCGGTAGATCAGTACGAGGCCCAGCCCGTTGAGGAGGGTGGCCAGGGGCAGCAGCAGCGGGTCGGCGTACTTGGCGTAGCGGCGCACGACGAGGTGCGCGATCCCGGCCAGGACGCCGAGGCCGAGGCCGTAGAGCAGCATCCCGGGGGGGAACTTGCCGTTGATCGCGAGGCCCACGTTGGCGTAGGCGAACATCGAGATGACCACGGCGAAGCCGAGCAGCAGGAGCTCGGTGTTCCGCCGGCTCGGCAGCTCGATGGCTCCGATGGTGGTCGTGTTGGTGACAACGCTCATGGTGTGGCAGGCCCCCTGTGCCCGCGGGTGTCTACTGCTTGCCGCACAGGCCGACCACTTGCTGCTCCTGGGGAGTCAGCGTGGTGTCGGTGCCGGGTGTCTGGTTCTGCGCCTCGGCGTTGCGGCGCTTTTCGTCCTTCTGGCAGGCGGTGACCTGGATGCCGAGTTCGTCGACCTTCTCGCGGGCGCCCTGGAGGGTTTCCTCGCTGATGCTCGACTCGACCTGCTTGCGCTTGAAGGGCGGGAGGTACTTCAGTTCGATGTCGGGGCGGTCGGTCTCCACCTTGGAGAGTTCCAGCGGGCCCAGCTTCTGGCTGATGCCGCGGAAGAGCGCGACGTGGTCGCCCTTGACGCCGACGTAGTACTGGTTCTGGGTCCAGCGCCAGCCGGCGTAGACGCCGCCGCCGACGACGCCCGCGATGATCAGCAGGGTCAGGGTGCGGGTGGCCCACTTGCGGCCTTTGCCGCCGCGGCGCCTGCTGCGGGGCTTGTCGTACGTGTCCTCGTAGCCGGAGTCGCCGTTGTAGCCGTCGGCTTCGCCGAAGGTGCCGTACGCGCCGCCGCCGGGGGCCGCCTGGCCCTGGTCGGCGTATCCGTAGCCGGGCGCCTCGCCGCTGCCGGGGGGGCCGAAGGCGCCCGCGGGCGGCGGGACCTGGCGGCCCAGGCCCGAGGCGCGGCCGGCGGCGCTCTGCATGGCGTTGCCGCCGTCGAAGAGCTGGTGCTGGTTCTCGGCGACCGCGCCGACGACGACGGGGGTGTCGCTGACCTGGGCGGCGAGGGTGTCGCCGCTGTCGGTGTCGAGGACGTCGGCGACGATGCAGGTGATGTTGTCGGGTCCGCCGCCGCGCAGGGCGAGCTGGATCAGGGACTGCACGGTGGCGCCGGGGCCGTGGTAGTCGGCGAGGGTCTCCTCCAGGGTCTGGTGGGAGACGACGCCGGAGAGCCCGTCGGAGCAGATGAGGTAGCGGTCGCCGGCGCGGACCTCGCGGATGGAGAGGTCGGGTTCGACGATGTCGCCGCTGCCCAGCGCGCGCATCAGCAGTGAGCGCTGCGGGTGGGTGGTGGCTTCCTCTTCGGTGATGCGGCCCTCGTCGACGAGGCGCTGCACCCAGGTGTGGTCCTGGGTGATCTGGGTGAGGACGCCGTCGCGCAGCAGGTAGGCGCGGGAGTCGCCGACGTGGACGAGGCCGAGGCGCTGGCCGGTCCACAGCAGGGCGGTCAGGGTGGTGCCCATGCCTTCGAGCTGGGGATCCTCCTCGACCATCAGGCGCAGCTGGTCGTTGGCGCGCTGCACGGCGGTGCCGAGGGAGGTGAGGATGTCGGAGCCCGGGACGTCGTCGTCGAGCTGCACGAGGGTGGAGATCACCTCGGAGCTGGCGACCTCGCCGGCGGCCTGGCCGCCCATGCCGTCGGCGATCGCGAGGAGACGGGGTCCGGCGTAGCCGGAGTCCTCGTTGCCCTCGCGGATCATGCCCTTGTGCGATCCGGCGGCGAACCGCAGGGACAGACTCATGCGCACCTCGCCGGTCGGCTCCGGGTACAACCGGTCTCGAGCCACACTGCCCACCCTCCGGTCGGGAGCGCGCGCGTGTCCGTGTCCTCGGTGGGACGGATCACCGCAGCGTGCTCGCTCCGCTCGCTCATTCTCGTACTACTTCCGCAGCTCGATGACGGTCTTGCCGATGCGGATCGGGGCGCCCGGCGGAATGGGCGTCGGGGTGGTCAGGCGGGTCCGGTCGAGATACGTGCCGTTGGTGGACCCGAGATCCTCGACGATCCACTGTCCGTCCCGGTCGGGATAGATCCTGGCATGGCGGCTGGACGCGTAGTCGTCGTCCAGCACGATCGTGGAGTCGTGGGCGCGGCCGAGCGTGATCGTCTGGCCGGCGAGGGCCACGGTGGTGCCCGTGAGGGTGCCCTCGGAGACGACGAGCTTGGTGGGCGCTCCGCGGCGCTGGCGCTGCTGCGGCGGGGCCGCCTGGCGTCCGCCGGACTGCGCGGGCGCACTCGTGTTCCCGCCGCGGCGGGAGCCGCGCTGGGTCACTCGGGTTCCGAACAGGTCACTGCGGATGACCTGTACGGCCACGATGACGAACAGCCACAGAACGGCCAGGAAACCCAACCGCATGACCGTCAGGGTCAGCTCTGACATTGCCCCCGCTTCACCCTTCGGCTTGCCGGTAAATGATGGTGGTGCTGCCCACGACGATCCGCGAGCCGTCGCGGAGCGTAGCGCGGGTGGTGTGCTGCCCGTCCACCACGATGCCGTTGGTGGACCCGAGATCCTGGATCGTCGAGGGCGTTCCGGTCCGGATCTCACAGTGCCGGCGGGATACGCCGGGGTCGTCGATCCGCACGTCGGCTTCGGTGCTTCGGCCGAGTACGAGCGTGGGGCGCGAGATCTGGTGGCGGGTGCCGTTGATCTCGATCCAGTGGCGCCGCGGGGTTCCCGAGGCGGGTACGGGGGCCGGTCCGCCCGCGGCCGGCCGGCGCGGGGCGCCCGGGGGCGGTCCTGCGGGCATCGGCGGGGCGGAGACCGGGGGGTAGCCGTAGCCGCCCTGCTGGCCCTGAGGGGCCTGGCCCTGCGGGGCCTGGGGCTGCTGCGGCTGGGAGGTGCTGGAGGCGAGGGTGCGGCTGCGGACCCGGTACAGACCGGTGTCGAGGTCCTCGGCCTTCTCCAGGTGGACCTTGATGGGGCCCATGAAGCTGTAGCGCTGCTGCTTGGCGTAGTCGCGGACGAGGCCCGCGAGCTCGTCGCCGAGCTGCCCGGAGTAGGGGCTCAGGCGGTCGTAGTCGCCGGCGCTGAGTTCGA
Source organism: Streptomyces sp. NPDC002467 (assembly GCF_042889825.1). Taxonomy (NCBI): domain Bacteria; kingdom Bacillati; phylum Actinomycetota; class Actinomycetes; order Kitasatosporales; family Streptomycetaceae; genus Streptomyces; species Streptomyces sp. NPDC002467. Next base: position 419,036 of record NZ_JBIARJ010000001.1, on the reverse strand, counting down.
CGATGAAGTCGTTGGGGACGACGGTCCGCTCGCGGTTCCAGATCGTGGCGTTGTTGTCGCACTCGCGCTGGAGGGCGCCGGCGATCTCCACGGGCTGGACCTCGGACTTGAAGACCTTGGCGAAGGTGCCGTTCACCAGACCTTCGAGTCGCTGCTCGAACCGCTTCAGAACTCCCATGGGGCACCTCCTCCGTCGTTGTCGCCCTGTACTGCTTACTGATCGTATCCACGCGTGGCGGATTCGGCTGGTTCCCCATCGGTCCTGTGCGGACGAGTGTTGGTCCTCACAAGGGATCGTAGGGGCGGCCCGAGGACAGTGTCCCGCACCGGGAGCGCAGTGCGGGAGGGGCTGTCCACGGCAGGGTGCGGGGGCCCGGGGAAAGCGATGTGAATCCACCCCGTCCGACGTGCTAATGTTCCGATGTCGCCAGGGGAACGGCCCGAAAGGGAAGAACCACTGGGACGCTGCTCGGGCGAGTGGCGGAACGGCAGACGCGCTGGCTTCAGGTGCCAGTGTCCTTCGGGACGTGGGGGTTCAAATCCCCCCTCGCCCACATCGACGAAACGGTCGTCATCGCGAAAGCGGTGGCGGCCGTTTCGCTTTGTTCGTGTTCTTCCCGGTGCGTGTTTTCCCGTGTGCCGCCGTGGAGGGTGTACGGATGTGACGCGCATCCCATTCCGCTTGCCCCGGCCCGCGTCGAGGACTTCCGGTGGGCCGGGGGCGGTTCGCTCCGGACGAGCCCGTCGATCGGTTCCGTCCGCAGGGCCTGACGGCGGGGCCGTCCGACTTTCGTCGAGCGGGACGCGACGAAAGGGGGAGGCCGCGCGGAGGCCCGGGTGTCTAGGGTCGGCGCGTGGATGTGAAGGCGAAGGCGCGGGCGGGCTGGGACTGGCTCAAGGGGCCCGAACCCTGGACGCGGCGGATGGCGGCCGGTGACCTGGCCCTCGTCGTCGTGATGGGCGTGCTCGGGCTGGGCGTCGAGGAACTCGACAAGGGCTCCGGGCTGCGCATGGCGCTGTCCGTGGTGGTCGTGGCGGTGCTGACCCTGCTGCGCCGGCGGCTGCCGGGGACCACCCTCGTGGCCGGCTCGGCGGCCGGCGCGGTGCTGCCCGGGGCGTTCCTGGTGACGGTGCTCCTCGGCTGGTCGGCGGGGCGCCGGATCGTGGGGGTGGGCCGGGCGCTGGCCGCGTTCACGCTGGCCTTCCTCGCGGCGGTGGGGCTCAGCGTGTGGGACCAGTGGGCGCAGATGCGGCCGCTGCTGGTGCTGGTCTTCTCCACGCTGATGTTCGTGGTGACCACGTTGATGCCGGGCCTGGCGAGCCGGTACTGGTCGCAGCGCCGCACGCTGCTGCGCGCGCTGCAGGAGCGCAACGGCCAACTGCTGCGCGAGCGAGCCATGGTCGCCGGTCAGGCGAGGCTGCGCGAGCGGCAGCGCATCGCGCAGGACATGCACGACAGCCTGGGCCACCAACTGGCGCTGATCTCCGTGCACACGGGGGCCCTGGAGGTGGATCCGAAGCTGACCGACCGCCAGCGCGAGGCGGTGGGGGTGCTGCGGCAGGCCTCGGTGGCGGCCATGCACGAACTGCGGGAGGTCGTCGGGATCCTGCGGGACGGGGTGGAGGCGCCGCTGCCCGTGGAGGAGGCGGCCCAGCCCGCGGCGCGCGGGGTGGCGGGCATCGAGGGCGTCGTGGAGGCCGCGCGGGTCGCGGGTACGGACGTACGGCTGACCAGGTCGGGGCAGTCCAGGCCGCTGGTCGCGGCCTGCGACCACGCGGCGTACCGGATCGTGCAGGAGGCGCTGACGAACGCGTACAAACACGCTCCCGGTGCCCCGATCACGGTGGAACTGCGCTACGAGGACGATTCGTTGGTGGTGGAGATCGCCAACGGGCCCGCTGTCGGTCCGGGGGCCGGGGACGTGGTCTCCGGCGGGCAGGGGCTGACGGGGCTGCGGGAGAGGGCGCGGCTGGTCGGCGGGATGGTGCACGCGGGCCCGACCGAGGGCGGTGGGTTCCGGGTGGCCGGGGTGCTGCCGTACGGGGCGGGGCCGGCCGGTGTCGAGGAGGAGCCGGCCGGGGCCGAGGAAGTGGCCGACGACTTCGGGCAGCAGGCACAGGCGCGGGGGTTGTGGGGCGCGCGGGCGCCCAAGAACGTGCCGCCGATGGACTGGGACGCGGTGGACCGCGAGTTGGCCGTGAAGGTGCGCGGTCGCTCGGGGGGCGTCGCCATGGGGTGTGGGATCGCGGTGGCGGCGTTGGTGCTGCTGGTGATCGTGCTCGGCGCCGGGCTGGTGTTCCTGGTGGGGTCGGCGAACCAGGCGATGATCGACCGGGCGGAGTTCGACGCCGTGAAGATGGGCGAGCCCGAGCAGGCGGTGCGGAGCAGGCTGCCCGACGGGGACAACGTGCTGACGCAGGGGCTGGACCGCAAGGGGCCGCCGCGGCCGGAGGGTTCGAGCTGTCTGACGTTGCTGTCGACCGCGCCGCAGGAGAGCTTGACCACCGACACCGTTTTCCGGTTCTGCTTCAAGGACGGCAAGCTCGTGGACAAGCAGGTCTACGAGGTCAAGCAGTAGGAGCGCGGGTGACAGCCGAAGTGATCCGAGTGGTGATCGCCGACGACGAGCCGCTGATCCGGGCCGGGATCAGGATGATCCTCACCTCGGCACCGGACATCGAGGTCGTGGCGGAGGCGGCGAACGGCCGGGAGGCGGTCGAACTGGCCCGTTCGCACGCGCCGGACGTGGTGCTGCTGGACATCCAGATGCCCGTGATGGACGGCCTGACGGCGCTGGGCGAACTGCGGCGGGCCGTGCCGCAGGTGCGGGCGCTGATCCTGACCACCTTCGGGGAGAAGGAGAACGTGCTGCGCGCCCTGGGCCAGGGCGGCGCGGGTTTCCTGCTGAAGGACTCGGCGCCGGGCGAACTGATCGGCGCGGTGCGGGCGGCCGCGGCCGGGGACGCGTACCTCTCGCCGGCGGCGACCCGGCACGTGGTGGACCAGTTGGCGTCGGGGAAGGCCGCCGTGCGCGGCGAGGAGGCCCGGCGGCAGGTCGCGGCGCTGAGCGACCGGGAGCGCGGGGTGCTGGCGCTGCTGGGGGAGGGCCTGTCGAACGCGGACGCGGGCCGGCGGCTGCACATGAGCGAGGCGACCGTGAAGACGTACGTGAGCCGGATCCTGGCGAAGCTGGGGTGCGAGAACCGGGTGCAGGCGGCGCTGCTGGCCAGGGACGCCGGGCTGTAGATACGGTTCAGCCCGTTCGAGAAGCGATCAATGCACGGGTGATGGGTGGGGGCGGCGCGAATGGCTGCGGTTTCGACGGTTGCCGGTCAGCGGATACCGGTGGTGGCGGGCTTCGGGCCGAAGGTGGCGGCGGGCTCGCCCAAGGAGGAGGGCAAGGCGCTGCGCGGCCGTGTGCCGAGGTCGGCGCACGCCCGCTTCGAGGCTCCCTCCGGGCGGCCGGACGCCGTGCGGGCGGTGGAGGAGTCCAACGCGGGGCGGGTCGCCGAGCTCACCCCGATACGGGTCGGCCGGATGGCCGCGAACCCCTTCGCCTTCCTGCGCGGGGCGGCCGGGCTGATGGCGCACGACCTGTCCGGCGGCGTGGTGACCGGCATAGGCACGCAGCTGTGCGGCGACGCGCACGCGGCGAACTTCGGCCTCTACGGTGATGCGCGCGGACGACTCGTCATCGACCTGAACGACTTCGACGAGACCGTGTTCGGTCCGTGGGAGTGGGACGTGAAGCGGCTTGCGAGCTCTCTGGTGCTGGCCGGGCGCGTGGCCGGCGCGGACGAGGACACCTGCCGGGCGGCCGCGCTGGACGCGGTGGGCGCGTACCGCCGGACCATGCGGCTGCTGGCCAAGCTGCCGGCGCTGGACTCGTGGAACGCCATCGCGGACGAGGAGCTCGTATCGCACACCGATGCCCGTGATCTGCTGGGCACGCTGGAGCGGGTCTCCGAGAAGGCCCGCAACAACACCTCGGCCCGCTTCGCGGCCAAGTCGACGGAGATCGGGCCGGACGGCGGCCGCCGCTTCGTGGACGCGCTGCCCGTGCTGCGCCGGGTCGGGGACGGGGAGGCGGCGGCCGTGGCGGCCTCGCTGGGTCCGTACCTGAGCACGCTCCAGGGGGACCGGCTGCCGCTGCTGGCCCGCTACGCGATCCACGACGTGGCGTTCCGTGTGGTGGGCACCGGAAGCGTGGGCACGCGTTCGTACGTGGTGCTGCTGCTGGACCACCGCGGCGAGCCGTTGGTGCTCCAGGTGAAGGAGGCGCGGCCGTCGGTGCTGCTGCCGCACCTGCCGGCCGGTTTCGAGATGGCGCCGGTGGAGCACGAGGGCCGCCGTGTGGTGGCCGGGCAGAAGCGGATGCAGGTGGTCTCCGACATCATGCTCGGGTGGACCACGGTGGAGGGTCGGCCGTTCCAGGTACGGCAGTTCCGCAACCGCAAGGGCAGCGTGGATCCGGCGGCGCTGGCCGCCGACCAGATCGACGACTACGGGCGGATGACGGGGGCCCTGCTGGCCCGGGCGCACGCGCACAGTGCCGATCCGCGGCTGTTGGCCGGGTACTGCGGCAAGAACGACGAGCTGGACGAGGCGATCGCCACCTTCGCGGTGGCCTACGCGGACCGTTCGGAGGCCGACCACGCGGATCTGGTGGCGGCGATACGGAGCGGGCGGATCGCGGCGGAGATGGGCGTCTGACCCGTCGCCCCGGTCCGGGCCCGGCGGGTCCTGGTGGGGTCCCGCGGGCCGGGCGTGGGCGGGGTGGTGTTTCACGTGAAACATCGCCGTAGGCTGGCCGGGTGAGTGAGCACACCGAGCAGTCTGAGCAGACCGCCGACGAGCGGCCCGAGGCGCGGCTGGAGCGGGCCGTGCGGGCCGCCGAGCAGGCGCTGATCGAGTTCGAGATCGCGGTGGAGACCTTCCGGGTGGAGGTGGAGAACTTCTCCCGCCTCCACCACCAGAAGCTCGGCCCGATGTACGCGCGGCTCGACGAACTGGACGCGTTGATCGCCGAGGCGAAGGCGGCGCGCACCGGGGATCCCGAGGATCTGCGGCGGGCGCGGGACGCGCGTTCGCTGGTCATGCCGATGCCCGGAGTGGACGAGCTGTTCCACGACTGGATGGGCTCGGAAGGGATCGCCGACGACGCGGGCGCGATGCTCACCGATCAGCCCGTGCGGCCCCCGCAGCGGGTGCGGCCGACGGAGGAGGTCCGGCGGCTGTACCGCGAGCTGGTCCGCCAGGCCCACCCGGACCTCGCCCAGGACGAGACCGAGCGGGAGCGACGCGACGCGTTCATCGTCCGGGTCAACGCGGCGTATGCGCGGGGCGAGGAGAAGATGCTGCGCGAGCTGGCCGAGGAGTGGGCGGCCGGACCCGTGGTCGCGCCGCCGGCTCCGAGCGAGAGCGAGGAGCTGTACGCGCGACTGGAGTGGCTCTCGCAGCGCAAGGAGCTGCTGGCGTTGGTGGCCAAGGAGCTGGAGGACGGTGCGATCGGGTCCATGCTGAGGATGGCCCCGGACGACCCGGACCGGCTGCTGGAGGAGATCGCGGAGCAGCTGCTGGCGGAGGTCTCCGAGCGGGAGGCGGAGCTCGCCGCGGAGCTGGCTGCCGCCGCGGGCTGAGCGGGGCCGGTGGGCGGGCCGCCGCGACGTGGGCGGCCCGGGCTGCGCCCGGCTTTCCGGGGCTCCGCCCCGGACCCCGCGCCTCAAACGCCGGCGGGGCTGGATTTGCCCCGAGGACGGTTCGAACTCCCCCGGCTACCGCTGGGAGGTGCCCCCGGCGGGGCTGGATTCGGCCCCTGCTGGATTTGGCGGCGGGGCTGGATGTTCGGGCCGTCGGATAGGTTGGGAGTCGGATCTGTGATGAGAGAAGGCGACGTATGAACTTCGGACCGCTTCCCTCGGTGGACGCCGGCTCGGTGCCCGCTGAAGGCTTCGTTCTGGACGTCCGTGAGGACGACGAATGGGCGGCCGGGCACGTCGAGGGTGCGCTGCACATCCCGATGAGTGACTTCGTGGCCCGTTTCGGCGAGCTGACGGAGGCCGTCGAGGACGGCCGCCGGGTGCACGTGATGTGTCGGGTGGGCGGGCGTTCCGCTCAGGTCACCCAGTACCTGGTGCGCCAGGAGATCGACGCCGTGAACGTGGACGGCGGCATGCAGGCCTGGGAGCGTGCCGGGCGCCCGATGGTGACGGACAACGGGAACCCGGCCTTCGTGCTGTAGCGGTTCCCGTCACGCGAGGGGGTGGGCGGCCAGCAGGTCGCCCAGGGCCTCCTCGTGCGCGGCGGCCGGGCCGAGCTGGAGTTCCAGCTGCTTGGCCCACGCGTGGTAGCGGTGCAACGGGTAGTCGGTGTCGGCGCCGAAGCCGCCGTGCAGGTGCTGGGCGGTCTGCACGACCCGGCGCACGCCCTCCGAGGCCCAGATCTTGGCCACCGCGACGTCACCGGAGCTCGGCAGCGGCCCGCCCGCGCCGGCCGTGGCCGCGTCGAGGCGCCAGGCGGCCTGCCAGAGGGTGACCTCCATGGCCCGCAGGTCGATGTAGCGGTCCGCGGCCTGGACGGCGACGGCCTGGAAGGTGGCCACGGGGAAGCCGAACTGTTCGCGCTTGCTCGTGTACTGGCTGGTCATCGCCAGGACGCCCTCGCCGAGTCCGAGCGCGAGGGCGCAGGTCCCGGTGGCCAGCAGCTGACGCAACGCCTCCCAGGCGCCGGGGGCCTCGATGAGGTGCGTGGCGGCCACCCGTACGCCGTCCAGGGCGAGCTCGGCGAACCGCTCCCCGTTGGTGGAGACCTGCTCGGCGAGCGCGAGGCCGCGGGCGGTGCGGGCGACGACCGCCAGGACGGCGTCCCCTTCGCCGGTGTGGGCCGGTACGGCGATCCAGTCGGCGCTCTGCGCCCAGGGGACGGCGGTCTGGGTGCCGTCCAGGATCCACTCGGCGCCCTCCCGGCGGGCGGTGACGGCGAGTTCGGCCGGGTCGTGGCCGGAGCGGCCGTGCGCGGCGACGGTCAGGACGAGCGTGCCGTCGCCGGCGCCGGGCAGCAGGGCGGCCGTGAGTTCGGGGCCGCCGTGGGTCTGGACGGCCATGGCGGTGGCGCAGTGCTCCAGCAGTGGCACTCGGGCCAGTACCTTCGCCGCCTCGCGCAGCACCAGGCACAGGGCGATGGCGTCCAGGCCGGCGCCGCCGTGCTCTTCGGAGAGGACCAGGCTCAGCAGGTCGGATCCGGCGAGCCTGGCCCACAGCGGCCGGTCGAAGTCGTCGGCGACGGCCCCGGGGGTGAGGGCGGGGCTGGGCACGCCGTCGGCCGCGACGTCCGCGAACACGGCCCTGGCCGCTTCGACGGCCGCCTGCTGCTCCTCGGTGAAGGTGAAGTCCACTGCCTGTCCTCCCGTGCGCGCACCGGATCCGTTCGATCTGACGGTGCGTCAAGATAGAACAGGTTCCTGTAATTGCACAGGGGGCGGGCGTGCGGCGCCTCAGCGGTCGAAGTCGATCTCCACTTCCTCGGTCACCGCGTGCGACTGGCAGGCCAGGACGAAACCGGCCTCCGTCTCCTCGGACTCCAGCGCGAAGTTCCGCTCCATCGTGACCTCGCCCGACACCACGAACGCCCGGCAGGTGCCGCAGACTCCGCCCTTGCAGGCGTACGGGGCGTCCGCGCGGTTGCGGAGCACCGCGTCGAGGAGGGATTCGCCGTCCTGGACCGGCCAGGTGCCGGAGCGGCCGTCGAGCCGGGCGGTGACCCGCACGTGGGAGGCGGCCGTCGGGGCCGCGGTGCGGACCGGGCCGGCCGTGTCCTCGACGTGGAAGATCTCCTCGTGCACCCGGGTCCGGGCGACGCCGAGCGCGGCCAGGGCCCGCTCCGCGCCCTGCACCAGCCCGTACGGGCCGCACAGGAACCAGCCCGTCACCTCGGTCACCGGCAGCAGCGCGGGCAGCAGGGCGGCCAGGCGCTCCTCGTCGAGCCGGCCCGTCGGCAGCCCGGCCTCCTGCTCCTCGCGGGAGAGGACCGTGACCAGCTGGAAGCGGGAGGGGTAGCGGTCCTTGAGGTCGGCGACCTCCTCCAGGAACATCGTCGACGCCGCGGTGCGGTCGCTGCGGAACAGGCAGAAGCGGGCGTCGGGCCGTGCGGCCAGCAGCGAGGCGGCGATCGACAGCACCGGCGTGATGCCGCTGCCGCCCACGATCGCCGCGTAGTGCCCCGCGGCCGGGGCCGCGGCCGGCTCCAGCACGAACCGGCCGGCCGGGACCATCACGTCCAGCACGTCACCGGCGGCGATCTCCTTGTGCGCGAACGTGGAGAACTCGCCGCCCTCCACCAGCCGCACCCCGACCCGGAGCAGCTCCGGGCCCGGGCCGTCCGGCGCCGGGGCGGGGGAGCAGATCGAGTAGGTGCGCCGGACCTCGGTGCCGCCCTCGGGGGCGGTGCGGCGCAGGGTCAGGTGCTGGCCGGGGGCGTGCCGGTAGTCCTCGCGCAGTTCGCCGGGAACCCGCAGGGTCAGGGCCACCGAGTCGTCGGTGAGCCGGTCGACTGCCGCCACCGTCAGCGGGTGGAACGCGCCGTGGCGGGGTGCGGCCATCTACAGCTCCTTGAAGTGGTCGAACGGTTCGCGGCAGGCGACGCAGCGGCGCAGCGCCTTGCACGCGGTGGAGGAGAACCGGCTGAGCAGTTCGGTGTCGGTCGATCCGCAGTTCGGGCAGCGGACGGACAGGGTGAGCGGGACCGGCCCCCCGGCCGCGTGCGGCCGGGGCGGGGCGATGCCGAACTCGGCGAGCTTGCGGCGGCCCTCGGCGCTGATGTCGTCGGTCGACCAGGCGGGGGACAGCACCGTGGTCACCCGCACCTCGGGTATGCCGTGACCGGTCAGGGCCCGCTCGATGTCAGCGGACATGGCCTCGATGGCCGGGCAGCCGGTGTAGGTGGGGGTGAGGGTGACCTCGGCGTGGCCGTCCTCGTGCATCCGCACGCCGCGGACCACGCCGAGCTCCCCGAGGGTGAGCACGGGCAGCTCGGGGTCCGGCACGGATCCGGCCAGGGCGGCCAGCTCGGCCTCCAGGCGACTCGTCCCGGTGCCGGCCACGGGGCCGCCCCTGGTGCCCGCCGTCACCACGACGCCCCCGGATGGCTGCGGTGCAGATGCTGCATCTCGGCGAGCATCCGGCCGAACGGCTCGGTGTGCAGGCCCTGGCGTCCGGCGCCGGCCGCCCAGGCCCCGGTGCGCGGCCCCACGGGCAGAGCGAGCCCGGCCCGCTCCACCACGTCGCCGACGGTGGCGAGCCAGCGCTGCTCCAGAGCGGCCCAGTCCACGCCGTCGAGCCCTTCCACCGGCTGGAACATCTCACCGGTGAACTTCCACAGCGCGTCCAGCGCGGCCTGCATGCGGGCGTGGCTCTCCTCGGTGCCGTCGCCGAGGCGCAGGGTCCACTGCTCGGCGTGGTCCCGGTGGTACGCGGTCTCCTTGACGGCCTTGGCCGCGAGCGGCGCGAACGGACCGTCCCCGCCCGCCAGTTCCCCGTACAGCTCGTGCTGGTGGAAGGAGAAGAACAGCTGGCGGGCGATGGTGTGGGCGAAGTCGCCGTTGGGCTGCTCGACCAGCTGGAGGTTGCGGAACGAGCGCTCCTCGCGCAGGAACGCCAACTCGTCCTCGTCGCCCGCCATGGAGAGCAGGATGCGGGCCTGGCCCAGCAGGTCGAGGGCGATGTTGGCGAGCGCGACCTCCTCCTCCAGGACGGGGGCGTGTCCGGCCCATTCGCCGAGGCGGTGGGAGAGGATCAGCGCGTCGTCGCCGAGGGCGAGCGCGGCCGACATCGTGACGTCGGTGCCGGTCACAGGTGGCTCACCCCCTCCGGGATGTCGTAGAAGGTGGGGTGGCGGTACGGCTTGTCGGCGGACGGCGCGAAGAAGGGGTCGCGCTCGTCGGGCGAGGATGCGGTTATCTCCGTCGAGGGCACCACCCAGATGGAGACGCCTTCGCTGCGGCGGGTGTACAGGTCGCGGGCGTTGCGCAGGGCCATTTCCGCGTCGGGGGCGTGCAGGCTTCCGGCGTGCGTGTGCGAGAGGCCGCGGCGCGAGCGCACGAACACCTCCCACAGGGGCCAGTTCTGCGTCATACCCGTGCCTCCACGTCGTTCTGTGCGTTCCGTGCGTTCTCTGCGACGGTCTTCGCCGTCTGCTTGCTCGCGTACGCCGCGGCGGCGTCGCGCACCCAGGCGCCTTCCTCGTGGGCCGCGCGCCGCTGGCCGAGCCGCTGCTCGTTGCAGGGGCCGTTGCCCTTGAGGACGTCCCAGAACTCGGCCCAGTCGATGGCACCGAAGTCGTGGTGCCCGCGCTCCTCGTTCCACTTGAGGTCCGGGTCGGGCAGGGTCAGGCCCAGGGCCTCCGCCTGCGGGACGGCGATGTCCACGAACCGCTGGCGCAGCTCGTCATTGGAGTGCCGCTTGATCCGCCATGCCATCGACTGCGCCGAGTGCGAGGACTCGTCGTCGGGCGGGCCGAACATCATCAGCGACGGCCACCACCAGCGGTTCACGGCGTCCTGCGCCATCGCGTGCTGGGCCTCGGTGCCCTTGGACAGGGCCATCAGCAGCTCGAAGCCCTGCCGCTGGTGGAAGGACTCCTCCTTGCAGATCCGGACCATGGCGCGGGCGTAGGGCCCGTACGAGCAGCGGCAGATCGGCACCTGGTTGGTGATCGCCGCGCCGTCCACGAGCCAGCCGATGGCGCCGACGTCCGCCCAGGTCAGGGTGGGGTAGTTGAAGATCGAGGAGTACTTCTGCCTGCCCTCGTGGAGCATGTCGAGCAACTCGTCGCGGCTGGTGCCGAGGGTTTCGGCCGCGCTGTAGAGGTACAGCCCGTGGCCCGCCTCGTCCTGGACCTTGGCCATCAGGATGGCCTTGCGGCGCAGCGAGGGGGCGCGGGTGATCCAGTTCGCCTCGGGCTGCATGCCGATGATCTCGGAGTGGGCGTGCTGGGCCATCTGGCGGACCAGGGTCTTGCGGTACGCCTCCGGCATCCAGTCGCGCGGTTCCACGCGCTCTTCCGCCGCCACGGCCGCGTCGAACGCCGCCGCGAGCTGCGCGGTCATGCCCGGATCTGTTTCCGGGGTCACTGCCACCATCCCGGCCCCTCGTCAGTGTCTGTTCTGCCAGTGCCTGCCGCCCGACCGACCGATCGTTCGGTTCATGCTCTTCAATGGTGAGACGGCGGCCCGTAGGGTGTCAACCTCTGTGGTCAACCTCTGTGGCCGGCTCTGTGGACGCCGGACGATCGGGGCGGGATGGATTCGTACGAGCACGAGAGCGCCGGAGGGGCCGCCGAGCCACCCGTTCCGGCGCCCCCGAGGGCATCCGGGATCGCCGGTCTGTCCCCTCGCTTCCGTGTCGTCGCCGCCCTCGCCCTGGGGGTCGTGGCGGTGGCCGCCTGCGCGCACCTCGCGCTGGTCTTCCTGCACGTCGCCCCGTCCAACACGCTCAGCAAGCGGCACGCCAAGACGATCGACGCGTGGATCTATCCCGAGTTCGAACAGAACTGGAAGCTCTTCGCGCCCAACCCGCTCCAGCAGAACATCGCCGTGCAGGTGCGCGCCGAGGTGCGCACCGCCGGCGGCGAGCTGGTCACCACCGACTGGCGCGACCTGAGCGCCGAGGACGGCGCGGCCATCCGGCACAGCCTGCTGCCGAGCCACACCGAGCAGAACGAGCTGCGCCGGGCCTGGGACTTCTTCACCGGCTCCCACGACGACGACAACCGGCCGAACGGGGAGCGCGGCGAGCTGTCCGAGCAGTACCTGCGGCGGATCGCCCTGGACCGGCTGACACCTCAGCTCGTGGACCGCGAGGGCGGGCGCCTGCTGCGGGTCCAGATGCGCTCGGCGACGACGGCGGTGGCCGCGCCCGAGTGGAGCGACGAGACCACCGACACCCAGACGTACTACCGGGAGCTGCCGTGGTGGACCGTGTGAGATCCGGTCTGGCGAGGGGGCTGGAGCAGGTCACGGGGCGGGCGCTGGGTCCCTACCAGAGCGCCGTCGTACGCATCGGCTTCGCCGGGACGTGGCTCTTCTTCCTGCTGCGGGAGTTCCCGAACCGGGGCGAGCTCTACGGGCCGGACGGGCCGTGGAGCTGGGCGCTCGCGGAGCGGCTGACGGCCTCCAACGAGGCGTTCAGCGTGCTGATGTGGTCCGGATCGGAGGTGTGGTTCGAGATCGTCTACGCGGTCGCGGTCCTGGCGAGCGCGGGGCTGCTGCTGGGCTGGCGGACCAGGGCCACCTCCGTGGTGTTCATGGTCGGCGTGCTGTCGCTGCAGAACCGCAGCGTCTTCATGGGCGACGGCGGGGACAACGTCATCCACCTGATGGCGATCTACCTGGTGCTGACCCGGTGCGCTCAGGTGTGGTCGCTGGACGCGCGCCGGGCCCGCAGGCGCGGCTCGGCGACGGCGGGCGCGGCCGGGCCGGTGCTGTGGGGCGCGCTGGGGGCGGTGTACGCGTACGGGGCGGCGAGCGGGCGGTTCGGCGCCGGCTGGCTCGCGGCCTTCGCCGCGGTGTGGGTGATGTGCGGGCTGTGGTGGCTGGTGGACCGCCACGACCCGGAGGGGGAGGGGCGGGCCGTCCTGGACGTCCTGGCCAACCTGCTGCACAACGCGGGGATGCTGGTGATCATGGCGGAGGTCTGCCTGATCTACGCGACGGCGGGCTGGTACAAGATCCAGGGCTCGCGGTGGCAGGACGGCACGGCCCTGTACTACCCGCTGGGGCTGGACTACTTCACGCCGTGGCCGGGGCTGTCGGGGATGCTGGCGGGCAGCGGGACGGTGGTGATGCTGCTGACGTACGGGACGGTGGCGGCGCAGGTGGCGTTCCCGTTCACGCTGTTCAACCGGCGGATCAAGAACGTGCTGCTCGGCGTGATGATGCTGGAGCACGCGGGGATCGCGGTGCTGCTGGGGCTGCCGTTCTTTTCGTTGGCGATGATCGCGGCCGATGCGGTGTTCCTGCCGACGGGGTTCCTGGTGTGGGTGGGGGCGCGGGTCGCCGTGCGGCGGGCCGTGCCGGCGGAGCCGGCGCTTGCTCCTGCGGAGCCGGCCCCGAGCACGACCGGCGGCTGAGCCGGCCCGTTCCCTGCGGGGCCGTGTCCCCTACCCGCCCTTCCCCCGTTCCCCGGGCGGCGTTTGAGGCGCGGGGTCCGGGGCGGAGTCCCGGGGAACGGGGGAAGGGCGGGTAGGGGACGGGCCCCCCGCGCAGCGGTCGGCACCGGGCTGGGCCATGGCGGCGGCCCCGCGCAGCGGGCGGAGGGTGGGCGGGCCGTAGGGTCGGGGTATGAGTGAGGCGCAGGGGGTACAGCAGGTCGGGCGGGAGTGGCGGGAGGCCGCCGGGGGTGGGGAGCTCGTGCTGCTCGACGGGTTCCACGCGCTGAAGCACGCCCTGCGGTTCGGCGCCGACGTGCGGATGGTCGTCGCCGACGACCCGGACGCCGTACGGGCACTGGCCCGGGAGCTGGCTCCGGACGTCGAGCACGACGTGGCACGGCTGGTGCGGAGGGCCGACCTCAAGGCACTGCTGCCCCGCGTCCACCCCACCGGCGTCGCCGCGCTCGCCCGCCGGCCCGACCGGGCGCGGGGGCTCGCCGGGCTGGGACGGCTGCCGCGGCCCGCGCCGGTCGTCGTACTCGACAACCCGCGCAACCTCGGCAACGTCGGCGCGGTCGTCCGCCTCGCCGCCGGCTTCGGCGCCACCGGCGTCGTGACCCGCGGCGACCTCGACCCCTGGCACCCGAACGTGGTCCGGGCCGGCGCCGGACTGCACTACGCCACCACGGTCGAGCGGGTCACGCTGGACACGCTGCCCCCCGGGCCGCTCTACGCGCTCGACCCGGAGGGCGAGGACATCCGGTCCCTCACCCTCCCCGACGACGCCGTGCTCGCCTTCGGATCGGAACGCCACGGCATCTCGCCGGAGCTGCGGGACCGCGCGGACCACCTGGTGTCCCTGCCGATGCGGCCGCAGGTCTCCAGCTACAACCTGGCGACGAGCGTCGCGATGACCCTGTTCCACTGGGGTGGTCCCCGAGAATCTGTTCGGTAGGTCGGTCGTCGGTTCGTTCAAAGGACATTCAGGGGACGTCCACGGCTTCCCCGCATCGTGGTCGTGTCGTGAAGCCGCCGTCTGCGAGGGGGACCCGCCATGGCCACCGCAACGATCACCGGGAACGTCGTCAACGTCGATGTGCAGGGAACCTGGCCGCTCCGGCTGGGCATGTCCCTGCAGCGCCACTCCTACCGTCACTGCGGCAGCAGCCCGGCCGCCGTGGCGCTCAACAGCCTCTTCCACGCGTCCGTCGCCGACGCGACGATCCTCGCCGAGGCCGTGGAGGTCGGTGAGTTCGTCGAGGGGCTGCTGCGGAAGTCGAGCGGCAGGTGGGCGGACCTGTTCGGCAAGGACCTGACGGTCCGGTCAGGCCGCACCTACCTGGTCGACAACAGCGCCCTCAACCCCAACGGCTCGCCCAACCACTTCTTCATCACGGGCGGCACCGGGGTCTGGGCGAGGATCTCCCAGGCCGACTACCTGGCCGCCCGGGACCTGCGCCGCGTCGAGGACGAGATCTCCGCCCGCCGGCTGCGGGGCGACACCTACGACTACGTGGACCCGAAGGCGCTCCACGCGAAGTCGCAGGAGCAGGGCGGCGCCGACAACCCGGTGGTGCGGGCCGTGAACGCGGCGCGCGTCAGCCTCGCGGCGGGCTCCCGGGACCAGGCGCCGCTGATCGCGGCGTCGGGCCGGGCGGACCTGGTCGCCCTCGTCCGCGGCTGAGCGGAGCGACCCGCCGCCGGGTCCCGGGCCGTGCAGGTCGCACGGCCCCGGACGCCGGGCGCGGCTCAGGCCTGGCGGCGGACCTCCACCACGCGGAAGCGGTTGGAGACGAACGCGCCGTCGCAGAGCGCCGCGTTGGCCGCCGGGTTGCCGCCCGAGCCGTGGAAGTCCGAGAAGGCCGCGGTCTGGTTGACGTAGACCCCGCCGGTCAGGTTCAGCGAGAGCTGCGCGGACTCCTCCAGGCAGACCTCCTCGATCGCCCGCTCGGTGTCCGCGGAGGTGGTGTAGGCGCCGACCGTCATGGCGCCCTTCTCGCGGACCGTGCGGCGCAGCAGGTCGAGGGCGTCGGCCGTGGAGTCCACCGCGACCGCGAAGGAGACCGGACCGAAGCACTCCGAGAGGTACGGCGCCTCCGGGTCGGGCTTGGCCGCGTCCAGCTTGACCATCACCGGGGTGCGGACCACGGCGCCCGGGAACTCGGGGTTGGTGACCTCGCGGGAGGGCAGCGCGACCTCGCCGAGGGCGGCCGCGGCCTCCAGGCGGGCCTTGACGTCCGGGTTGACCAGCGCGCCGAGCAGGGCGTTGGCCCGGGCGTCGTCGCCCAGCAGGCCGCCGACGGACGCCGCGAGGTCGGCGACGACCTCGTCGTACGTCTTGTGGCCGGCGTCGGTGTCGATGCCGTCGCGCGGGATCAGCAGGTTCTGCGGGGTGGTGCACATCTGGCCGCTGTAGAGGGACAGCGCGAAGGCCAGGTTGGACAGCATGCCCTTGTAGTTGTCGGTCGAGTCGATGACGACGGTGTTGACGCCCGCCTTCTCGGTGTAGACCTGAGCCTGGCGGGCGTTGGCCTCAAGCCAGTCGCCGAACTCCGTCGAGCCCGTGTAGTCGATCAGCTTGATCTCGGGGCGGACGGCCAGGGTCTTGGCGATGCCCTCGCCCGGCCGCTCGACGGCGAGCGCGACCAGGTTCGGGTCGAAGCCGTTCTCGGCGAGGACCTCGCGGGCCACCTGCACCGTGAGGGCCAGCGGGAGGACGGCGCGCGGGTGCGGCTTGACCAGCACCGCGTTGCCCGTGGCCAGGGAGGCGAACAGGCCCGGGTAGCCGTTCCAGGTCGGGAAGGTGTTGCAGCCGATCATCAGGGCGATGCCCCGGGGGACCGCGGTGAAGGTCTTGCCGAGCTCCAGCGGCTCCTTCTTGCCCTGCGGCTTCGACCAGTCGGCCTGCGCGGGGACCCGCATCTGCTCCTCGTACGCGTAGGCCACCGCCTCCAGGCCGCGGTCCTGCGCGTGGGGGCCGCCCGCCTGGAAGGCCATCATGAAGGCCTGGCCGCTGGTGTGCATGACCGCGTGCGCGAACTCGTGCGTACGGGCGGAGATGCGCGACAGGATCTCGATGCAGACCAGGGCGCGGGCCTCGGGGCCCGCGTCGCGCCAGGCGCCCATGCCGGCCTTCATCGCGGGCAGCAGTACGTCGATGTCCGCGTGCGGGTACTCCACGCCCAGCTCCGGGCCGTACGGGGACACCTCGCCGCCGGTCCAGCCGTCGGTGCCGGGCTGGTCCAGCTCGAACCGGGTGCCGTTCAGCGCCTGGAACGCGGCGAGCCCGTCGGCGGGGGCGGTCTCGCCGTACGCCTTGGGGTGCTCGGGGTGCGGGGACCAGTAGGCACGGCTGCGGATCGCGGACAGGGCCTGGTCCAGGGTGGGCCGGTGCCGTTCGGCGAGCGCGGACAGCTGGGGGACGGTGAGCTCGGCGGCCATCAGGGACCAACTCCTCGTTGAGCCGGGCGAAGGTGAGCAGACTGGAGTTAGAGTAACCGAACGATCGGTCGGGACAAGAGGGCCCGGCGGACCTGTGGATAAGTCGGTGCGGGAGGATCAGGACATGACAGCAATCGAGCGGTCCCGCACAGTGGCGGTCATCGGCGCGGGAACCATGGGGCAGGGCATCGCCCAGGTCGCCCTTCTCGCAGGTCACCGCGTGCTGATCCACGACATCGACGCCGCGCTCTCCGCCGACGGTGTCTCCATGGTGCAGGACCGCGTCGAGCGGATGGCCGCGAAGGGCCGCCTCGACCGCGCCGAGGCCGAGGACGCGATCGGCCGGATCGATGCGGCGGGCTCCCTCGCGGACCTCGCCGACGCAGCCCTCGTCATCGAGGCGATCGTCGAGAACGTCGGCGTCAAGAGCGCCCTGTTCAAGGCCCTCGAAGAGGTGGTTTCGCCGGACGCCCTGCTGGCCACCAACACCTCCTCCCTCTCCGTCACCGAGCTCGCCGCCGGACTCGCGCACCCCGGCCGCTTCCTCGGCCTGCACTTCTTCAACCCGGCTCCGCTGCTCCCGCTCGTCGAGGTCGTCAGCGGTTTCGCGACCGACCCTGCCGCCGCCGAGCTCGCGTACCGCACGGTCCTCGGCTGGGGGAAGACCCCGGTCCGCTGCGCCGACACCCCCGGATTCATCGTCAACCGGATCGCCCGCCCCTTCTACGCGGAGGCCTTCGCGGTCTACGAGGAGCAGGGCGCCGACCCGGCCACCATCGACGCCGTGCTCCGCGAGAGCGGCGGCTTCAAGATGGGCCCGTTCCAGCTCACCGACCTGATCGGCCAGGACGTCAACGAGGCCGTGACCCGCTCGGTGTGGGAGTCCTTCTTCCGCAGCCCCAAGTTCACCCCGTCCCTCGCGCAGCGCCGGCTGGTCCAGTCGGGTCGCCTCGGCCGCAAGTCGGGGCACGGCTGGTACCCGTACGGTCCGGACGCGCAGGTGCCCGGCCCGCACACCGCCGGTCCCGAGGACGCCCCGGAGAAGGTCACCGTCGTCGGCGACCTCGGCCCCGCGGCGGAGCTGGCCGACCTCATGGAGGAGGCCGGGATCGCGGTCAAGGCCGTCGAGGCGGGAGGCCCGTACATCCAGCTGCCCGGCGACGGCCAGCTGGTCCTGGCCGACGGCAAGACCTCCGTGGAGTTCACGGACGTCGTCTACTTCGACCTCGCGCTCGACTACCGGGGCGCCACCCGGATCGCGCTCTCGGCCGGCACCGACACGAGCGAGCGGACCCTCGCCGAGGCGATCGGCCTCTTCCAGAAGCTCGGCAAGCAGGTCTCCGTCATCGGCGACGTCCCCGGCATGATCGTCGCCCGGACCGTCGCGATGCTGATCGACCTCACGGCCGACGCCGTAGCGCGCGGCGTCGCCTCCGCCGAGGACATCGACACGGCGATGCGGCTCGGGGTCAACTACCCGCTGGGCCCCTCCGAATGGCACGACCGGCTCGGCCGGGACTGGGCGTACGACCTGCTGCACCACCTGGACGAGCGCTGTCCCGGCGGCCGGTACGCGCCCTCGCTCGCGCTGTTCAAGCTGGGCTACGAGGCGGACGAGGACGCGGACGACACCGAGGACGACACGGGGGAGACGGAATGACCACGGCCAAGCGGGACACCTACACGCCCGAGACCCTGCTGTCCGTCGCCGTCCAGGTCTTCAACGAGCGCGGCTACGACGGCACCTCGATGGAGCACCTCTCCAAGGCCGCCGGGATCTCCAAGTCCTCGATCTACCACCACGTCACGGGCAAGGAGGAGCTGCTGCGCCGCGCCGTCAGCCGCGCCCTCGACGGCCTCTTCGGGATCCTGGAGGAGTCGGGCGCCACGCGGGGCCGGGCGGTCGAGCGCGTCGAGTACGTCACGCGCCGCACGGTCGAGGTGCTGGTCTCGGAGCTGCCGTACGTGACGCTGCTGCTGCGCGTGCGCGGCAACACCCGCACCGAGCGCTGGGCGCTGGAGCGCCGCCGCGAGTTCGACCACCAGGTGGCGGACCTCCTCAAGGCCGCCGCGGCCGAGGGCGACCTGCGGGCGGACGTGGACATCCGGCTCGCCACCCGGCTGCTCTTCGGCATGGTGAACTCGCTGGTCGAGTGGTACCGCCCGCACCCGGGGACGAGCCACGCCCAGCTCGCCGACGCGGTGGTCCACATGGCCTTCGACGGGCTGCGCACGGCCCGCTGAGGCGGCCCGCGCGGGCGGGTACGGCGCCTGGACGTCGCCCGCCCGGCTCGCCCGCCCGCCCGCCCGGACGGCCTATTCCTCCGAGATCGCCTGCGCTGCCGCCCGGCCCGGGCCGGAATCCAGGAGATCCGTTTCCTCGAACACCAGCAGGGTCCGCGTCGAAAGCACCTCCGGGATGGCCTGGAGGCGGGTCAGGACCAGCTCGCGCAGGGTCCGGTTGTCCGGCGTGTGGACCAGCAGGAGGACGTCGAAGTCGCCGCTGACCAGGGCGATGTGGGCGGCGCCCGGAAGCTCGCGGAGCTGTTCGCGCACGGTCCGCCAGGAGTTCTGGACGATCTTCAGCGTGATGTAGGCAGAGGCGCCCTGGCCTGCCCTTTCGTGGTTGACGCGGGCCGTGAACCCGCGGATCACCCCGTCGTCGATGAGCCGGTTGATACGGGCGTAGGCGTTCGCGCGCGAGACGTGCACCTGTTCCGCCACCGACCGTATCGACGCCCGGCCGTCCGCCTGGAGCAGTCTGATGATCGATCTGTCGATCGGATCCAGGGGCCGGGGCGCTGCCGGGGTGCCTCCCGCCGCGGCCGGTGTGGGACCCGCTCCGGCCATTTGTTCATCCGGCATTGCCCGATGCCTCCCTCTCCTGGACGTCCTGCATCCATCCCAGAGCCCCGGCGCCCGTTTGTCCACAGCCTGGAGTCGCCTGTAGCCAAATTGCGCGGACAACCGAACAATCGGTAGGTGAGGCGCCTCACACCCGAGCCGTCGCCCTGCCCGCTTCCCACGAGGAGGTGTACGCCGCCATGACGGTCCAAGAGCTGCCCGGTGCCGGTGCGTCCCACCGTTCCACCCCGCCGCCCGCCTGGAGGCCCCGTACGGACGCCGCTCCGCTGCTGCCCGACGCCGAGCCCTACCGGGTCCTCGGCACGTCGGCGGCCGAGCGGCTGGACCCCGCGCTGATGCGCCGCTGCTACGCCGAGCTCGTGCGCGGCCGCCGCTACAACGCGCAGGCCACGGCACTGACCAAGCAGGGGCGGCTCGCCGTGTACCCGTCGACCGTCGGGCAGGAGGCCTGCGAGGTCGCGGCCGCCATGGTGCTGGAGGACCAGGACTGGCTCTTCCCCAGCTACCGCGACACCCTGGCCGCCGTGGCGCGCGGACTGGACCCGGTCCAGGCGCTCACGCTGCTGCGCGGCGACTGGCACACCGGCTACGACCCCCGTGAGCACCGGATAGCCCCGCTGTCCACCCCGCTCGCCACCCAGCTGCCGCACGCCGTGGGCCTGGCCCACGCGGCCCGGCTGCGCGGCGACGACGTCGTCGCCCTGGCCATGGTCGGCGACGGCGGCACCAGCGAGGGCGACTTCCACGAGGCGCTGAACTTCGCCGCCGTCTGGCAGGCCCCCGTCGTCTTCCTCGTGCAGAACAACGGCTTCGCGATATCCGTCCCGCTCGCCAAGCAGAGCGCCGCCCCGACTCTGGCGCACAAGGCCGTCGGATACGGCATGCCCGGCCGGCTGGTCGACGGCAACGACATCGCGGCGATGCACGAAGTGCTGACCGAAGCCGTCCGGCGCGCCCGGTCCGGTGGCGGTCCGACCCTGATCGAGGCCGTCACCTACCGGATGGAGGCCCACACGAACGCCGACGACGCGACCCGCTACCGGGGAGACGCCGAGGTCGAGGCCTGGAAGGCGCACGACCCGATCGAGCTGCTGGAGCGCGAGCTCACCGCCCGCGGGATCCTCGACGAGGACGGCGTGCGGCAGGCGCGCGACGACGCCGAGACGATGGCGGCCGCGCTGCGCGAGGGCATGAACGCGGACCCCGTGCTCAACCCGATGGACCTGTTCGAAAACGTCTACGCGGAGCAGACCGGCCTGCTGCGCGAACAGGCGGCCATGCTGCGTGCCGAGCTCGAAGCCGGGGACCAGGAGTGACGACGGTGGCGGCGAAGTCCGCGAAGTCGGGCGTCAAGCCCGCGACCATGGCCCAGGCCCTGACCCGGGCCATGCGCGACGCGATGGCCGAGGACCCGACCGTCCACGTCATGGGCGAGGACGTCGGCACGCTCGGCGGGGTCTTCCGGATCACCGACGGGCTCGCCAAGGAGTTCGGCGAGGACCGCTGCACGGACACCCCGCTCGCGGAGGCCGGGATCCTGGGCGCGGCCGTCGGCATGGCCATGTACGGGCTGCGGCCGGTCGTGGAGATGCAGTTCGACGCGTTCGCCTACCCGGCCTTCGAGCAGCTGATCTCGCACGTCGCGAAGATGCGCAACCGCACGCGCGGCGCCATGCCGCTGCCCATCACCATCCGCGTGCCGTACGGCGGCGGGATCGGCGGCGTGGAGCACCACTGCGACTCCTCCGAGGCGTACTACGTGGCCACCCCCGGCCTGCACGTGGTGACCCCGGCGACCGTCGAGGACGCGTACGGGCTGCTGCGCGCCTCGATCGCGAGCGACGACCCGGTGGTCTTCCTGGAGCCGAAGCGGCTCTACTGGTCCAAGTCCGACTGGTCCCCGCAGGCGCCGACGGCCGTCCCGGGCATCGGGAAGGCGCTGGTGCGCCGCACGGGCACGAGCGCCACGCTGATCACCTACGGGCCTTCGCTGCCGGTGTGCCTGGAGGCCGCCGAGGCGGCCCGCGAGGAGGGCTGGGACCTGGAGGTCGTCGACCTGCGCTCGCTCGTGCCGTTCGACGAGGAGACGGTAGTCGAGTCCGTACGCCGGACCGGCCGCGCCGTGGTGGTCCACGAGGCGAACGGCTTCGGCGGACCGGGCGCGGAGATCGCCGCCCGCGTCACGGAGCGCTGCTTCCACCACCTGGAGGCTCCGGTGCTGCGCGTGACGGGCTTCGACATCCCGTACCCGCCGCCGATGCTGGAGAAGCACCACCTGCCCGGTGTCGACCGGATCCTCGACACCGTGGCCCGCCTGCAGTGGGAGAACTGATGGCGCAGGTAATGGAGTTCAAGCTTCCCGATCTCGGGGAGGGCCTGACCGAGGCCGAGATCGTGCGCTGGTTGGTCGCGGTCGGCGATGTCGTCGCCATCGACCAGCCCGTGGTCGAGGTCGAGACGGCCAAGGCGATGGTGGAGGTTCCGTGCCCCTACGGCGGTGTCGTCACCGCCCGTTTCGGGGAGGAGGGCACGGAACTCCCCGTCGGGGCGCCGCTGATCACCGTGGCGGTGGGGGCGCAGGTCCTGCCGGCTGACACCGCAGCTTCCGTGGACGGGGCGGCGGGCTCCGGCGACGCGCCCCGGCCCCTGATCGGTTACGGCTCGGACGACTCGCGCCCGGCGCGTCGGCGACGGGTGCGACCCGTCACCGCCGCGGTGTCGGCGCCGGTCGCACCGGCCGTGCCGGTGGCCCCGGCGGCTCCGGTGGCTCCTGCTGTGCCGGTCGCTCCGGTCGCTGTGGCAGGGCCCGTTCCGGTGATCTCGCCGCTGGTGCGCAAGCTCGCGCGGGACGGCGGGATCGATCTGCGCGGGCTGGCGGGTTCGGGGCCGGACGGGCTGATCATGCGGGCGGACGTGGAGGCCGCGCTGGCGGCTCTGCGGGCTCCCGCGGCCCCTGTCGCCGCCGCGGTCGCCCCCGTGGCGGTGCAGGGCGAGCGGGTGCCGCTCAAGGGCGTGCGCGGGGCGGTCGCGGACAAGCTGTCGCGCAGCCGGCGTGAGATCCCGGACGCCACGTGCTGGGTCGACGCGGACGCAACCGAGCTGATGGCGGCGCGGGCCGCGATGAACGCGGTCGGCGGGCCCAAGATCTCGGTGCTGGCGCTGCTGGCCCGGATCTGCACGGCCGCGCTCGCGAAGTACCCGGAGCTCAACTCCACCGTGGATCTGGCGGCGAACGAGATCGTCCGGC
This sequence comes from Streptomyces sp. NPDC002467, assembly GCF_042889825.1. Lineage (NCBI taxonomy): Bacteria > Bacillati > Actinomycetota > Actinomycetes > Kitasatosporales > Streptomycetaceae > Streptomyces > Streptomyces sp. NPDC002467. Next base: position 396,339 of record NZ_JBIARJ010000001.1, on the reverse strand, counting down.
TGCCGTCGGTGAACCTGGGCTTCGCCGCGCAGACGGAACGCGGGCTGATGGTCCCGGTGGTCCGGGACGCGCACGTCATGAACCCGGAGGCGCTGTCGGCGGAGTTCGCGCGTCTGACGGAGCTGGCGCGGGGCGGGAAGCTGTCCCCGGCGGACCTCACCGGTGGGACGTTCACGCTGAACAACTACGGGGTGTTCGGGGTCGACGGCTCCACGCCGATCATCAACCACCCGGAGGCGGCGATGCTCGGCGTCGGCCGGATCATGGCGAAGCCGTGGGTGCACCGGGGGGAGCTGGCGGTCCGACAGGTCGTGCAGTTGTCCCTGACGTTCGACCACCGGGTGTGCGACGGGGGGACGGCGGGCGGGTTCCTTCGGTACGTCGCCGACTGTGTGGAGTCGCCGGCGGTGTTGCTGCGCAGCCTCTAGCCGTCCGGCGGGTGGGCGGGTGCGGGTTCCGCTGCGCGGGGCCCGTCCCCTACCCGCCCTTCCACCGTTCCCCGGGGCTCCGCCCCGGACCCCGGTCCTCAAACGCCGGACGGGCTGAAAGACCTCGGGGCGGAGCCCCCGCAGCGGTGCCGCACACGAACCGGGGTCAGAGGGTGAGCAGGACCTTGCCCACGTGGGTGCTGGATTCCAGTACGCGGTGGGCGTCGGCCGCCCGGGTCATGGGGAACGTCTCGTGGATCACCGGGCGGACCCGGCCCGTCGACACCAAGGGCCAGACGTGTTCACGGACGGCCGCGACGATCGCCGCCTTCTCCTCCAGCGGGCGGGCCCGCAGGGAAGTGGCCGTGATCGCGGCGCGCTTGGCGAGCAGGGCGCCGAGGTTCAGTTCCGCCTTCAGGCCGCCCTGGAGGCCGATCACCGCGAGCCGGCCGTTCACGGCCAGCGCCGCCACGTTCCGTTCCAGGTACTTCGCGCCCATGATGTCCAGGATCACGTCCGCCCCGGCCCCGCCGGTCGCCGCCTTGATCTCCTCCACGAAGTCCTGCTCGCGGTAGTCGATCAGGATGTCCGCGCCCAGTTCCGCACAGCGCTCCAGCTTCTCCTTGCCGCCCGCGGTCACCGCCACGCGCGCGCCGATCGCCTTGGCGAGCTGGATGGCCGTCGTCCCGATGCCGCTGGCCCCGCCGTGGACGAGCAGCGTTTCCCCTGGGCGCAGGCCGGCCACCATGAACACGTTGGACCAGACCGTGCAGACGGTCTCGGGCAGCGCGGCCGCCGTCACCAGGTCCACGCCCGCCGGGACCGGCAACAGCTGGCCCGCGGGGACGGCGACCTTCTGCGCGTACCCGCCGCCCGCCAGCAGGGCGCAGACCTCGTCGCCGACCGCCCAGCCGGAGACGCCCGGCCCGATCGCGGCGATCCGCCCGGAGCACTCCAGGCCGGGGTAGGGGGAGGAACCGGGCGGGGGATCGTAGAAGCCCTGCCGTTGCAGGAGGTCGGCGCGGTTCACGGCGCTCGCCGCGACCTCGACGAGGACTTCGCCCTCGCCCGCGACCGGATCGGGTACGTCGGTCCAGACGAGGGCCTCGGGGCCGCCGGGCTGCTCGATGGTGATCGCATGCATGGCCCGGAGGCTACGCGACGCCGCCCGCGCCGCCCAAGCACCTGGGATGCTGGGTGGCGCTGGGCCGAGAGGAATCGTCAACTTCCTTGGAGGGAAGCCGATATGTCCGATGAACGCTTACAGCGCAACCAGCTGGTGATCGACGAGTTCCGCGCCACCGGGGGGAAGGTGGGCGGGGACTTCGCGGGGTTTTCGCTGCTGCTCCTCACCACCACCGGCGCCCGCAGTGGCGAGCGGCGCACCATGCCGATGGCCTATCTGCGCGACGGGGAGCGGCTGGTGGTCTTCGCCGCCAACGGCGGCCGTGAGAACCGCCCGGGGTGGTACTACAACCTGCTCGCCGACCCCTCCGCCCATGTGGAGGTCGGCACCGAGGCGTACGAGGTGACGGCGGTGGAGACCGAGGGCGCCGAGCGGGAACGGCTCTGGGAGCTCCAGGTGGAGCGGACCCCGTTCCTCGCGGGGTTCCAGGAGCGGTCCGGACGTACCGTTCCGGTCATCGCGCTGGCCCCCGCGGACGGCGCCGCGTAGCGGACGACCGCCTGCCCTGGGCGCGGTGCTACTCCGCCGGGCCCAGGGTCACGGGCGGCTGGCCGTGCGAGGTCGCGCGGACGATGGTGATGAGACGGTCCGTCAGCTGGAGCGGGCTCGCGTGCGGATCGTCGTAGGGCAGCAGCCGGTGGCCGCGCAGCACGCTCACCACCAGGTCGGGGGTCTCCCGTACGGACTTGCCCACCTCGGCCTTCTTCACGGGCCGTTCGATGAGGTCGAGGCCGCTGCCCTGCTGGATCAGGTCCTCCATCACGGTGCCCGCGCTCGGGCTGAGGACGGAGAGGCCCAGCAGGCGGCCGGCCGCGCTCGCGCTCGTGATGACGGCGTCGGCGCCGGACTGGCGCAGCAGCGGCGCGTTCTCCTCCTCGCGGACCGCGGCGACGATCTTCGCGCCCCGGTTGAGCTGGCGGGCCGTCAGCGTGACCAGTACGGCGGTGTCGTCCCGCTGGGTGGCGATGATGATCTGACGGGCCTTCTGCAACTCGGCGCGCAGCAGTACGTCGGAGCGGGTGGCGTCGCCGACCACGCCCGTGAATCCCTCCGCGTTGGCCGTGTCGATCACCTTGGCGCTGGGATCGACGATGACGACGTGATCCCGGGGGAGCCCGGTGGCCAGCAGCGTCTGCAGGGCGGAGCGGCCCTTGGTGCCGAAGCCGACGACGACCGTGTGGTCACGCAAGTTCTTCCTCCAGCGGTTCAGCCGCCACTCTTCCCTCGTCCGCTCCGTGAGGACTTCCAGGGTGGTGCCGACCAGGATGATCAGGAACAGTACGCGCAGTGGGGTGATCAGCAGGATGTTGATCAGCCGCGCGCTGTCGCTGTACGGGACGATGTCGCCGTATCCGGTCGTCGACAGGGTGACGGTGGCGTAGTAGACGCAGTCGAGGAAGTCGACGGTCTCGTTGGCGTTGTCGTGGTAGCCGCCGCGGTCCAGCCACACGATCAGGACCGTCAGGGCCATCACGCCCAGGGCCATCAGCAGGCGTTTGGACACCTGCCGCAAGGGCTTCTCGACGGCGCGCTTGGGCATCCTGATCCGCCGGGCGGCGAGTTTCTCGTCGGCGCCACGGGCCATGGCGTCGTGGCCGTGAAGTTTCACGTGAAACATCCCCCCGAGGCCCAGGGCAGGTCCAGGATCTCCAACTCCTGCCCGGACCGAGCGCCCTTGGGCGGTACGACGGCCAGCGCGTCCGCGGCCGCCACACCACGCAGCATCGCGGGGCCGTGGTAGCGCAGCGGCACCGCGTGTTCGTCGCCCAGCATGACCGGGACGAGCCGGGTGTCGAACGGGTGGCCCGGTACGTCGCCCTCGATCGTCGCCGTGTAGCGCGGGCGCCGGCGGCGGCCCGCGAGGGCGCGCAGCAGCGGTTCGGCGAGGGTCAGCAGCCCGGAGACCGCGGCGAGGGGGTTTCCGGGCAGCCCGACCAGGTGCCTTCCGTCGGCCCGGTCGCCGATGCGGGCCAGCAGCATGGGGTGGCCCGGGCGCACGGCGACACCGTCGACGAGGAGTTCGGCGCCGGCCCGCTCCAGCACGGGGTGGACGTGGTCCACGGGCCCGGAGGCGGTGCCGCCGGTGGTGACGATGACGTCGGCGGTGGAGGTGGTGACGGCCTTCAGCAGGGCCTCGACCCCGGCGGGGTCGTCGCCGAGGCGCCGGGTGGACACGACCTCGGCGCCGAGCCGGGTGAGCCAGGGGCCGAGCATGGGGCTCAGGGCGTCGCGGATGAGGCCGTCGTGCGGGAGCCCCTCGGTGAGCAGCTCATCGCCGAGCACGAGGATCTCCACGCGGGGCCGGGGCCGGGTGGTCAGCTCGTCGTACCCGGCCGCCGCGGCGAGCCCGAGCACGGCCGGGGTGACCAGGGAGCCGGCGGGCAGCAGCAGGTCGCCGGAGCGGCACTCCTGGCCGCGCGGGCGGATGTCCTGGCCGGTGACGACGGTCCGGTCGGCGAAGAGCTGGCTGCCGGACTCGCGGCTGTGCTCGCTGCGGATGACGGCGGTGGCGTCGGCCGGGATCCGGGCGCCGGTGGCGATCCGTACGGCCTCGCCGTCCGCGAGGGGTTCGGGCAGGTCGGTCCCGGCGAGGACGTCGGCGCCGCCGCGCACGGTCCAGGGGCCGGGTCCGGCGACGGCCCAGCCGTCCATGGCCGAGGTGTCGAACGACGGCAGGTCGGTCAGGGCGTCCAGGGGCGCGGCCAGCACCTCGCCGATCGCGTCCGAGAGCGGCACCCGGTGGGTGCGGGCCCGGGCGCCGTTCCCGGCGCGGACGGCGGCCTCCCGGGCCGCCGGCCAGGGGGTGACGCGGTGGCCGGACCCGCCGGACCCGCCGGACCCGCCGGACCCACCGGACCCGCCGGGGCCGACGGAGCCGTCGTGCGGGCCGTGGCCGGGGGCGCTGCGGCTGACCAGGGCCAGTGCCTGGTCGAGGGCGTGGTCGGCGTCGGTGGGGGTCATCCGGAGCCGTTCTGTTCGTCGGTCTGCGCCTCGGCGGCCCAGCGCAGCGCCAGATCGGCGGCCTTGCGGGAGGCCTCGGCGACGGCCTGGGCGGGGTCGGCGCCGGTGGCCTCGGCCTGGGCGGCCGCGTAACCGACGAGGAAGGTGGTCAGTGGAGCGGCGGGCCTGGCGACGCCGTGGGCGGCGTCACGGGCGAGGTCGAGCAGGGTCTTGGTGTCGACGGCGAGGTCGATGCCCAACTCGTTCTTGACGGCGGTGATCCATTGGTCCAGCACGGTCCCATGCTCCCTGATCCGGGCCCGGGCGGCGGCGAGATCGTCCCAGGTGTCGCAGTCGAAGGAGGCGAGTGGCTGCGGTGCCGCGAGGCGGGCGAGGTCCAGTTCGGCGGTGAGCCCGCGCAGCGGGAGCCCTGTCAGGCGGCCGTGCTCGGTGGCGAGCAGGGCGATCTCGCGGCGCAGTGGCTCGGCCCGGTAGGCGGCGACCAGGGGCTGGTCGCGGCCGTCGGGATCCCGCAGCAGGGCCCCGTCGGCGGGGCCGACGCCGTCGAGGAGCGCCCGTACGGTGTCGCGGTCCAGGAACGGCAGGTCGGCGGAGAGTACGAGGACCAGCTCGGCGGTGGTCTGGCGGAGCCCGGCGTCCAGTGCGGCCACGGGGCCGCCGCCGGGCGGTTCCTCACGGGCCCAGCGCACCGGGCGCGTCGTCGTGCGGCGGCCACCGACGACGATGGTGGTGCGGGCGCCCTCGCAGGCGTCGAGGACGCGGTCGAGGAGGGTGCGGCCGCCGACGCTCAGCGCGGGCTTGTCGGCCCCACCGAGTCGCTGCGCGGCGCCGCCTGCCAGGACGATCGCGTCGTAGGTCATGCCCCTGAGTATGCGTCGACCGTGTCCCTGGCGGGGAGGCGGGCTTATGGGCGGCTTACGGGGTGCGGCCCCGCATCGCCGGCGGGGCTGTTTTGGCCGGTGCCGCCCGCCCGTGCGGCTCAAGGATCGGGGCTCCGCCCCGGACCCCGCGCCCCAAACGCCGGCGGGGCTGGTTTTGGCTGATGCCGCCTGCCCGTGCGGCTCAAAGACCGGGGCTCCGCCCCAGGCCCCGCGCCTCAAACGCCGGCGAGGCTGGATGTGCCGGGGCCCGAAACCTGCGGCCCCTGCGCCATTGCCCTGCGAGGCTGGATGTGCCGGTCGGGGCCCCGAGTCTTCAGGTACTGCGCGGCGTCCCGCCGACGCGCTCGCGAACCGCACCCCCCAGCCCCGCCGGCGTTTGAGGCGCGGGGTCCGGGGCGGAGCCCCGGCAGTGGCGCCGCACACGGAAAGGGGGAAGGCGGGTCCCCGCGCTCCGGGGAGCGGGGGTCCGCCTTCGTTCGGGTGGCCGCCGGGGGCTAGAGGTACGGGCCCGAGCGGACCGGGCCGTGGCCGTCCTCGTCGTCCGTCGGGGCTCCCGGCGGGAGGGCCCGGCGCATCTGTTCCAGTTGGGCCCGCGCCGCCATCTGCTGCGCGAACAGGGCCGTCTGGATGCCGTGGAAGAGGCCCTCCAGCCAACCGACCAACTGTGCCTGCGCGATGCGCAGTTCCGCCTCCGAGGGAATGGCCTCGTTGGTGAACGGGAGGGACAGGCGCTCCAGTTCCTCCACGAGCTCGGGGGCCAGGCCGTCCTCCAGCTCCTTCACCGAGGCGGCATGGATGTCCTTGAGCCGGACTCGACTCGCCTCGTCCAGAGGCGCTGCGCGTACCTCTTCCAGGAGTTGCTTGATCATGCTGCCGATCCGCATGACCTTGGCGGGCTGTTCGACCATCTCCGTCACCGGGACCTCGCGCGACTCGTCATCGGCGCCGCCGACCGCCATCCCGTCCTGTCCCACGATCATGACGTGCGGGGGGCTGTCCTGCGACCGTTCACTCCTCGGCATCTCCATGCCGTTCATTCTCTCGCACACCTTCGTCAGCAGACGTGTGCCCCCGTACGAGCGTGATCCACCCTGTACGGGGGCACGAGATCAGCCGGCCGCCCGCCGGGCCAGCGCACCGTTCGAGCGGGTGACCAGTGCGGCCAACAGCGCCGCGCCCAGCGGGACCAGGACCAGCAGCCCGCCGAGGGTCTCCCACGGCACCGAGATCGGCACGTACGGGATGTCCTCCACCGACGTGTAGCCCCTGGCGAGCCCGTACTCGTAGAGGCGCTCCAGCTCCCGCTCCTGGGTGAGCCGCAGCCCGACCGCGGGCAGGAGTCCGGCCGCCGAGCCCAGGACCACGCCCATCAGGGCGATCAGCCCGCACTGGAAGCCGCTGAGCGTGCGCCGCACCCGCGGCGCCGCGCCCACCGCCGCCAGGGTCTTCAGGTCGGCCTCGGCGTCGGCCTGGGCGAGCCCGGTGGCGATGCCGGCCGCGCCGATGGTGACCAGGCCGGCGAAGAGGGTGAGGGCGAGCAGGGTGAGGCTGTCGTCGCCCTGGTAGCCCGCCTCGATGCGCACGGACGCGTCCACGCCCATCCGGTCGATCTCCCCGTCGATCTTCTGCTTCTGTTCGCTGGTCGGCGTCCCGTCGAGGCTGAAGTAGGAGCCGAACGGTGCCGTGGTCAGCCCGGTGGCCTTGACGGCCGCCGCGGGCAGGACCACATGGATGCCCCAGCCCTGGGCGCCGTCGGGCGCCTGGTGGACGGGGAGGACCCTGTCCTCGCCCGGCGGCTCCTCGCCGGGCTTGCCGAAGCCCCTGGAGGCCTTCGGGTCGGTGATGATCCGCAGGGTCAACTTGCCGTCCTTGACCTTGCGCTTGTCGAAGGAGACGGCCCGTCCGGCCTTGAGGGCGGCCACCGAGCCCGGATCGGTCACGGCCAGTACGGAGAGCAGCTTCTCGTCGGCGACGACGACCTCCTGCTGAGCGTTGTACTCGTCCCGCTTGCACCGCCAGTCCTGGCGCAGTTCCTTCGCCTGTTGCGGGGAGAAGGAGGCGGGCCCGTTCGGGGCTTCGTCGAGCGGGCAGCGCTGTTCTTTCGGAGCGATGACCTCGACCCGGCCGCAGCCCGGTTCCGTGGAGTACGACTCGCAGCCTGGCTTGCCGACGACGAGGCGGTCGACGTCGGCCCGCTGGGTCAGCGGGATCTGCTTGGCGAGGGCCTCGCGCAGGGCGGGCACCTCCTTGTGGGCGCTGTTCGACGAGGTCTGCAACAGCCCGGTGCCCTGCGGCAGTTTGGCCACGTACTCGTGTCGTTTCTGCACGTCCTGGCTGTGCTCGTACGTGGCCACCGCGACGCTTCCCGCGACGGCGGCCAGTACGGCTGCCACTGCGGGGGCCGTACGCCCCCGGTTGCGCACGGCGTCGCGCAGGGCGAGCCGCGGTGACAGCGGCAGCCACCGCCCGAACCGCCCGAACAGGCCGACCAGGACCGGGGTGAGGGCGACGACGCCGAGCTCGGCGATGGCGCTGCCGCCCGCGACCACGGTGGGGCTCATCCGCGCGGTGGTGCCGTACAGGGCGATCGCGGCGCCGCCCGCGACGGCGATCAGGCCGAGGACGGGCAGGACCCGGTTGGCGCGGCGGATCCCGCGGCGGCCGGTCAGCGAGGCCAGCACGGTCTGCCGGGAGGCCGTGACGGCCGGGACGACCGCGGCCAGCAGCCCGGTCACCACGGCGAGCAGGGCGATGCCGCCCAGCTCCAGCGGCCGCAGGACGAAACCGCCGAACCGGGCGCCGAGGTAGTCCTCCAGGACCGGCCGGAGCGCGACGGTGAGTGCCACGCCGAGGGCGGTGCCGATGACGGCGGCCACGGCTCCGATGACCAGGCCGCCGGAGAGCACGATCGCGCGGATGTGGCGCCGGTCGCCGCCGTTGGCGCCGACCAGGCCCAGCTGGCGGCGCGAGCGCCGGGCACCGACCGCGAAGGCGGGTCCGGCGAGCAGGCAGATCTCCAGCATCGCGAGGCCCACGACGGTGGCAGCGGTGGCCAGTTCGACGGGGGAGCCGCCGGTGCCGAGTTCGAATTGCTCCTTCGGCTCCTGCCGGTACAGCGGGACGTCGGAGTCGGCCGGCGGGTCGAGGGCGACGGCGCGGGAGACGACGACCAGGCTCTTGGCGTTGGCCTCCTTGACGATGTTCCACGTGAAACCATCCCCGCCGACCCGGACCAGATACGAGTCCTGGGGGTGCAGCCCGGATGCTCCGGAGGCCTTGAGGACCGCGTCGAGCGGGGCGAGGAGGGTCCCGGGCGGGGCGAGGACCTCTTCCTTCCTGAGCTCGCCGGGCAGCTCGTAGGCTCCGACGATCACGTACGAGGAGTTCGAGCCGCGCGGGGTGACCGAGGAGCCGACCGAGTAGCCGGAGTTCTTCAGGAAGGCCGTGGTGACGGCGACCTCGCCCGCGGTACCGGGCAGCCGGCCGTGGTCGACGGTGATCAGGCCGGCCGTCAGCGGGCTGTTCGTGTCGAGTTCGCGCAGCTCCGTGTCGAGCAGCCCGTGCCGGGTCCGGACCTTGGAGTAGGCGGTGGAGTCCTTGACGGCCTCGGCGCCGGCCGGGAGCGCCGGCTTCACCGGATCCGGGCCGCCCTCCTCGGGCCGGGACCCGCCGTCGTAGTCCTTGAAGCCGCCGACGGGTGCGTAGCTGGAGCCGTCGGGCTTCTGGTAGACGGGCACGCCCATGTTCGAGGAGGCCACGCGGGCGTCGGCGGCGCCGATCCGACGGGTGACGGCCTGATCGGGGGAGAGCTGGGCGCTGCGCAGCGTGAAGTCGGCCGCGCTCACCCCGACGATCGGCAGGGCGAGCATGGCGAGGACGAGGGAGCTGCGGCCCTTTGCGCGCCAGGCGTCGCGGCGGGCGATGCGCAGCGCCGCGATCCAGGAGTGGTACCAGACTTGGAGCGAGGAGGTCACTGGGCGGCCGCCCGCCCGGAGAGCAGGGAGTCGGCCCCGCTGCGCAGGGTCTCGTCGATCACGCTGCCGTCGCGGAGGAAGACCACGCGGTCGGCCCAGGCGGCGAAGCGCGGCTCGTGCGTGACGAGGATGCCGGCCGCGCCCGCGTCGCAGCGGGAGCGCAGCAGGCCCAGCACGGATTCGCCGGTCTCGGAGTCGAGGGCGCCGGTGGGCTCGTCGGCGAGGACGAGGCGACGATCGCCGACCAGGGCGCGGGCGATGGCCACGCGCTGCTGCTGGCCGCCGGACATCTCGTCGGGGAAGCGGTCGGCGAGCGAGCCCAGGCCCATCTCCTCCAGCGCGGCGAGCGCGGAGACGCGGGCCCTGCGGGCGGAGACGCCGTCGAGTTCGCGGGGCAGGGCCACGTTCTCCGCGGCGGTGAGCGCCGGGATGAGGTTGTAGTCCTGGAAGACGTAGCCGATGCTGCGGCGGCGCAGTGCGGCCAACTGCTTGCGGCTCGCGGCGGTGATGTCGGTGCCCTCGACGATCACCCGGCCGCCGGTCGGGGTGTCGAGGCCGCCCGCGAGGGTGAGCAGCGTGGACTTTCCGGAGCCCGACGGGCCCATGACGGCGACGAGTTCGCCGGGGTACACGGACAGGTCGATGCCGCGCAGGGCGTGCACCTCGGTGGTGCCGCTGCCGTGGGTGCGGACGAGCCGGTCCAACTGGAGTACGGGTTGCCGGGACTGGTGCTGTTCGGACATGAGGGGTCCCCCTGGAACGGTGGTTCAGCCCCGCCGTGTGCGGGCGGTACGGGGCCGTGCGGTGGCGGTCGGGGCCGGGGTCTTGGCCGGAGCCGGAGCCGGGGCCGCGGCCCCGGAGTCCTCGTCGGCGTGGGCCGGATCGGCGTGGGTCGGTTCGCCGTCAGCCGGTTCGGCCTGGTGCGGTCCTGGCCGTGCGGCTCTCCGGTCGGCCGACAGGGAGAGCCGGACCAGCCGGGTTTCGCAGTGGTCCAGCCAGCGGGCCTCGGCCTCGGTCTGGAAGATCAGCTGTTCCAGGACGAGCAGCCAGGCCACGTCGTCGCGTTCGCGGGACTGTCCGCTCTCGATCGCGGCGAGTGCGGTGGCCTTGAGCCGGGTGTAGTCCTGCATCGCCCTGATGGTGGCGTGCCGCTGGGACTGGATGACGGCGCGGATGTCCACACCGGGGGCGCCGACGGCCATGGCGAGCTTGATCGACAGCTCGTCGCGGGGCGGGTTGGCGCGGTCTACGGGGCGCTCGTACCACTCGCGCAGTTCGGTGCGGCCCGTGTCGGTGATGGCGTAGAGGGTGTGTCCGGCGGAGTCCTCGCCGTCGGGTGCGACGAGGCCGTCGCGTTCGAGGCGGGCGAGGGTGGTGTACACCTGCCCGACGTTGAGCGGCCAGGTGGAGCCGGTGCGGGATTCGAACTCGGTGCGCAGCTGGGAGCCGTACCTGGGGCCCCGTTCGAGCAGGGCCAGCAGGCCGTGACGGATCGACATACTCGGTATGTATACCGAGTATGTTCACGCACGGCAACCACCTCGGATCGCGGTTCGGGCCCTTCAGGCGCTGCGCCGCAGCCGCACTCCGAGGTAGCCCAGACCCAGTCCCATCAGGGCGAACCCGGTCCCGAGCGGCAGTATGTGCGCGGCCAGATCGGCGGCCCGCTCGTTCGGTTCGGTGCCCAGCGCCCTGACGGCCGCGGGCGCGGGCGGGGTCGGCACGGCCGCCGGCGGCGGTGGCGGTGCCGGGTGCGTCGGCTCGGTCCGCGGGCGGGCCGGCAGGGGTCGGGAGGCCACCGTCAGCTCCGGGTCGGCGGGTTCGCCGGGCGGTCTGCCGGGTCGCTCCCGCCCGGCCCCGGCGGCGGAGCCGGCCAGCTCCTCGAACGGCTCGTCCGCGGGGGCGGGCTCGGTGGCGGGGGCGGTGCGCGCGGTCGCGGAGGGGGGCCAGGCGTACGCGGGGGCGGTGGGCGCGAGCGCGGCGGCGGCCAGTGCGGCGCAGGCCGCCCAGCGGGCCGGGCGGAAGCCAAGGATCACGGGGTGCCCCTCCCGTCCCGAGCATGCGGATCGAGCGCGCGGATCGAGCGCGCGATCGTGTGGAGATACGCGCTGCGCTCAGATTTACATAGCGGGGCAAAAGCGGCATCCCGGGCGCCCCAACGGGGAGCCCGGGATGCCGGTGTGGAGCAGTGTCACCTACGCGTGGGCTACTCCGGCTTGCCGCTCGACACGGTCAGCGTGTACTGGGTGCCTTCCTTGTCGATCTTGTCCCCGGGGCGCGGGTTCTGTTCGAGCACCTGGTCCTTGCCGTACACGGCCTCGTCCTTGTAGACGACGTCGTACCTGCCGCCCGAGGCCTGGATGCACTCCTTGACCGACCGCAGGTCCTTGTACCGCAGGTCGGGCGCCGAGTACTTGCCGGCGTCGCTGAAGCTCTTCACCGGCTCCTTGCAGAGCTTCGGGTCGATCGTGCGCGAGGGGTCGGGCCCCTTGGTGCTCGCCTTGGCGGAGGGAACCGTGGCGGGGGCGCTGGAGCTGCCCTGCGACGCGACGTTCTTGGCGTCCTTGTCGTCGTCCCCGTTGGCGATCACCGCGATCAGGCCGCCGATCGCCAGCACGGCCACCGCGATGGCGCCCACGACCACCGGCATGTTCTTCTTGCCGCCGCCCGCGCCGCCCGCTCCGCCGCCCGAGCCCGACTGGGACTGCGAGGGCGAGATCGTGTACGGCGGCGGGGTCGGCGCCGCGTACTGCTGCTGCGGCGGGGGCGTGTGCGGGTACGCGTAGCCGCCCTGCGTCTGCGGCTGCGGAGCCGGGGTCGGCGGACCGTACGGCGAGGCCGTCTGCGGGGACTGGTACGGCTGCTGCACCGACTGCGGCGGGGCCTGGAAGCCGGAGTCCAGCGGCGGGAACACGGCCGAGCCGACGCCCGCGCCGCTGTTCGTGGGCCCGAGGCCCTGGACGATGACCGGAGCACCGGTCTGCCCGACCGACAGCACCCGGGCGATCTCGTCCGCCATGGCGGCCGCGGAGGGGAAGCGCTCGTTCGGGTTCTTCTTCAGCGAGCGCGCCACCAGCGCGTCCATCGCCGGCGTCACCGAGCGGTTGATGGAGGACGGAGCGACCGGTTCCTCCTGCACGTGCGCGTACGCGATGGCCAGCGGCGAGTCCGCGTCGAACGGGATCCGCCCGGTCAGCAGCTGGAAGAGCATGATGCCGACCGAGTACAGGTCGGAGCGGGCGTCGACCGCGCGCCCCAGCGCCTGCTCGGGCGACAGGTACTGCGGGGTGCCGACGACCATGCCGGTCTGCGTCATCGAGGTGACCCCCGACTGCATGGCACGGGCGATGCCGAAGTCCATGACCTTGACCACGCCGCGCTTGGTCATCATCACGTTGCCGGGCTTGATGTCGCGGTGGACGAGCCCCATGTCGTGGCTGGTCTCCAGGGCGGCCAGCACGTCGGCCGTCACCTTCAGCGCCTTGTCCGCCGGCATCGCCCCGTACTGCGCGATGTCCGCCTGGAGCACGGAGCCGAGCGGCTGCCCCTCCACGTACTCCATGACGATGTACGGCATGAGCGAGCCCTCGAACTCGTCCTCACCCGTGTCGAAGACCGAGACGATGTTGGTGTGCGACAGTTTCGCTACAGCCTGGGCCTCGCGACGGAACCGCTCGCGGAAGGACTGCTCGCGTCCCAGTTCCGTGTGCAGGGTCTTGATGGCCACCTGGCGGTCGAGCGCCGTGTCGTACGCGAGGTACACCGCGGCCATGCCGCCCTCGCCGAGCAAATCCCGTAGCTGGTAACGGCCGCGGGCCAGGGAACCGCCTGCGTACCGGCCCTGAGTGCCGTCCTGGCTCATGACTGTTGCTTCCCCTCGAGCTGTCGATGTCGGGCCCAGTCTGCCGGAGGGCAAGCACCAGTCAAGCCAGTGGCCCGTTCTGTGACCGGCCTGCCACAGGACGACTTGTCCGAACGGTGACCGGGTTCGAGGCTGTAGCGTTCATCGGAGCACTAAGAAGAGGACTACCGCCCAGCAGCGGCCAAGAGAGACGACGGCGAGGACTGATGGCACCCGAACCCGAGGGAAACGGCGCCGGGATGACCGATGGTCCTGAGCACTGGGGCGCCGGCGGCCTGGTGGGAGACGGCCGTTACCGGCTGACGCACCGGCTCGGCCGCGGCGGCATGGCCGAGGTGTTCGCCGCCGAGGACGTACGCCTGGGCCGCACCGTCGCCGTCAAGCTGCTCCGCGCCGACCTGGCCGAGGACCCCGTGTCCAAGGCCCGCTTCACGCGCGAGGCGCAGTCCGTCGCCGGACTGAACCACCACGCCGTCGTCGCCGTGTACGACTCGGGCGAGGACCGGGTCGGACCGAACACCGTCCCGTACATCGTGATGGAGCTGGTCGAGGGCCGCACCATCCGCGACCTGCTGCTCAGCGCCGAGGCCCCGGGCCCCGATCAGGCGCTCATCATCGTCTCCGGCGTGCTGGAGGCGCTGGCGTACTCGCACCAGCACGGCATCGTGCACCGTGACATCAAGCCGGCGAACGTGATCATCACGGACGCGGGCGCGGTCAAGGTGATGGACTTCGGCATCGCCCGCGCCCTGCACGGCGCGCAGTCGACGATGACCCAGACCGGCATGGTCATGGGGACCCCGCAGTACCTGTCGCCGGAACAGGCCCTCGGCAAGGCCGTGGACCACCGCTCCGACCTGTACGCGACCGGCTGCCTGCTGTACGAACTCCTGGCCCTGCGGCCCCCCTTCACCGGCGAGACCCCGCTGTCGGTGGTCTACCAGCACGTGCAGGACGCCCCGGTGCCGCCCTCGCAGCTGCCCGAGGGCCAGAGCATCCCGCCGGAGCTCGACGGTCTGGTCATGCGCTCCCTCGCCAAGGACCCGGACGACCGGTTCCAGAGCGCCGAGGAGATGCGCGGCCTGGTCCAGTACGCGCTTCAGATGCTGCACGACCAGGGGCCGGGCACCGGCACCTGGAACACGGGCCCGGTCACCATGGCCCTGCCGCACGGGCGCGGCGGCGCGGCCCAGACCACGGCCATGCCCGTGGGCGGCACGGGCGGCCGCCCGGCCTACGCCGCGAACGCGATGACCTCGCAGTTCCAGCAGCCGATGGTGCCGGGGCTGAACCCGGACGACGGCTCCGCCTTCCCCGGCGGCGGTCCGGGCGTCTCGGGCCGGGGCTACGACGGCTACGACGACCGCGGCGGCGGCCGCTGGAAGATGTGGCTCTTCGCGGTGCTGGCGATCATCGCGGTCGCGGGCGGTGTCGCGTACGCCGTCAACAACGTGACCAAGAAGGAGAGCGGGAAGCCCCCCGCCGTCCAGCAGAGCTCGCCCGGCGGCCAGCAGAACACCCCCGGGGCGTCGGCGAACCCGCCGTCGCAGCAGGCTTCGGAGAACACGCCCTCGTCCAACGAGTCCTCGCTCGCCCCGACGCGCAGCCGGACGCCGAGCAGCACCCCGTCGACCACCCCGTCGGCGTCGGCCTCGCCGTCGCCCTCGGAGTCCAAGAGCACCTCGCCGTCGCCCACGCCGTCGAAGACCACCCCGACGCCGACGCCCACGCCGTCGAAGAGCGACGGTGCCGACCCGGGCCGGGTGAACGAGCCGCAATAGCGGTAGCTCGGGAGGCCGGTAGTTCTGGTAGTTCCGGTAGTTCCGGGAGTTCGGCGAGGGACGGGATACCGGCGCGTCAGAGGGCGTGCTGGTATTCGCGGTCCGGATTCCCGGCGAGCGAGTGCACGGTCACGAACTGGGGTTCGATGCGCATGTAGACGGGGTCGAAGACCTCACCGTCCACGAAATGCGGACCCGGGCCGAAAAGCTCCAGTTCGGCCGTGGTCGGCTCGACGATCTCGGCCGTTCCGGTGAACTGCACCGACCACAGCCTGCGGTCCCGGGAATTGAAGTTGTCCGCCCCGTAGGCGACCACGCTGCCGTTGCACGCCTGGTGGTGGCCGAAGCCGGCGTGCATTCTCAGGACGACCTTGCCGTCCACCACGATGTGGCGGGCGAGGGCGAGGAAGGGCAGCGCGCGCATGCTGGTGGCGACCCGGCCGTAAGGCACCTGGCGCAGCAGTTCGATGGCGTGGAGTTCCTCCGGTGACATGCCCCCACTCTCGGGTACCGACCGCGTGCCGGGAAGAGGAGGCCGCCCCCATGATCGGGGACGTTGGTCCCGAATGGAACGGCCCGCCCCGTGGAATCCGTCGGACCGCGGGGCGTCGCGCCGTGTGATCGGGCGGGCCGGACCGCGAGGGGTCAGTTCCGCTTCTCGGCCTGGAGGCGGGCCACGTAGGCCGCTGCCTGGGAGCGGCGCTCCATGCCCAGCTTGGAGAGCAGGCTGGAGACGTAGTTCTTGATCGTCTTCTCGGCCAGGTGCAGCCGCTCGCCGATGACGCGGTTGGTCAGGCCCTCGCCGATCAGGTCGAGGATCTTGCGCTCCTGCTCGGTGAGGTTGGCCAGGCGGTCGTCGCCCTTGCCGTTCTTGCCGTCGCGCAGCCGCTCCAGCACCCGGGCGGTGGCCACCGGGTCCAGCAGGGACTTGCCGGCCGCCACGTCGCGGACGGCGCTGAGCAGCTCGTTGCCGCGGATCGCCTTGAGGACGTAACCGGAGGCCCCGGCCATGATCGCGTCGAACAGCGCCTCGTCATCGGCGAACGAGGTCAGCATCAGGCACTTGATGTCCTCGTTCTGGGAGCGCACCTCGCGGCAGACCTCCACGCCGCTGCCGTCCGGGAGGCGCACGTCGAGCACGGCCACGTCCGGGCGGGTGGCCGGGATGCGGACCAGCGCGTCCGCCGCCGTACCGGCTTCGCCGACGATCTCGATGTCCTCTTCGACCGACAAGAGCTCATGGACGCCCCGACGTACCACTTCGTGGTCGTCCAGGAGGAATACCTTGATTTTTCCGTCTTCGCGCACGAAGTCAGTTTCACACACTCACCCCTTCCCTGCCGGAGTTACCCGGGATAACGTGCCGTTGTTCCCGGCCCCTGCAAGGCTGTGACCAGTGGTTGTTCCCGCCACTGCGGATTTACTTGGAAATCCAAGCAAAAACGCAGGTCAAACGGGGTTTCGCAGTTATGCGGCGCACTGGGTAACGTGCATTGCGCAGGGCACGCGCCGGGGCACCTGTCACGCCTTGATCCCGTACGTGAAGCGCACCCACCCCGTGCGCTGGTACGGATCGAGGTGAGCCGCACTGGACCCCGGAGAACCCGGGTGCCGGACCGACGGAGGAGCACCAAGTGACCGTGGAGAGCACTGCCGCGCGCAAGCCGCGACGCAGCAGCGGCACCAAGCGGGCGGCAGGCGCGGCAAGCGCCGCGAAGCCCGCCGCCGCCACCGCGCAGACGCAGGACGCTGAACCTCAGCTCGTACAGCTGCTGACGCCCGAAGGGGTTCGCGTCGACGACGCGGCGAACGCCGAGTTCGCATCCTTCGTCGCCGACATCACCACCGAGGACCTGCGCGGGCTGTACCGCGACATGGTGCTCACCCGCCGCTTCGACGGTGAGGCGACCGCGCTCCAGCGTCAGGGCGAACTGGGCCTGTGGGCCTCGCTCCTCGGCCAGGAAGCCGCGCAGATCGGCTCCGGTCGGGCGCTCCGCAGCGACGACTACGTCTTCCCGACCTACCGCGAGCACGGCGTGGCCTGGTGCCGCGGCGTCGACCCGACCAACCTCCTCGGCATGTTCCGCGGCGTGAACCACGGCGGCTGGGACCCGAACACCAACAACTTCCACCTCTACACGATCGTCATCGGCTCGCAGACGCTGCACGCGACCGGTTACGCGATGGGTGTGGCCAAGGACGGCGCGGACTCCGCGGTCATCGCCTACTTCGGCGACGGCGCCTCCAGCCAGGGTGACGTGATGGAGGCCTTCAACTTCTCCGCCGTCTACAACTCGCCCGTGGTGTTCTTCTGCCAGAACAACCAGTGGGCGATCTCCGAGCCCACCGAGCGCCAGATGCGCGTGCCGCTCTACCAGCGCGCCTCGGGCTTCGGCTTCCCGGGCGTCCGCGTCGACGGCAACGACGTCCTCGCCTGCCTCGCCGTCACCCGCTGGGCGCTGGACCGGGCCCGCCGGGGAGAGGGCCCGACCCTCGTCGAGGCGTTCACGTACCGCATGGGCGCGCACACCACCTCCGACGACCCGACGAAGTACCGTCGGGACGAGGAGACGGTTGCCTGGGAGGCCAAGGACCCGATCCTGCGCCTGAAGGCCCACCTGCTGGCCTCCGGGGGCGCCGACGAGGCGTTCTTCGAGGAGCTGGAAGCCGAGAGCGAGACCCTGGGCAAGCGGGTGCGCGAGGTCGTGCGCGCCATGCCCGACCCCGACACCATGGCGATCTTCGAGAACGTCTACGCGGACGGGCACGCGCTCGTCGACGAGGAGCGCGCCCAGTTCGCCGCCTACCTCGCGTCCTTCGAGGAGGGTCACTGATGGCTGTCGAGAAGATGTCGATCGCGAAGGCGCTCAACGAATCGCTGCGCAAGGCCCTGGAGCAGGACCCGAAGGTCCTGATCATGGGCGAGGACGTCGGCAAGCTGGGCGGTGTCTTCCGCATCACCGACGGCCTGCAGAAGGACTTCGGCGAGGAGCGGGTCATCGACACCCCGCTCGCCGAGTCGGGCATCGTCGGCACCGCCATCGGCCTGGCCCTGCGCGGCTACCGGCCGGTCGTGGAGATCCAGTTCGACGGGTTCGTCTTCCCCGCGTACGACCAGATCGTCACGCAGCTCGCGAAGATGCACGCGCGTGCCCTCGGCAAGATCAAGATGCCGGTCGTCGTGCGCATCCCCTACGCGGGCGGCATCGGCGCGGTCGAGCACCACAGCGAGTCCCCGGAGGCGCTCTTCGCGCACGTCCCGGGCCTCAAGGTGGTCTCCCCGTCGAACGCCTCGGACGCGTACTGGATGCTCCAGCAGGCGATCCTCAGTGACGACCCGGTGATCTTCTTCGAGCCGAAGCGTCGCTACTGGGACAAGGGCGAGGTCGACACCGAGGCCATCCCGTACGAACTCCACAAGGCGCGGGTGGCGCGCGAGGGCGCGGACGTCACCCTGGCGGCCTACGGCCCGATGGTGAAGGTCTGCCTGGAGGCGGCGGCCGCCGCGGCCGAGGAGGGCAAGTCCGTCGAGGTCGTGGACCTGCGCTCGATGTCCCCGGTGGACTTCGACGGGATCCAGGCGTCGGTCGAGAAGACCCGCCGGCTGGTCGTCGTCCACGAGGCCCCCGTCTTCCTGGGCGTGGGCGCCGAGATCGCCGCGCGCATCACGGAGCGGTGCTTCTACCACCTGGAGGCGCCGGTGCTGCGCGTGGGCGGTTTCCACGCCCCGTACCCGCCGGCCCGCCTGGAGGACGAGTACCTGCCGGGCCTGGACAGGGTGCTCGACGCCGTCGACCGCTCGCTGGCGTACTGAGGAGCCACGTTCATGACCATCCGCGAATTCAAGATGCCCGACGTGGGCGAGGGCCTCACCGAGGCCGAGATCCTCAAGTGGTACGTCCAGCCGGGTGACACCGTCACCGACGGTCAGGTCGTCTGCGAGGTCGAGACGGCGAAGGCGGCCGTCGAGCTGCCGATCCCCTTCGACGGCGTCGTGCACGCGCTCCTCTTCGAGGAGGGCGTCACCGTCGACGTCGGCCAGGTGATCATCTCGGTGCAGACCGCGGGCGGCGACGCCCCGGCGGCGGAGGCGGCCCCGGCCGTCGCCGCGCCCGCCCCCGTCGCCGCCGAGGAGCCGGCCGCCGAGGCGCGCCAGCCCGTCCTGGTCGGATACGGCGTTTCCACCGCCTCCACCAAGCGCCGCCCGCGCAAGGCGCCGGCGGGTGCGCCCGCGCAGAACGGCACGGCTCCGGTGGCCGCCCCGGCCGCTCCCGCCGCCCCGGTGCTCCCCGCGGTCCCGGCGCAGCCGGCCGGCGAGCGTCCGCTGGCCAAGCCGCCCGTGCGCAAGCTCGCCAAGGACCTCGGCATCGACCTGGCCGCCGTCGTCCCCACCGGCGACGGCGGGGTCGTGACCCGCGAGGACGTCCACGCGGCGGCCGCCGCGGCCATCGTCCCGCAGGCCGTACCGGCCGCCGCGGCGGTGCAGGCTCCGGCCGAGGTCGCCCAGGCCGTCCCGGCCCCGGCCCTCGCGGTCGAGCCGTCGGCGCGGGAGACCCGTATCCCGGTCAAGGGCGTCCGCAAGGTCACCGCCCAGGCCATGGTCGGTTCCGCCTTCACCGCGCCGCACGTCACCGAGTTCATCACCCTCGACGTGACCCGCACGATGAAGCTGGTCCAGGAGCTCAAGGACGATCCGGACCTCGCCGGTCTGCGGATCAACCCGCTGCTCCTGATCGCCAAGGCCGTGCTGGTGGCCATCCGCCGCAACCCGGACGTCAACGCGTCCTGGGACGAGGCGGCCCAGGAGATCGTGCTCAAGCACTACGTCAACCTGGGCATCGCGGCGGCCACTCCGCGCGGGCTGATCGTCCCGAACATCAAGGACGCCCACGCCAAGACGCTCGGCGAGCTCTCGGAGTCCCTGTCCTCGCTGGTCGCCACGGCCCGCGACGGCAAGACCTCCCCGGCCGACATGCAGAACGGCACCATCACCATCACCAACGTCGGCGTCTTCGGCGTCGACACCGGTACGCCCATCCTGAACCCCGGCGAGTCCGCGATCCTCGCGGTCGGCGCGATCAAGCTCCAGCCGTGGGTCCACAAGGGCAAGGTGAAGCCGCGCCAGGTCACCACCCTGGCCCTGTCGTTCGACCACCGCCTCATCGACGGTGAGCTGGGCTCGAAGTTCCTCGCCGACATCGCGGCGGTCCTGGAACACCCGCGCCGCCTGATCACCTGGGCGTAGCGGCACGCACGACACGCACCAGCCGACGGCCGGTCTCCTTCCGGGAGGCCGGCCGTCGGCGTCCTCCCCCGAGGAGGGAAATCGCCGGCCGGCGCGGTGCGACCGTGTGATCATCGCCGGATGTTCTTTCGCGCTGCCACCGCAGACCCCGCAGACATCGACCGCGCCCTCGCCTATCCGGCCGACGGCCCCGTCGCAGCCCTGACCGCCGACCGGATCCGTGAGGAGCTCGCGGGGAACCGATTCCGCGCCGAGTGGATCTGGTTCGCCGAGGACGAGGACGGAGAGGTCCTCGCCCGCGCCCTGTGGTGGGGGCGCGCCGACAGCGAGCGGCCCATCGCCCTCGACTGCCTTCAGGTGCGCTCCTCGGTGGCCGACCCGGCCGCCGTCGCCGCCGGGCTGCTCGCCGCCGGGCACGCCGCCTTCGGGAACCTGCCGATCTACAACGTGTCGCTGCCCCGCGACTGGCGCACCGACCCGGAGCTGGCCGCGGCGGTCGCCTGGCGCACGGAGGCCGCGGGCGCCGCCGGCCTGACGAACGGGATCGAGCGGCTGCGCTACGAGTGGACCCCGGAGGCCGGTACCCCCGAGCCCACCGGCCGGCTCGTCTTCCGCGAGGGCACCGACGAGGAGTTCCTGGACGCCTTCGCCCGGCTGTCCTCGGGCAGCCTCGACCTGCACACCCAGGCCGAGCTGCGGTCGATGGACGCGGAGCAGCTGGCCCGCGAGGACGTCGCGTTCTACCTCGACTGCCCCGGCGAGCGCTCCTGGTGGCGCCTGGCCGACCTCCCGGACGGGACCCTCGCGGGCATGGCGATCCCCTCGGCGACCCCGTACCACCGCAACGTCGGCTATCTGGGCGTCGTACCGGAGCAGCGCGGCCGGGGCCTCATCGACGAGATCCTCGCCGAGATCACCCGCTTCCACGCGGCCGAGGGCGCCGAGCGGATCACCGCGACCACGGACACGGTCAACGTCCCGATGGCCGCCGCCTTCGACCGCGCGGGGTACGAGGTCACGGAGATCCGCCTCGTCCTGGAGGAGCCGTCCGGGGCTTGAGCCGCGCCCGGTAGCCTCCGACCCGAAGGGGGGTCGGGGTGCCATTCGCCGAACTGCAGGTGTACTCCGTCGAGGAGGCCGACGTCACGGGCGGGGTGTGCGTCGTCCGCTGCGTCGGCGGGGTCGCGCGGGCCGGGCAGGTCTACGCGGTGGGGGAGCTCCGGCTCTGGCTGCGCGGGATCGAGCGGTACGGCCGACCCGTCGGCTCCTTCGACGCCGGGCACACCGCGACGGTCCGCCTCACGGGGGCCGTGGTCGGACTGTTGAGCCGAGGCCAGGTGCTGACCTCCGTACCGCCCGACGGGCACGCGCTCGCCGACCTGGAGGCCTGGCTGGGCACCGATCCGCCGCTGCTGGACGAGCCCGCGCCGCGCGCCCTGCGCGTCATGGCCGGCTCGCGCATGCAGGACGAGCGGCTGGCGGACGGCATCCGGCTGCGCTGGGGCCGGGTGGCGCTGGCCGCGGTGTACCGCTGCGCACGGGCCGAGGGGACGAGCGACCTGGTCAGGGCGCCCGAGGTGGCCTACGTACGCGGCTACCTGATCCGCACCTTCGGCCCGGGCCCGGGTCCGGAACGCGGGGGCGACCCGGTGGAGCTCTGCCGGGAGCTGCTGGCGCTGATCGACCTGACCCCGGCGGAGGCCGCCGCGCGGGGGCGGGTCTGGCGGGACCTGCCGGCCGCGGAGATCCTGCACCTGAGGCGCGTCAAGTTCCTGATCCCGTGGCTGGTCCTCGTACGTCCGCACCTCGCGGACGGGGATCCGCTGGCGGGGGCGGTGGACGCGTGGGAGGCGGTCCGTCCGCTTTTGCCCTGAGGTGAGGGATGACATCGGCTTTCGGACATTGCATGATGATCGGAGTACGCGGGGGGTCGCGTGCGCCCGACTGTCGCTGGGGGAACAGGACGTCTACCAGTCGTGCGGCGCCGCAGGGTCCTTCGTGTCTCCACGTCTTCTCTTCGCGAAGGAATCCCTTCTGGTGCGTCCCACCCGTGCGACGGCCCTGCTGACCGCAGGTCTCGTCACCCTTCTCGGTGCTCCCGCCGGCGCTGCGGCGGCGGCCGAGGCCCCGGCCAACCTCTACGTGAACAACCAGGACGGCTCGAACTGCTCCGACACCGGAGCCGGTACGCAAGCCGTCCCCTTCTGCAGCATCTCGGCGGCGGCCAAGGCCGTGCGGCCGGGCCAGACCGTGCAGATCAAGCCGGGCAAGCGGTACGACGAGGCCGTCACCGTCGACCGTTCCGGCGAACCGGGCAAGCCGATCGCCTTCGTCGCCGAGCGCGTCCTGGACCAGAGCGGCATCCCGATCCCGGTGGCGACGGGCGTCGACAAGCCCCTGACCGTCAGCGGTGCCTCCCACGTGGTGATCCGCCAACTGAGTCCCAACGGACCCGTCACGGTCAGCGGTTCCACGGATGTCGAACTCGACCGTATGACCGCCCGCGACTACGGCGTCGTGGTCGGCGGCGCGAGCACCGACGTGCGCCTCACCCGGAGCGATGTGACCGGAGTCCGGATCGAAGGCGGTTCCCGGGGGACCGTCCTCGGCCGCAACCTCATCCGCGCCTACGCCGAGCCGCCGGTCACGGCGGTGGACGCACCCGGCACGGTGGTCACCAACAACACCCTCCACCTCAGCGCGTGCACGCCGACCATTTCGCTCGGTGGCACTTCCGCCGGGTCCGCCGTGTTCAACAACCTCGTCCATCCGGTTCAGTGGGTCCCGTGCACGATCGACAAGCGGATGACCGGCATCTCGGTGTCGGAAAGCGCTGTGGCGGGTACGCGCGCCGACTACAACCTGCTGATCGACGGGGCCAACAGTGCTCTGAACGCCTACAGCTGGGCCGGAACCGCCTACGAGACCGCCGAGGCGCTCAAGGCCGCGACCGGGCAGGGCGCGCACGACATCCTCGTCCCGGGGCCCTTCGGCGTGGTGGACGGGGTGGACGGCTCCCCGACCATCGACTCCGGTGACCCGACGGCGCCGGGTGTGCTGCCCACGGACAAGTGGGGCTACCCGACCGCGGACGACCCGCGCGTGCCCAACACGGGCAAGGACGGCGGTTTCATCGACCGCGGTGCCCGTGAGACCCAGGACGATCTGCGCGGCGTCAAGCTGGAGATCGACCAGCCCTGGGCGCCGGCCGGCACCCCGGTGACGGCCAAGGTCTTTCCCGACAACAAGTGGCGCGACGCCCTGACCTACCGCTACGACTTCGGCGCCGGGACGGCTCCGTTCGTCACCAAGGAGCGCAGCGCCACGCACGTCTACGCGTCTGCGTGCGAGTGCGTGGTCAAGGTGACGGCGTTCAACGCCGAGGGGAAGCAGGTCGCCGCGGAGCAGACGACCAAGGTGACCGCACCGGGCCCGCTGACGGCGGGCTTCACCTCCGCGCCGGTGCTGCCGACCTCGGACGACCCGATCCGGCGCATCGCGCCCCTGACCATGACGGTCGACCCCCGGCCCGCCACCGCGGCACCGTGGCCGGTGACGGACGTGTACGTGAACTTCGGTGACGGTGCCTGGGACCACAGCGACCACATGGACCGCGCCTTCGATCACACCTACAGCCGGCCCGGCGACTACCAGGTGACGTTCACCCTCTACGACTCGAAGGGCACCAAGTCCGAGGTCAGCCGGAACGTCCGTGTCGACTACGCGGCGTCGGGTTACGTGGCCACCGAGCCGTTCCGCCTGCTGGACACCCGGACCACCGGCGGTCCGCTGCGCGGTGGCGTGCCGCTGTCGACGCTCCTCCCGGTCGGCATCAACCTGCCGGGGCACGTCATGTCCGGCAGCATGGCCTCGGTGGTCCTCAACGTGACGGTCACCAACCCCACCCAGGACGCGTTCGTCGCGGTGACGCCGTACGCCCAGGAAAACCCCTCGACCTCGAACCTCAACGTCCGGGCCGGCACGACCGCGTCCAACACGGTCACCGTCCCGGTCAGCGCCCTCGGACAGGCGTGGTTCACGCTCAACGCGGGCCAAGCGGACCTCGTCGTGGACTTCGTCGGCTACTACCAGCCCAACGTCGGGCAGAAGTTCAGCCCGGTCAGCCCGACGCGGCTCGCCGACACCCGTGAGGCGGGCGGCGCGCTGGGCGCCGGTCAGACCCGTACGGTGAAGGTCGCGGGCGCGGCCGGCATCCCGGCCGGTGCGAGTGCGGTCGCGCTCAACCTGACCAGCACGGACACGACGGCCGGCACGTTCGTGACGGCCTACCCGGATCCGGCGAAGCGACCGGCGACCTCGAACCTGAACCCGGAGCCGGGCAAGGCCAAGTCGAACCAGGCCATCGTCCCGGTCGGCCCGAACGGCACGATCACCCTCTACAACCACTGGGGTTCGACGCACCTGGTCGTCGACGTGGTGGGCTTCTACGGCAAGGACGGCAAGGCGCTGTTCACGCCGGTCGTGCCGAAGCGTCTGGCCGACACCCGGGACACGGGCAAGCTCGCCCAGGGCGCCACCACGACGGCGGCGGGCGTGCCGGCCGGCGCGGTGGGCGCCGTGGTGAACCTGACGGCGACCGAGTCCGCCGGTGCGGGCTACCTGACGGCGTACGGATTCGGGGCCGCCCGGCCGAACGCGAGCAGCCTGAACACCCTTCCGGGGGTCACGGTCCCGAACCACGTGACCACCCCGGTCGGGGACGGCAGGATCAGCGTCTACAACGGCCCCTGGGGCGGTTCGACGCACGTGATCACCGACCTGTTGGGCTACTTCACCCAGGGCTGATCGGCCCGATCTTCCGGAGCCCCGGTCCCCGCGCACCACGCGGGGGCCGGGGCTCAGTGCTCGCGGCCGGACGCCTCGTCCTCGTCACGACCAGGCGAGGTTGAGCCAGGGACTGCCCGGATCGGTCATCAGCGCGCGGTGAGCGGCGGCCATCTCCTCGTACCAGTGCCCGTACTCCTCCTCGTCGAACTGCAGGCAGCGCCCGAGGATGAAGCCGACGGAGAGGTCCTCCCAGGAGCGGTACGCGAGCCGGCAGACCTTGCCCGCCCGTACGACGGCGTCCTCGGTCTCGGCGAGGCTGCCGAAGCGGGCGCCCAGGCCCCAGCGGGCCATCTGGGAGGCCCGGCCGTAGTCCCAGGCCTCCACTGATCGCACGTACTTGTTGTCACTCAGAAGCCCGTCGGCCCGGAAACGCTGCTCGTAGCGCGCGATCCGGCCGATGACCCGCTGCACACCCGCGATCTCGCCCTCGATCTCGGCGGTGGGGCGCGGCTCTGCGACGGTGACTCCGTCGAGGGTGATGCGGGGCTCGCCGGCCCGCTCGGCGTTGGCCCGGAGCGTGGCCTCGGTGGCGTGCCGCCAGTGCTCGATCTCCACCGGCCCGGCGAAGTCCCTGGCCAGGGAGGAGCGGACGCGGAGCGCGAACTCCCACACCGGGCTGACCATGTCGGCGTTCAGCAGTCGCTCGGTGCTGCGCAACCACTCCTCGCGGGTGGTGACGCCCCACGAGTCCTTGAGCTTCTCGCGCTCCCTCGTGTAGCCCTCGCCGTGGTAGCCGATGGCGTTCCAGAACATCCCGTTGCGGACGGAGAGATGTGCGCCGCAGGCCAGCCCGAACGCGACGGGCCCGCGCAGGGGACCACCGACGTGGAGGGCGTGGACCTTGTTGTACTCCTGGCCGGCGTAGCGGGGCTTGCGGTCGAAGTGGTAGGCCCAGGTGGCACGGTGGGCCGGGGTGGCGGGGAGGAAGACCTCGAAGGGGGTGCCGGGATTGACGGCCAGGTAAGGGGGCCCGCCGGCGGGATAGGCGTCGATCCACCAGCCGAGCGTCGTGCGCTCGAAGACCAGCTCGGAGGTCGGGGCGGGGAGCATGCCGGCAGTGAAGGCGACGTAGGCCTCGGCGGCGATCTGGGGAAAGTAGGTGCGCTCCCGTCGGATGGAGTCGGGATGCGCGTCCTGGTACGCGCGGGATTGCGGGACGAAGAGTTCGGTGAGTGAGAGGGCGTCCAAGAAGGCGGGCCAGTCGCCGTGTGCCCTGGCCTCTGCCAATTCTCGTTCCACGGCGCTCGGAGCGGTCCAGTTCCCCATGCGCAAACCCTAGCCGGGCCCACCGATCACCAGTTCGGCCGTCGGGGTCCATCCCGCGATGGTCAACCCGGGCCTCCGGCAGGTCCGCCGGGAGATCGGCCCTCGATGACGGGTGTCAGGCCGTCCAGGAGGGCCTTCAGGCCGAACTCGAAGAGCTTGTCCAGTCGCAGGTCGTAGCCGTCCTCGAAGGAGCCGACGACCTTGGCGAACACCGGGAAGCGACCGGACGCCACGAGGTCCCCGAGCGCGCCGGCGCGGCTGTCCATCCACTGCTCCTCCGACTGGCCCGTCGTGGCCTCCGCCTGCGCCTCCGTCTCCAGGTGCGCCGCCAGACCCTGTACGTGGCTGTAGAGCAGCACGTGGATGTCGAACACCGTCTCCGGGTCGAGGCCGTGCCCGTCGAGCGCGCCCAGCACCCACTCGCCGTGGACCATCAGGTTCGGCGCGAGCAACGGGCGGGTGAGCGAGCCGAGTTGGGCCAGCCACGGGTGCCTGCGGTACAGGCGCCACAGGGTCCGCCCGCTCAGCTCGATGCGGGAGCGCCAGTCCCCGGGCGCCTCGGCCGGGTAGGACTCCTCGCCGAACGCCGCGTCGGCCATGAGCAGGACGAGGTCCTCCTTGCTCGGCACGTACCGGTACGTCGACATCGGCGCGACCCCGAGCCGGGCCGCGATCCCGCGCATCGAGAGCGCGGCGAGCCCTTCGGCGTCGGCGACGTCGATGGCGGTCCGCACGATCCGGTCGAGGCTCAGCTCCCGTTCGGGGTCCGGGGCGGGTGACGGACGCCTGCGAGGCGCGGTCGCGGTTCCGGCGACGACCGTGCCGGTCCGGGGCCGGGTCTCGACGAGCCCCTCCAGGCGGAGGGTGGTCAGCGCCTTGGTGGCGGTGGCGAGCGCGACCCCCCACTCGCGGGCGATCCGTCGGGTCGAGGGGACCGGGTCCCCGGGCCCGAGCTCGCCCTCGGCGATGCGCCGCCGGATCTCGGCGACGATGCGGAGGTACGGCGGATCCCCGGCCGCCCCCGCCCCTGTGGCCTTCGTCACGTGCCGTCTCCTCTCTGTCCTGTACTAGTGCAGAGGGTAGCAGCGGTGATCGCGCTCGCGGCGTAACTGCCCTAGTACAGGAACGGAATTTGGGCAGTTGAAGCGGCTGCGCGTGCGCCGTACGTTCAGTCCTGCGTACACCGTACGAACAGCTGTAGCTCCACACGTCGAAGGGGAAATGCCATGCAGACCGTACTCATCTCGGGTGGCGGGATCGCCGGCCCCGTGCTCGCACACTGGCTGCGCCGCCGCGGCCTGCGTCCCACCGTCGTCGAACGCGCCCCGGGGCCCCGCGCGGGCGGCCAGGCCGTCGACATCCGCGGTGTCGCCCTCGACGTCGTGGACCGGATGGGCCTGCTGGAGCGGCTGAGCGGCGTCCGCACCCGGATGCGCGGCATGTCGGTCCTCGACCCGGAGGGCAACGAGGTCCACCGCTCCACCGAGGCCACCTTCAGCAGCGGGCGGCTCGACGGCGAGGACATCGAGGTGCTGCGCGAGGACCTGGTGCGGATGGTGCACGAGCACACCCGAGACGACGCCGAGTACCTCTTCGACGACACGATCACCGCCATCGAGGAGCACGAGACGGGCGTGCGCGTCGACTTCGCCCGCGGGCCCTCCCGTACCTTCGACCTCGTGGTCGGGGCCGACGGGCTCCATTCCACCGTGCGGCGGCTCGCCTTCGGCCCCGAGGAGTCCTTCACCCACCACCTCGGCAGCCACCTCTCGGTATTCACCGCGGAGAACTTCCCGGGCCTGGACGACTGGCAGTTGTGGCTGCGCGACGGCGACGCGGGCTTCGGGATCATGCCCGTGCGCGACAACACCGAGCTCAGGGTCGCCTTCGGCTTCGAGTCCGGCCCGCTCCCGGACCACCTGCGCGAGCCCGGGGCCCTGCGCGCGCTCGTCGTCGGCCGGCTGGGGGCCCTGCGCTGGGAAGGGGCGCGGTTGGCCGAGGCCGCACGCACGGCGCCCGACTTCTACTGCGACGCCATGGCCCAGATCCGCATGGACGGGTGGTCGAAGGGCCGGGTGACCCTGCTCGGGGACGCCGGGTACTGCCCGTCGCCCCTCTCGGGGCAGGGCACGAGCCTGGCCCTGGTGGGCGCGTACGTCCTCGCGGACTGCCTCGGCACGGCGCGGGGCGACCACCGCACCGCGTACGCCGCCTACGAGCGCCGGATGCGCCCGTTCGTCGCCGCCAACCAGGCGCTGGCCACGGAGAACCCGGGCGGCCCGGCCTCGGAGGAATCCGTCGACCGGGCCAAGAACGCCATCTCCCTGGACGCGTGACGCGGCCGGGGTCAAGCGCCGCGGGCGGGATCAGTAGGTGTCGTACTCGCCGAGCCAGTCCAGGATGTAGTGGGCTTCCCGGTTGCTCTGGTTCCAGAAGTCGATCAGCTCGTACGGGCCCGGCTTCGCCTGGACCAGGTTGGGGACGCTCGCGCCCGCGGTCCAGTTCAGCGCGGAGGAGCCGGGCCGCGGCGGCGGGACCGGGCGCCCGTTCCGGTACGCGTCCTGCGGGTACGGGTCGGGGGAGACGGAGAGGTACCCCGGACCGGTCGTGCTGGTGACGGTGACGTTCAGGACGTACGCCTCGATGGGGAGCCCGCCGCGGTTCATGGAGTCCATGTTCATCTCCATGTAGCCGCCGGCGAGGCACGGCCAGCCCGTCCATCGACGGGAGTCCATGAGCCGCACAGGGGCGCTGGTGTTTCTGGACCTCGTGCTGGTGAAGGCCGCCTTGCTGTCGGGGCTGTAGTAGCCGACGACGTCGACGACGACATCGGTTCCGTCCCAGGCTCCGTTGCGGATGTCGATCTTTCCGCCGGCGCCGATGGGGATGATGACCGAGTTGGCGATCGTCTGACCGGCGCCGAAGTTGAGGTTGGAGGTGGTCGGAGCGGTCTGACCGCTCGGGAAGACCGTCAGGTGCCCGGCCTGCCGGGGATTGGTCACGGTCACGTTGAGCGCCACGGCGGTCGCTCCGGCCGGGACGCCGCCCTTGCCGGTGATCTGCACGCCGATGGCGCTCTGGCCGGCGATCTGGCGCCGCGACGCACCGAGGCCCTCACGGGTGTCGACCAGACGGGCCGGATCGAGCGAGGAGTAGCCGTTGGACGCCGAACGGTCGAAGTAGCCCGTCACGTCCGCGATCAGGTCCGCCGCGTTCCAGCCGCCGTTGTAGAGCTCCACGTAACCGTCCTTGCCGATCGGCACGATCACCTGGTTCGGGACGGTCTGGCCCGCGACGTAGTTCAGGTTCGAGGACTCCGGCCGCTTGGTGCCCCCGGGGTACGCGGAGACGTAGCCGCCGGCGGTGGTGTTGGTGACGGTGACGTTGAGGACCACCGCGGCCGCCCGCGCCGGGACCTTCGCGTTGCCCGCGACCTTGAACCGGACCGGCGAGTACGGGCCGACCTTGGCCTTCGCCGCGCCGATGCCCGCCCGGGTGTCGAGCAGCCGGGTGGGGGCGTGCGGCGCGAAGAAGGAACCGGCCGTCGAGAAGGGGAGTTGGTTGACGGCCTGGACCTGGTTCACGGTGTCCGTCGCGGTCACGGTGATGAGGTAGTCGCCGGGCCTCGGGTACGTGTGCCTCCGGTCCCCCACGATCTCACCGCCGAGGGCGGTGACCGTCTCCGTGGTGCCGTCGCCCCAGTCGATGGTGACCTTGTGTTCGACGCGCACGCCGTTGTAGAGGTTGATGTTCAGGGACATCCCGCGGGCGGACTTGATGTCACCGCTGATGTAGAGCTCGAGGTTCGACGCTTCGGCCGAGGCCTGCGCCGGCTTGCCCGCCGCCGTGTTGCCGGGCAGAGCCGTCCGGACCGTGCGGTCCCCCGGGCTGTCGAACGCCCCGGTCCCGTCGGCGGCCACCGAAGCCGGTGGAACGGAGCCCCCCGGCGCCGCCGGACCGGCGGCCTGCGCCATGCCCGGTACGAGACCAACACCTGCCGCGATGAAGGCGGCTGAAACCATGAGTCGGCGACTGCGCACCGGCCCCCCCATTTTCAGTTACTCATTGAACGAGTTCGAAAGCCCGCTCAGAGTACAGATCCGCACAGGCGAGGCAAAGGGGATTGGGCCGCGTGCGGACCTCGGATCGGCCCCGTCGCGTACGTGCCCCCGTGTGCCCCCGCGCGACCGCGCCGACCCCCTTGACGGCCCCCGTGCCCGGGGGGACGCTCCCGGGTCTGGCATTCGAACGGTTGCAGCTGGGGGGCGTCATGCCGGAGGAACACGTCCTGTCCGCAGGGGAGTTGAGGGCGCGGCTCGCGTCGCGCGGGGCACGGTGGTCGGTCTCGGAACACCTGGCCGACGAGGAGCCCGTACCGAGGCCTTCGCTCGGTCTGGAGCCGGGGGCGAACCTGACGCCCGCCGAGGAGGCGGGAGCGGTCGATCTGCGCGAGCTGATCGGGCACGCGAGCGGCAACGCGCACCTGACCCGGCGCCGCGCCGCCCACGGGCTGATCCCGGGCGCGCCGACCACGGCCGCCGCCCGGCCCGCCGCCGTCGACTGGCGCAGCCGCTGGGGATGGCCGTGGCTCACCAAGGTCAAGGACCAGAACCCCTGCGGCTCCTGCTGGGCCTTCGGCGCGGCCGGCCTGGTGGAGTCGATGGCCCGCATCGAGCACGGGGTGTGGGCGGAGCGCTCCGAGGGGGACGTGCACGACGGTCTGCGGTTCAGTTGCGGGCAGGGCTCCAATCCCGAGACCGCGCTCGACTGGGTCAGGGACAACGGCGGGCTCGCCGACCCGGACTGCTGGCCGTACAGCGTCCCGCCGGACGGGCTGCCCGCCTCCCGCCGCGACGCCTGGCGGGCCGAGTACACGCCCAGTTGGGACCGTTCGGGGCGGACCGTCCGGATCACCGACTACGTCCGCCTCGGCGACGTCGAGCAGCAGAAGGTCTGGCTGGACACCGTCGGCCCGCTCACCGCCTGCTTCGACGTGTACGACGACTTCTTCGCGCTGGGGGCGGGCGTCTACCACCGCACCAGCGACCACCTGGCCGGCGGGCACTGCGTGCTGATCGTCGGGTACGACGACGCGGCCGGCTGCTGGCTGTTCAAGAACTCCTGGGGGACCGGCTACCACGTGGGCGGCTACGGCCGGATCGCGTACGGCGAGGTCAACATCGACCACTGGGCCAAGTGCGGTCTGCGCGGCACCAACATCGACCCCTGGAGCAAGCGCCGCCTGCACGCGGGCAACGTCTACGAGAGCGGCAACGGCCGCGCCCACCGCAACTTCGAGCTGCTCGGGACGACCACCGGCGCCCGCCTCCAGCACTGGTGGCGGGACGGAGACTCCCCCTTCCTCTGGGCCCGCGGGGGCGTCTTCGCGAACGACGCCTCCGGCCAGCCCGCCTTCACCGGCACCACCTACAACCGCAACATGGAGTCCCTGCACGTCACCACGGGCGGCCGGCTGCGCCACTGGTACTACGAGCAGTCGGCCCGCGTCTGGCGCGACGGCGGGGCCTTCGGGCCGGGCGACGCGGCGGTCGGGTCCACCCCGGCCTTCATCCAGAGCGACTACGGCAAGCCGGGCAACTTCGAGGTGGTCGTACGGACCGCGGACGGCCGCCTCAACCACTGGTGGCGGATCAACGGCGCCCCCTGGACGTGGAACGACGGCGGCCGCTTCGCCTCCGGCATCGCCCACTACGGCCCCGCGCTCGTCCAGACCCGCGGCCGCCGGCTCGACCTGGTCGCCGCCCGCACCGACGGCCGTATGCAGCTGTGGTGGCGCGACGATCCGAACGGCTTCGCCTGGCGGCCCGGGGAGGTCTTCGGCAGCGGCACGGCGGCCGTCTCCGCGCCCTGCCTGATCGAGGCCCAGTACGGAGCCGCCGACGAGGACACCGCCGGGAACTACGAGCTGTGCGTGGCCGTGGCCGGCGGCCGTGTCGAGCACTGGTGGCGGGGGAACGCCTCCGGGGCCGCCTGGACCCGCGGCGCCGTCTTCGGGCACGACGTCGCCTCGGTCACCGGGATGCTCCAGGGCAGTTTCGGGTTCAACCTGGAGGTGATCGTGCTGCGTACCGACCGCACCCTCCAGCACTGGTGGCGCGACGGCGCGGGCTGGCACGAGGGGTCGGTGATCGGCCCCGTGTGAGGCCTTGGGCCGGAGCCGGGAGGTCGTGCGGGTGGAAGTACGCGAGGTCGCGCTCGCCGCCGGCGAGTCGTACGAGCTGAGGCTCGCGGGGCGCGGGGCGCGCGGGTACGTGTGGACCTGGCAGGTCACCGGCGACGAGGACGCCGTCTCGGTGACCGAGTCCGCTCCCGCCCCGGTGCGGGTGCTGCCGGGGGCCGCCCTGGAGCGGACGTACGTGGTCCGCGGCCGCTGTCCCGGCGGGCGGGCCCGGATCCGCTTCGCGCAGGTCCGGCCGCCGTACCCGCAGGAGGCCCCGTACGACGAGTTCGTCCTGGAGGTGGAGGTCACCGCCTCCTGAGCCGGGGCGGGGGTCACCGCCTCCCGAGCGCCCACCCCTGTACGGATTCCAGCGGGCCCCGCTCGAAGCGGCGCAGCCACAGCCCCGAGCCGGCGACCAGCGCGAGGGACACCACCGCCCACAGGCCCATCACCCACCAGGGGCCGCTGCCGCCGAGGCGCTCGGCCAGGCCCAGGCCGATGCCGTAGCAGAGCAGCACGCAGAGCAGGTTCTGGGCGACGTAGCAGGACAGGGCGGTGCGTCCGACGGAGCCGAGCGCCTTCGCGCCGGGCACCGCGAAACGGTCGAGGGCGGTGCCGATCAGGCCGATGTACCCGACCGCGATCAGCGGTGCGATGCCGTAGCGGCCGAGCACGAAGAAGTCCTGGCCGCCGAGGGTCGCGGCCGCGCCCAGCGGCAGCCCGAGACCCAGCCCCCAGGCGGCCATCCGGACGCGGACGCGCCGCCCGGCGGCGGTCGGGGTGAAGGCGCCGGCGCGGTGCAGCCGGACCCCGAGGAGGAAGAGGGAGACGAGCAGCCCGAAGGAGAAGACGGGCTCGATGCGCAGGGCGGCGAAGTGGTCCAGCCGGAAGACGATCTGGTCGGCCCAGCCGCCGTGGGCGTACAGCCGTACCGCCTCGGGGTCGGGGGTCTTCGGGCCGGAGTCCGGCTTGGCCAGGTCCCCCAGGGTCACCAGCCCGACCAGCGCCAGGTGCAGCCCCGCGGCCGTCCACAGGGCGACCCGCCGCACCCGCTCGGAGCGGGCCAGGAGCCAGGCGACGAGGAGGGCGGTGACGGCGTACCCCATCAGCACGTCCCAGGCGAAGACGAGCAGGAAGTGGACGGTGCCCTCCAGGAAGAGGAAGGCGGCCCGGCGCGGGTACCGCCCAGGCCAGGACTCGCCCCGCCGCGCGGCGGAGTCGTACTGGATGGCCAGGCCGACCCCGAACAGGATCGTGAGGAGGGACAGGAACTTGCCGTCGGCCAGGAAGCGGAAGACGCTCTCCGCGACGGTGGCGGCGGAGGGGTCGGCGACCGGGTCGGGCGAGGTGAGCCCGCCCTGGAGGACGCTCCATTCCGAGCCGGGGGAGGCGAAGATCCAGACGTTGGTCATGAGCGTGCCGAGTACGGCGGCGCCGCGCAGGACGTCGAGGAGCGGCAGCCGGGCGGTCGTCGTGCGGTCCGCGCCGGCGAGGAGTGTGTCGGCCATGACTTCAGGGTCCCGGCGGGCGCGGCCCGGTACGTCCTGCCGGTGGACGAAGCCCGGGTACACCCTTCGATGCAGCGACGGGCGGGCGGCGTCCGCATCCTGGACGCCGCCCGGCTTGCACCCCTGTTGTATCTATGCTGTGCGCATGCCAGCCGCCGCGGTCACGAGCGCCGCCCCCGCCACCACCCCCGCAACCGCCGCCGAACGCGTCTACCAGCACGTCAAGCAGGGCGTGCTCGACCGTCGTTACGAAGGCGGCACCCTCCTCACCGAAGGCGAACTCGCCGAGGCCGTGGGGGTGTCCCGCACCCCCGTCCGCGAGGCGCTGCTGCGGCTGGAGACCGAGGGGCTGCTGAAGCTGTACCCGAAGAAGGGCGCGCTGGTCCTGCCCGTCTCCGCGCAGGAGATCAACGACGTCCTCGAAACCAGGCTGCTGATCGAGGAGTTCACCGTACGCAGGGCCGTCCCGGCGCCGCCCGGCCTGCTCGACCGGCTCGCCGGACTGATCGAGGAGCAGCGCCGTCACGCCGCCGCGGGCGACCTCCCCGCGATGACGGCCGCCGACCGGGCCTTCCACGCCGAGATCGTCGCCGCCACCGGCAACCAGATCCTGGGCCGGCTCTACGACCAGCTCCGCGACCGGCAGCTGCGGATGGGCGTCGCCGTGCTGCACGCCCACCCCGAGCGGCTGGAGCGGACGCTGGCCGAGCACACCGAGATCCTCGACGCGCTGCGCGCCGGGGACGCGGACACGGCCGCGGCGGCCGTCCGCGGCCACATCGGCCGGGTCGAAGCGTTGGTGCGGGGGCAGGGCCGGTGACCGGGCTGCCCGAGGATCCGCCGGGCGGGCGCAGGGCCGTCGCCGTCTGGTGCATCGGAGTCGCCGTCTACTTCGTCGCGGTCATCTTCCGCACCAGCCTGGGCGTGGCCGGCCTCGAAGCCGCGGACCGCTTCCACGTGGGCGCCTCCGCCCTCGCCACGTTCTCGCTCCTCCAACTCCTCGTGTACGCGGGCATGCAGGTCCCCGTCGGCCTGATGGTGGACCGGCTCGGCACCAAGAAGGTGCTGACCCTGGGCGCGACCCTCTTCACCATCGGTCAGCTCGGCTTCGCGCTCTCGCCCTCGTACGGGATGGCGCTCGCCGCCCGCGCGCTGCTGGGCTGCGGCGACGCGATGACCTTCATATCCGTGTTGCGGCTCGGCACCCGCTGGTTCCCGGCCCGCCGCGGCCCGCTGATGGCCCAACTCGCCGGCCTGGTCGGCATGGCGGGCAACCTCGTCTCCACCCTCGTCCTCGCGCCCGTGCTGCACGGGGTCGGCTGGACGGCGGCCTTCGCGGGGAGCGCGGTGGCGGGGCTGGTCGTCCTGGTGCCACTGGTGCTGTTCCTGCGGGACAACCCCGAAGGGCACGAGCCGGCCCCGGCCCGGTCGCGGGGCGGGCGCGGGTTCGTACGCCGCCAGATCAAGGAGTCCTGGAGCGAGCCCGGCACCCGGCTCGGGCTGTGGGTGCACTTCACGACGCAGTTCCCGGCGATGGTGTTCCTGCTGCTGTGGGGCATGCCGTTCCTGGTGGAGGCGCAGGGACTGTCGCGGACCACCGCGGGCGGGCTGCTGACGCTGGTCGTCGCCTCGAACATGGCGCTCGGGCTGGTCTACGGCCAGATCATCGGCCGCCGCCAGTCCTCCCGGATCCCGCTCGCGCTCGGCACGGTCGGGGTGACCGCGCTGCTGTGGGGTTCGGTCCTGGCCTATCCGGGGGACCGGGCGCCGATGTGGCTGCTGGTCACGCTGTGCCTGGTGCTGGGGGGCTGCGGTCCGGCGTCGATGATCGGCTTCGACTTCGCCCGGCCGGCCAATCCGCCGGAGCGTCAGGGCACGGCCTCCGGGATCACCAACATGGGCGGTTTCATCGGCTCCATGACGACGCTGCTGGCGGTGGGCATCCTGCTCGACGCCACCGGCGACGACTACCGCATCGCCTTCTCGACGGTGTTCGTGCTGGAGGCGCTGGGCATCACCCAGATCCTGCGGCTGCGCGGCCGCGCCCTGGCCCGCGAGGCGACCCGGGCCCGCGTCACGATCCCCGCGCCTGCGCCTGCGCCTGCGCCTTCGCCTGCGCCTTCGCCCCTGTCGTCCCCGCAACCGGACAGGGCGTCCCGCGCGTGTCCCGTTCCGGAGACCTCGGGGAACGGGTCCCAGTAGCCGAGGGGGAAGCGCCGGAATGTGGACCAGCGCCTCCGCCACCGCGGTGCCGGTGGCGGACAGGTTCGAGTGGTTCAGCGACGTCGTCGCCTCCGCGCTGATCCCCACCGCCATCGTCAGCGAGCGCCACGCCGACTTCCACGCGGAAGCGTCGACGCTCGCCCTCGGCGCCACGCGGCTGTCGACGTTCTCGCACTCGCCCCTGCATTCGCGCCGCACGCCCGCCCTGATCCGGCGCGGCGACCCGGAGCAGTACCAGCTGGCACTGATCACCGGCGGCCGGTGGTGGATGTCCCACAGCGGCGCCGACGAGGAGTTCGGCGTCGGCGACATGATCCTGTGGGACACCTCGCGCCCCCAGGAGACCGTCGCCCACCCCGGACGCGGTCCGAGCCGCTCGGTCATCGTCCACCTGCCGAAGGACGTCCTGCCGCTGCGCCCCGGCCGCGTCGACCGGCTCCTCGGCCGGCGGATCGCCGCGGACCGCGGCACGGCGGCGGTCCTGGCCCGGTTCGTCGCCTCGCTCGCCGAACACGCCTCCGCCTGCACCCCGCGGGAGCTGGGCGAGCTGGGCGCGGCGGCGACCGACCTGGCCGCCGCGTGCTTCGCGCACCGCCTCGACGCCTACGGGGAACTCCCCGTCGAGACCCGTACCCGCGCCCTGCGCGAGCGGATCGACGCCTTCATCGAGCGCCACCTCGGGGACCCGGGGCTCGCCCCCGGCACGATCGCCGCCGCGCACGGCCTGTCCGTACGCGCCCTGCACGCGCTGTTCCGCGCGGCGGGCGACGAGACGGTGGCGGCGTCCGTCCGTCGCCGCCGCCTGACCCGCTGCCACGCCGACCTGACGCGCCCGGGCATGGCGTCCCGCCCCGTCCACGAGATCGCCGCCCGCTGGTGCTTCCCCAACGCCGCGGCCTTCAGCCGAGCGTTCCGGGAGGCGTACGGCCTCACCCCGACCGAGCTCCGCCGGGCGGCGGGCTCCCGGTCGCGCGCCGAGTAGGCCGGCTACGGCGTCACGGCGTCACGGCGTCACGGAGTCACGGAGTCACGGAGTCACCGAGAAGTTCGCCAGGATCGCCTCCGCCAGTTCCGGGTCGCCCTCGACCTTCACCCGGTCCGCGACCGCGCGCGGTCGTACGCGGCCCGCCGCGAGGCGGACGTACGTCTCCCAGTCCAGGGTGAGGGTGACCGCCGGGCCCAGCGACGGCGACTTGTCCAGGGTCCCGCGGCCCTCCGCGTCCACGCGTACCGTCCGCATGAACTCCAGCGGGCCGTGGACGTCGATGACCACCGCGGAGTTCGCGGGCGCCCCCGCCAGCTTCGCGACCACCTTCGGCAGACCGGCGAGGAGGATGTCCTGGGCCACGTACGCGCCGGGCGAGTCCCAGTTGCCCGGCGCTCCCAGCGCCGCCCGCAGGTCCTGCTCGTGGATCCACACGTCGAACGCGCGCAGCCGCAGCGCGTGCTCCAGCGTCACCTGGTCGCCCAGCGGACCCCGCACCACGGTGTCCGGATCCCGCTTCTCGTTGCGCAGCTGGCGCGAGCGGCGGATGACGGTGTACTCCAGCTCCGAGGTCATCTCCGGCGCGGTGTGGTGACGGCGTACGTCGACCTGCACCTCCATGTACCGGCTGAACTCGTCCACGACGTGCCGCAGGTCCCGCGCGACGGTGTGGATCGGCCTGGGGTCGCCGAGCATCTCGCATTCGATGCCGATGATGTGTGACACGACGTCACGGACCGACCAGCCCGGGCACGGCGTCGCACGGTTCCACTCGCCCTCCGTCAGGGGGAGGACCAGCTCGGATATCGCCTCGATGGAGTGCGTCCACGCTTCGGCATAGGGCTGGAGGCTGGGATGCGGATGGACGGTCAACGGGACCCCTCGCGGTGCTGTTCAGTGGCGCGTTCGGAAGCAGTGGCTCGCCATCCAAAACTACGCTGCCTGTGAGCACCCCGGCAGTGCTTTCGTGTGACGATCGTAGGCCCGAGTTGACGGCTTGAACGCCAGGACGGTGGTAATGTGCGCGCCTCGCTGATCCAAATCGCAGTGAACGAGGGCGAGTCGGTGTCTTCCCGACGTGCCCGAGTGGCCGATCTCGTACGGGAACAGGCCGGGTCCGATCTTGTCGTCCTGCCCGAACTGTGGACGGTCGGCGCGTTCGCCTACGAACTCTTCGAGACCGAGGCCGAACCGCTCGACGGCCCGACCTTCGAGATCATGTCCAAGGCCGCCCGCGACGCGGGGGTCTGGCTGCACGCCGGATCGGTCGTGGAGCGCGCCGGCGACGGCTCGCTCTACAACACCGTCCTCGTGGTCTCCCCGGAGGGCGAGCTGGCCGCCACCTACCGCAAGATCCACCGGTTCGGCTTCGACCAGGGCGAGGCGGTCATGATGACCCCCGGCGACTCCCTCACCACGGTGCGGCTGCCGGAACAGACCCTCGGCATCGCCACCTGCTACGACCTGCGCTTCCCGGAGCTCTTCCGCGGCCTCGTCGACGCCGGCGCCACCACGATGGTCGTCGCGGCCGGCTGGCCGGCGCGCCGCCGCGCCCACTGGACCCTGCTCAACCGGGCGCGCGCCGTCGAGGACCAGTCGTACGTCCTGGCCTGCGGCCTGGCCGGGACGCACGCGGGCGTCGAGCAGGCCGGGCACAGCCTGGTCGTCGACCCGTGGGGCGAGGTCCTCGCCGAGGCGGGCCCCGGCGAGGACGTCCTCACGGTGGACCTGGACCCCGCCAAGGTCGAGGAGACCCGCGAGCAGTTCCCGGCCCTGAAGGACCGCATGCTCGGCCTGCGCCCGCCGCGCTAGGTCGTCTCTCCGGAAGAGACGGCCCAGCCCCGACGGCGGCCCCTCTACAGTTCCGCCTCCGCCATGCGGATCACGCACACCGCCACCGCCACCAACAGCGCCGCGTCCGCGTCCTCGCGGATCACGTCCACCGCGTAGGTCTCCCGGATCCGGTACCACTGCCGGGAGACCAGCGCGAGCAGCTCCCCCTCGTACTCGATCTTGAACTCGCGGTCCAGGATCCGACCGCTGACGTCGAGCTCCGTGCCCTCGATCAGGGTCACGAGGAAGTGGTTGCGCAGCAGCGACCACCGTTTGCGGCGGATCCGCGCGAGTCGCCGGCCGTCCCGTTCCAGGGTCATCGTGTCGCGGAAGCCGAGCAGCTTCTCCCGCAGGGTGATCAGGATCAGGCCGTCCGGGTCCTTCAGCTCCAGCGTGTCCCGGAAGCGCAGCGCCTTGCCGTCGACGAGGAAGGCGTGGCGGCCGTCCTCGTCCTCGATCCAGTAGTCGTCCCCGATGGCCAGCATTTTGTCCCGTACGAGGTATTTCATGCGGTGATCCGTGCCCGCGATAGGTTGCGGGCATGCCTCTCCTCTACGTGACCGACCTGGCGTACCCGGCGCGCGGCCGCCGCTACTGCGACGAGGACATATTCCTCACCTCCCGCCTCCGTGCCGCCGGCTTCGAGCTCGCCCTCTGTCACCCCGCCGACGCGCAGGCCCTCGCGCCCCTCGGCTTCGACGCGGTGATCGTCCGCAACAGCGGCCCGGTCCTGCACTACCAGCAGGCCTACGACTCCTTCCGCGCCGCCGCCCTCGCCGCCGGCACCCGCGTCTACAACCCGCTCACCGGCC
Source organism: Streptomyces sp. NPDC002467 (assembly GCF_042889825.1). Lineage (NCBI taxonomy): Bacteria > Bacillati > Actinomycetota > Actinomycetes > Kitasatosporales > Streptomycetaceae > Streptomyces > Streptomyces sp. NPDC002467. The sequence goes on along the minus strand of NZ_JBIARJ010000001.1, from coordinate 356,365 downwards.
GCGCCGACATGGCGGGCAAGGAGTACCTGCTCGACCTCACCGCCGCCGGCTACCCGGTCATCCCGACGGTCGACGACCCGGCCAGGCTGTCCGAGCTGCCGAAGGTCCCCGTCTACGCGGTCAAGCCCAAGCAGGGCGCGGACTCCATCGGCCTCGTCTTCACCGAGGACCCGCAGGGCCCGGCGGGATCGGTCCTCATCCAGCCCCGCGTCGACTTCGCCTACGAGGTGTCCTTCTACTTCGTCGACGACGCCTTCCAGTACGCCCTGTACGCCCCCGACCCGGCCCGCCGCTGGGAGCTGGTCCCCTACGAGCCCACCCCCGCCGACCTGGACTTCGCCCGGTCCTTCGTCGAGTGGAACACCCTCGCCCACGGCATCCAGCGCGTGGACGCCTGCCGGGCTCCCTCCGGCGAGCTGCTCCTCGTCGAGCTGGAGGACCTGAACCCGTACCTCTCCCTGGACCTCGTCGCCCCCGACGTCCAGGACGCGTTCGTGGCGGCGCTCACCGGATCCCTGCACTCCTTCCTCGGCTCCACCACGCCCTGATGTCAGACCCGGCTGCCACGCTTTCCCCATGGACAAGCAGACGTTCTGGAAGCTGATCGACTCGGCCCGCGAGCAGGCGCAGTCGGGCTCGGAGTCGGGCTCGGGGTCGGAGTCGGAGGAGGTGTCGGAGCGCGCCGCGGAGCTGCTCGCCGCGCTCCCGCCGGCGGAGATAGCCGAGGCCCAGCAGGTGCTGTGGGACCTGCTCTCCGAGTCCTACCGGGCCCCGCTCTGGGCCGCGGCGTACGTCATCAACGGCGGCTGCTCGGACGACGGGTTCGACTACTTCCGCGGCTGGCTCCTCACGCAGGGGCAGGCGGCCTTCGAGGCGGCCCTGGCCGACCCTGACTCCCTGGCCGCCCACCCCGCGGTCCGGGAGGCCGCGGCGGAGGGCCTGGAGCTCTGGGACGAGGACGCCCTCTCGATCGCCTGGACCGCCTACGAGTCCGCCACCGGCGGCGAACTGCCCGCGGACTCCTTCACGATCAGCTACCCGGCTCTGGACCCGTCCTGGGACTTCGACTTCGACGACACGGCGGAGACCGCCGCCCGCCTGCCCCGCCTCAGCGCCCTCTTCGACTACTCGTAGCGGTACAGCAAGGAATCCCGCTCGCTCTGCAGGATGTCCTCGATGGTCAGGTCCGGCATGTCGAGGTGGGACTGCGTGACCTCGGCGGACGTGGGGACGGCGTCGGCGGCCACCCACTGCTCGGGCTTCCAGGCGTTGCTTCGCAGGAACGCCTTCGGGCAGTGCTGGTAGACCTCCTCGACCCCCACGACGATCGCGCTGCGCGGCGGCTTGCCCACGGGCGTCAGCCGCTCCAGCAGCTCGGGGTCGGCGGAGACGCAGGCCCGCCCGTTCACGCGCAGGGTGGTGGTCCGGCCGGGGATGACGAAGATCAGCCCGGCCCGGCCCGTCTCCACGATGTTGCGGATGGTGTCGATGCGCTTGTTGCCGGTGGCGTCGGGGATGGCGAGGGTGAACTCGTCCAGGACGGCCACGAATCCGGCCGGTCCGCCCCGAGGGGTCACGTCGCAGCTCCCGTCGGCCCCGGCGCTGGCGAGGAACACCAGCGAGGACCGCCCGATGACCGCACGGGCCACGTCGTGGATCCGGTCCACGGCCTTGCGCCGGACCAGCTCACTGGGCTCCTCGTACAACTCGCCCAACTGCGAGATGCTCCGGACGGCGGTGGCGTCCAGGGCGTCGAATATGCGCCTGCTCGGCGGCGTGGTGGCTGTCACGTGCACGCACGTTATCGGACGTGATCATCGCCGTACGGGTGTTGTCCGGTGTTCACACCGGGATGGCAAGCTTGAAGCATGAACGATTCCGCCCCGGCGCCCACCCCCGCGCCCGCGCCCCGCCGTGCCCGTCTCCGTGCCCCCGAGCTGATCGGCAAGGGTGGCTGGTTGAACACGGGTGGCAAGGAGCTCACCCTCTCCGACCTGCGGGGACGCATTACGATCCTCGACTTTTGGACGTTCTGCTGCATCAACTGCCTGCACGTCCTCGACGAGCTGCGCGAGCTGGAGGAGAAGCACCGCGACACCGTCGTCATCATCGGCGTGCACTCGCCGAAGTTCGTGCACGAGGCCGAGCACGCCGCCGTCGTCGACGCCGTCGAGCGGTACGAGGTGCACCACCCGGTGCTGGACGACCCCGAGCTCGCCACCTGGAAGCAGTACGCCGTACGAGCCTGGCCCACGCTCGTCGTGATCGACCCCGAGGGGTACATCGTCGCCCAGCACGCCGGCGAGGGGCACGCGCACGCCATCGCGCGGCTGGTGGAGGAGCTGGAGGCCGAGCACGAGGCCAAGGGGACGCTGCGGCGCGGCGACGGGCCGTACGTGGCGCCCGAGCCCGTCGCGACCGACCTGCGGTTCCCCGGCAAGGCACTGCTGCTGCCCAGCGGCAACTTCCTGGTGTCGGACTCGACCCGGCACCAGCTCGTCGAGCTGGCCGCCGACGGCGAGAGCGTCGTACGGCGCGTCGGCAGCGGCGAGCGCGGCTTCGGCGCGGACGCCTTCAGCGAGCCGCAGGGGCTGGCGCTGCTGCCCGACGGGCGGGTCGTCGTCGCCGACACCGTCAACCACGCGCTGCGCGTCCTCGACCTGGAGAGCGGGGCCGTCGAGACCGTCGCCGGCACCGGACGGCAGTGGTGGCAGGGGTCGCCGACCTCCGGGCCGGCCCTCGACGTGGACCTGTCCTCGCCGTGGGACGTGGCCTGGTGGCGGGGCAGGGTGTGGATCGCCATGGCGGGCGTGCACCAGCTGTGGACCTGGGACCCGGAGGCGGGCACCGTCGAGGTCGCCGCCGGAACCACCAACGAGGGCCTGCACGACGGGCCCGCCGCCGAGGCCTGGTTCGCGCAGCCGTCCGGGCTCGCCGCCGCCGGGGACCGGCTGTGGATCGCCGACTCCGAGACCAGCGCCCTGCGTTACGTCGAGCCGGATGGGGAAGGCGACGGGTACGTCGTCAAGTCCGCCGTCGGCACCGGGCTGTTCGACTTCGGTCACCGGGACGGGGACGCGGCCCAGGCCCTGCTCCAGCACCCGCTCGGCGTGACGGCCCTGCCCGACGGCTCGGTCGCGGTGTGCGACACGTACAACCACGCCCTGCGCCGCTACGACCCCGCCACCGGCCAGGTCTCCACCCTCGCCACCGACCTGCGCGAGCCGAGCGACGCCGTGCTGGTGGGGGACGACATCGTCGTCGTGGAGTCCGCCCGGCACCGGCTGACCCGGCTGCGGCTGCCCGAGGAGGCCGTACGGGTCGACGCGGTCGCGCACCGCACCCAGCGGGCCGCCACCGAGGTCGCCCCCGGCACGCTCCGCCTCGACGTCGTCTTCCAGGCGCCGAGCGGCCAGAAGCTGGACACCCGCTACGGCCCCTCCACCCGCCTGCTGGTCTCCTCGACCCCGCCGGAACTGCTGGCGGCCGGCGACGGCGCGGGCACCGACCTGTTCCGGGAGATCGCGCTGAACCCGGACGTCACCGAGGGCGTCCTGCACGTCTCGGCGATGGCGGCGTCCTGCGACGACGACCCCGACAACGAGTACCCGGCCTGCCACGTCCACCAGCAGGACTGGGGCGTCCCGGTCACGGTGTCCGCCGAGGGGACCGCCCGGCTGGCGCTGGTCCTGGCGGGCATGGACGACCGGGAGTAGACGACCGGGAGTAGGAGCCGAGCCGCACACGCGGAAACCCCGCCCCGGACGAGGAGTTCGGGGCGGGGTCTTCCGTGCCGGACGGTGCGTCAGGCCTCCAGGAAGGCCACCAGCGCGTTCGCCAGGAGGTACGGGTCGTCCGCGCCGCACAGTTCGCGGGCGCTGTGCATCGAGAGGATCGCGACGCCGATGTCGACCGTCTGGATGCCGTGGCGGGCGGCCGTGATCGGGCCGATCGTCGTGCCGCACGGCATCGAGTTGTTGGAGACGAAGGTCTGCCACGGCACCCCGGCCCGCTCGCAGGCGCTCGCGAACACCGCGCGACCGCTGCCGTCCGTCGCGTAGCGCTGGTTCACGTTGACCTTGAGGATGGGGCCGCCGTTGGCGCGCGGGTGGTGCGTGGGGTCGTGCCGCTCGCCGTAGTTGGGGTGGACCGCGTGGCCGGTGTCCGAGGACAGGCAGATGGTGCCGGCGAAGGCGCGGGCCTTGTCCTCGTACGAGCCGCCGCGCGCGAAGACTGAACGTTCCAGCACATTGCCCAGGAGGGGGCCGTCCGCGCCCGTGTCGGACTGCGAGCCGTTCTCCTCGTGGTCGAAGGCGGCGAGGACCGGGATGTGGTCCAGCTTGCCGGAGGCGGACACCGCCGCCAGCGCGGCGACGCCCGCGTGCACGGACAGCAGGTTGTCCATCCGCGGTCCGGCCAGCAGCTCGCGGTCGCGGCCCAGGTACGAGGGCGGCTCGATGGAGTGGACCATCAGGTCCCAGCCGGCCACCGAGCCCTGCTCCAGGCCCTCTTCCTCCTCCAGGAAGGAGATCAGGTCGCCCTCCCGGACGTCGCCGAGGCCCCAGATCGGCTGCATGTGGCGCTGCTTGTCGAGCTTGAGCCCGTCGGAGTTCACCGACCGGTCCAGGTGCACGGCGAGTTGGGGAACGCGCAGCAGCGCGCGGTCCACGTTGACCAGCCGCTCGGTGCCGTCGTGCAGGGTGAGCCGCCCGGCGAGGCCGAGGTCCCGGTCGAGCCAGGTGTTGAGCAGGGTGCCGCCGTAGATCTCGACGGCGACCTGCCGCCAGCCCTGGGAGCCCGTGTCCGGCAGCGGCTTGACTCTGAGGTTCGGGGAGTCGGTGTGGGCGCCGACGATGCGGAACGGGGTGTGCGCGTCCGCGCCTTCGGGGACGTACCAGGCGATGAGCGCGCCGCCGCGGAGCACGAACCTGCCCCCGGTTCCGGCATCCCAGGCGTCCGTTTCCGACAACTGCCTGAAGCCTGCCTTCTCCAGCCGCTCGGCCGCATTGGCCACGGCGTGGTACGGCGACGGACTGGCCGTCAGGAAGGTCATCAGGTCGTCGGTGTGGCCGCGGTCGAAGCGGGCGGGAGAGCTCATGTGGTTCACCTTAACGACGGTCGTGTACGCCATGGCCGGACTGCGGCGGATAGCCGAGAGGACGGGTCCGGGAGGTGTGGTCCGGGGCCCGGGGAGTCTCAGCCCGGCGGACGCTCGAAGCGGCGTTGCAGCTGTCTGCGCTCGCCCCGGCGGATGCGCGGGAGCATCTCCGGGGTCTGCGCGGAGCGCTGCGCGCGTCTCTTGCGTCCGGCGCAGAAGATACAGGCCTCGCCCGGGGGCGCGTCCGGGTCGATGGGGGCTCCGGGGTGCTCGGAGCAGCCCGAGGCGTTGCGGGGGCGGGAGAGTTCGCGGGCGACGATGAAGGCGCGGTGGAGGTCGTCGGCGATGCGCACGAACTCGTCGGAGGGCGAGGAGAGGCCCAGGTGGAAGCGCTGGTCCTCGACGGTGCGCAGGTACTGGCGCAGCACCTGGAGGGTGTACGGGCCGTCGGGCACGGGGTAGCCGAGGCGCCGCTGCTCGCCGGTGGCGGGCGCGGGGGCGGCCTGGCGGGCGCCGTTCATGCGCTGCCGCTGTCCGAGGCGGCGGCGGTCGTTGCAGATCAGGCAGCGGCCCCAGCCTTCGGGTGCCTCGGGGTCGAGGGCGCCGTTGGGGTGCTCGGGGCAGCCGGTGTAGCTCTTGGCGGGGGCCAGGCCGGCGGCGGTCTGGAAGGCCACGTAGAGGGCGTCGGCGATGGTCTCGTACTCGGCGGGGTGCGCGCCGTCGTACAGCTCGCGCAGGTGGTCGCCGAGACTGCCCAGGCTCGCCTGCAGCTCCTTGAGGGCGTACGGGCGCCCGGTGGGGACGGAGTACCCCCTGCTGCCGTGGTGATCCTGTGGACTCATGCGTACGAGCGTCCCATGAACGGCTGACAACGGAGAAAAACCGCAGTACGGAGGCGCTGCGCCGTGCCGCGCTTGACCGGGGCGGGCCGGGCACGGGCCGGGGGGGGGGGGCCCCGGGGCCCCCCCCCGGGCCCCCCCCCCCCGCCGCCGGTGCCCCGGGCCCTGCCGGCGAGGCCGAGGATGCCGCTGCGCGGCATCCCGGGGCTCCGCCCCGGACCCGCTCCTCAAACGCCGGAGGGGCTGATTTCGCCGCGCCCGTCCCCTCCGGATGCGGGCGCGGCGTGGCACACGGGGCCCGCTGCGGTCCTGCCTGTGGGCAGGTGGTGCGGGCTGTCGCCGGACGGGCAGCGGCCGGACCCCCGTGCGGGAGGGTCCGGCCGCTGTACCGGCTACCGGGTACGAGTTGCCTGCCGGGCTGCGCAGCCCGGCGGCGGCGCAGCCTAGAAGGCGGCCTCGTCCAGGTCCATCAGCGTGTTGTCGACGGCCTCGGCCAGCGCGCGCTGGACGGAGACGCCGGGCAGGACCTGCGACGCGAAGAACTTCGCGGCGGCGATCTTGCCGGTGTAGAACGGCGCGTCCTTCGCGGAGGCGGTCGGCAGCTTCTCGGCGGCCACGGCCGCGCCCTTGAGCAGCAGGTATCCGACGACCACGTCACCCGACGCCATCAGCAGGCGGGTGGTGTTCTGGCCGACCTTGTAGATGTTCTTGACGTCCTCGCCGGTGGCGGTGAGGTCGACGATCATCTGGCCGACGATGCCCTCCAGGTCCACGGCGGCCTTGGCGAGCGCGTCGCGCGCCGGGGCGAGGTCCTCGCCGCCGACGGCCTCCGCCAGGAACTTCTTGATCGTCTCGGAGAGGACGTTCAGGGAGGCGCCCTGGTCGCGGACGATCTTGCGGAAGAAGAAGTCCTGACCCTGGATCGCGGTGGTGCCCTCGTAGAGGGTGTCGATCTTGGCGTCGCGGATGTACTGCTCGATCGGGTACTCCTGCAGGTAGCCGGAGCCACCGAAGGTCTGCAGGGACTGGGCGAGCTGCTCGTAGGACTTCTCCGAGCCGTAGCCCTTCACGATCGGCAGGAGCAGGTCGTTGAGGCCGACCAGCGCGCTGGTGTCCTCGCCCGCGGCCTGCTTGATCTGGATGTCGTCCTGGACGGAGGCGGTGTACAGGACCAGGGCGCGCATGCCCTCCGCGTACGCCTTCTGCGTCATGAGCGAGCGGCGCACGTCGGGGTGGTGCGTGATGGTGACCTTGGGGGCCGTCTTGTCCATGAAGTCGGCCAGGTCCGGGCCCTGCACGCGCTCCTTGGCGTACTCCAGCGCGTTGAGGTAGCCGGTGGAGAGGGTGGCGATGGCCTTCGTGCCCACCATCATGCGGGCGAACTCGATGATCATGAACATCTGGCGGATGCCGTCGTGCTTGTCGCCGATCAGCCAGCCCTTGGCGGGGTGCTTGTCGCCGAAGGTCATCTCGCACGTGTTGGAGGCCTTGAGGCCCATCTTGTGCTCGACGTTCGTCGCGTAGACGCCATTGCGCTCGCCCAGCTCCCCGGTCTCCCAGTCGAAGTGGAACTTCGGGACGAGGAACAGGGACAGGCCCTTGGTGCCCGGGCCGTGGCCCTCGGGGCGCGCGAGGACGTAGTGGAGGATGTTCTCCTCCATGTCGTGCTCACCGGACGTGATGAAGCGCTTCACGCCCTCGATGTGCCAGGAGCCGTCCTCCTGCTGCACGGCCTTGGTGCGGCCGGCGCCGACGTCCGAACCGGCGTCCGGCTCGGTCAGGACCATCGTGGAGCCCCAGCGCTTCTCGACGGCGATCTGCGCGATCTTCTTCTGGGCCTCGTTGCCCTCCTCGTGCAGGACACCGGCGAAGGCCGGGCCGGAGGAGTACATCCAGATGGCCGGGTTCGAGCCGAGCAGCAGCTCCGCGTAGGCCCAGACGAGGGAGCGCGGGGAGACGGTGCCGCCGATCTCCTCCGGGATGCCCATGCGCCAGTACTCGGAGTCCATGAAGGCCTTGTAGCTCTTCTTGAAGGAGGCCGGGACCGGCGCCGTGTTCGTCTCCGGGTCGAAGACGGGCGGGTTGCGGTCGGCGTCCGCGAAGGACTCGGCGAGCTCGTTCTCGGCGAGACGGGCTATCTCGGACAGGACGTCCTTGGCGGTCTCGGAGTCCATCTCCTCGAACGGACCGGTGCCGTACAGCTTGTCGCGGCCGAGCACCTCGAAGAGGTTGAACTCGATGTCGCGGAGATTCGACTTGTAGTGCCCCATGGCGACGGCTCCGTTAAGGCTCGGGGAGACAGGTTCCTCGTACATACCAATCGGTAACGTCATGATGCTACCCGTCGGTAATAAGACGCAACCCTTACCGCTGGGACTGTGACGACGCTCTCGGCAGCTCGCACCACACGGTTTTCCCCCGGGGCCCTTGAGCGACGCCCCAGCGCAGGGACAGGGCGGCCAGTAGGGCCAGGCCCCGGCCGGACTCGTCCCCGTCTGCGGCCCGCCGCGGTACGGGCCGCGCGTGCGCGTCGGGATCGGTGAGCTCGACCCGCGTACGGGCTGCCCTTCCGGTGACGCGCAGGGTGACGGGCGTGCCGGTGCCCAGGTGGGTGATCACGTTGGTCAGCAGCTCGCTGACGCACAGCTCCGCGTCGGGGGAGTCGGCGGCCCCCAGGTGCTCGCGCACGGCGTGGCGGGCCAGGGGTACGGACCCGGGGGTGGCGAGCAGCCGGATGGTGAGCCCGTTCACTGCGTGGCCAGGGCGGCGGCCAGTCGCTGCGCGGTGGCGGCGTTGCAGTTGCCGAGGGTGATGAGGGTTGGGGTCGTGTAGCGGCCGGCGTAGGAGAGGAGGTGGAGGCCTAGGGACGGGAGCGTGATCCCGTGCGCGTCCAGTGCGGTCCGGAGTGCGGTGAGGGCCTCTTGGGCCTCGTGGTCGCGGTCGTGCTCGCTCATGGCGGTGCCTGCCGTTCCTGTGGGTGCGGAGTGTGACGAACTGCTCACAGGCTGGCGGGGGTCGGCGTAGCGTGGGAAGGGTTTCGAGTCCACAGTGCGAGGTGTGGAAGGCGGGCGATCGTGGCCGCGCGTAAGGACATTGACGGTTCGGCGAGTGTTCCGGCGCTTTACGGCAAGGAACTGCGGTGGAAGCGGGAGAACGCGGGCCGCACACTCCAGCAGGCCGTGGACGGCAGCTTCTACGCGGCCAGTTATCTAAGCGAGATCGAGCTCGGTCAGCGGCGCATGCCGCTGGATCTCGCACGCCACGTCGACCGGGTATTGGACACCGATGGGTTCTTCGAGCGGCGTTGCGAGGACGTGCGCAAGGCCCGGAGCGTTGGCCTCGCCCGGTACGCGGAGAAGGTCCTGGACGCGGAGAAGGTCGCCGAGACTATTGAGGAATGGTGCCCGACCGCTTTTCCGGGCCTGTTGCAGACGGCCGCGTACGCACGCGCCCTGGCCCGGGCCGAACGGCCGCTGGAGGCCCGGGAGGAGACCGATGTGAAGGTCAACGCCCGGATGGCGCGGGCCGACCTCTTCGAGGGCGATCACGGAACGCCCGAGTACTGGGTCGTCCTGCACGAGTCGCTGCTACGGCTGCCAGTCGTCCCACCCGACCGGATGGCGGAACAGCTCGACCACGTAACGGCCCTGGTCCGCCGCAATCGGATCGTTCCACAGATCGTCCCGTGGAACGCCGGAGCGCACCCTTTCATGTCGGCCGGTACAACCATCATCATGACCTTCGCCGAGGCGCCACCACTGGTCTATACGGAGTCGCTGCACAGTGGCGTCACCATCGACGATCCGGCGCTCGTGAAGCGCTATCGAAGGTCGTACGATCTGCTGAGGGCCGCCGCGCTACCGCCAGAGGCGTCCCTCGCCATGATGGAGGCGGCCGCAGAGGACTACCGAAATGGCAATCAGCAACATTGACTTGAGCGCCGCACGTTGGCGCACGAGCAGCTACACCAACAGCGACGGTGGCACCTGCGTCGAGGTGGCCGACGGCGTCGCCGGATGGGTGCCCGTACGGGACTCGAAGCGACGAACCGGGCCGACCCTCGTGGTCTCGGCGGCGGCGTGGGGACCCTTCGTCGCCACCCTCAAGGCAAGCTGACCTGAACCGCGCGCCCGGCCGGCCGAGGCCTGGGTAGGCTTCGGCTCATGTACGGCTACGACCAGAACCCGGGTGCCCAGCAGCAGTACGCCCAGCAGCCGCCGCCGCAGGGCTACGGGCAGCAGCCGCCGCTGTACCCCGAGCCCTCGCCGCCCTCCCTCGCGGACGCGGTCCGGGCGTTCACGACCGGGTCGCTGTCCGCCGAGGACTTCCAGCAGATCTTCGCCTCCTCGAAGGTCTACTGCCCGCGCGGCGACACCCCGGGATTCCTCGCGCTGCACAACACGCAGCAGCCGGTGATCCCGATGTTCACCACGCTCAAGGAGCTGCGCCGGTACGCCGGCAAGGAGTCCAAGTACTTCGTGATCACCGGCGCCGAGGTCATCGACCTGCTGCCCACCGGCTACGGCTTCGTCCTCGACATGGAGGGCGACCACCGGATGGTCTTCGACGCGAAGGCGGTCGAGCAGATGGTCGACTTCGCGATGCGTCGCATGTACGGCTGAGGGGTAACGGCAGGGTCAGTGCGTCGAGACCTGGAGACAGGCCACGTCGTACTGGGAGACCGAGTGGGGGTTGTTGTCGTTCTGGTCCTGCTCGCCCGCGTAGCGGGTGCCGGCGACGCCGTCTTCGTTGAAGGCGGAGCCGGGGGCGCTCGCGGAGTGGCCGGGGCGGACGCTGGTGGCCGGGTCCTCGCAGGACGCGCCGGGCTGGCCGGCGAAGGCGGGGGCGGCGGAGATGCCCGCAGCGCCCATGGCGAGGGCGGCGGAGGCCAGGATGAGCGCGGCTCGCTTCAGCTGGTTCATGATCGCTTCCTTTCACGGAGTGCCTACTCATGGAGTACGTACGATCTCCGGGCAGGGATTGCCTGACGCCTGGCGCCTGACGGGGGGCGGACGATGCTGAGGGTGCACTTCACGGCCGAGGACCTGTTCAACGTCACCTTCGCGCGCGAGCCGCTCCCGCTCGTGGAGCTCGGCATGGCGGTCGTCGCCTGGCAGCGCCGCGACGCACAGGAGGTTTTCGGCCGCTGGCGCGGCCACGTCAGCCGGGAGTTACCGGGCCGGGCGCGGCCGCTGCTGGACCTGCTGCGGCCCGACGGCGACAACCTCCAGTTCGTCGAGCCCTTCACCCCCACGCTGGAGGAGGGGCTGGCCGCCGTACGGGACGCTTCCGGGTCGCTCACCGGCGAGCAGCTGGCCCGTACCGCCGCCCGCGCCCCCGGCTCCGCCTCCTGGCTGCGCGCGCTGTGGGCCGAGGACCGCGACGCGTGGCGGCAGCTCGACGGCGCGCTGCGCTCCGTCCACGATCTGGTCATCGCCCCGCACTGGCCGCGCATCCGGCAGTCCTTCCATGCGGACGTGGCCTGGCGCACCAGGCTGCTGGCGGCCCACGGCATCAAGGCGTGCCTGGCGAGCACGCATCCCGGGGCCGGCTGGGCGGGCACGGTCTTCGAGGTTCCGGGTGGGCCGGACTTCGAGTGCGCGCTCGGCGGCCGCGGCCTGATCCTGATGCCCTCGCCGTTCTGGACGGGCCGCCCGCTGCTGGCCGAAGGTCCGGGTGGGCCGGACGGCGCGCGCCTGCTGATGTACCCGGCGCTGACCCCTCTCCCGCTGGTCGACCCGGGTCGGGCCGACGGGGCGCTGGACGCGCTGCTCGGCCGGACGCGGGCGGCCGTGCTCCAGCTGCTGGTCCAGCAGCGCACGACCAGCGAGCTGGCCCGGGACCTCGACATCAGCCTCCCCTCGGTCTCGGAGCACACCCGCACCCTGCGCGCGGCCGGCCTGATCACCACGCGCCGGGACGGCAAGGCGGTGCTCCACTCGGCGACCGGCCTGGGCGTGGACCTGCTGCGCAGCGGGGGCTGAGCCCCCGGTGCCGCCGGCGTACCCACCGGCGGCACCTACGCCGTGTCAGGGAGCCGAGCCGAGGAGGACCGGAAGAGTGGTGACCTCGACCGTCCGGTCGGTGCCGACGGCCGTGACCGTGCCGTCGAGGTGGCGCACCGTCGTCGTGTCCTGAGGTGCGGGGACGCGTGCGGAGCCCGTCGCGTGCCAGACGACGACCAGTTCGGCCCCGTCCCGGTCGAAGCGGCACTGCCAGACGCCGACCGGCAGCCCCGCCGGCACGCCGTTCCCGCACGAGTGGATCCGTGATCCGTGCAGCCAGCGGCGCAGCTCCTCGACGTACAGGGCGGCCTGGGTCGGCGGCTGCCCGTCGGGCTGCATCACGATGGGGATCTTGCTGCCACCCCAGTTGTAGAAGTACATGCGCTGGTAGCGGGCGTACAGCCCGACCAGGAAGAAGCGGACGGCGTTCGCGGAGGCCGCCGGTTCCTGCAGCGGTTGCTGGAGCGGGATGTCGTACGTGGTGCCCGTGTTCCACAGCTTGGGGTGAGAGCCGCCCCGGTGGAAGGCGCGGTCGATCTCGTCGACCAGGCCGAGCAGCTGCTCGGGCGGGTCCGAGGCGGTGCGCTGGTGCAACTTGACCCCCGCCACGTCACAGGAGTCGTACCCGCGCAGTTCGGAGAAGCGCTCCAGGCCGCGCATCCCCTCCGCGTCCCAGAGCCGGCCCATGGAGGGGCAGACGACGGTCGCGTCCGGATCGACCGCGTCGAGCACGGCCTTCGCGCTCCGGGTCATCTCGACGAGGGTTTCCGGGCTCCCGCTGAAGTAGTGGGGGTCGTTGCCCATGACCCACAGCTCGTAGGCGCCGATGCGGCCCCGATAGCGCTCGGCCACGGCGGAGACGAAGGCCTTCCAGTCGGCCGGGTCGTCGGGAGGGCTGGTGCGCGATCCGTCGTCGTAGGCCGTGTGCGGTCCGTTGGGGCTGGCCCACCCGGGCGTTCCCCCCATGGTGAAGAGCACGGGCAGACCGGCACGGGTCGCGCCCTCCACCAGCCGGTCGAGGATCGACCAGTCGAATTCGCCGCGCCGGGGCTGGATGTTCGACCACCGGGTCCGGCTGTCCCACAGGCGGACCGTGTCGATCCGGAAGGTGGGCATGGCGCCGGTCGAGGAGTTGAGCGTCATGCCGAAGAGGCCGTTCGGCACGGGGGTCGGGGCCTGGGTCCACGGTGCGGCCGCGTTCGGGGCGGGTGCCGGGGAGGCCGAGGCGGCGGGGTCCGGGGCGGTGGAGTGCGCGGAGCCGCCGAGCGAGACGACGCACAGCAGGACGAAGGCCAACGAGGCCACGGCGACGCGGGCGTTCCCGGCCGGTCGGCGCAGCGCCGCGGAGGCGGGTTCCCGCGCCACGAGCGGGGCCGCGGCCACCGGCGCGACGGGGGTGTCCGGTTCGGCTTCCGGGCCCGGACCCGGACCACCCGGGTCCGCGTGCGCTTCCGCTGTCCCGGTATCCGTGCCGGTAACCGCTTCCGCATCCGGAACGGAGGCCGCGGCCCAAAGGCGGTACAGCTCGGATAACTGACCGCTGTCCGCGCCGCATAACCGGGCGATTCGCTCTGCCGTGCCGAATTCGACGGGAATCACGATTCCCCGGCAATAGCGGTGCACCGAAGAGCGGCTCATATGGGCTTTACGGGCGAGCGTTTCGTAGCTGTATCCGCGCCGGTCCTTCAGCTCGGTGAGGAGATCGGTGAATTGCTGCCGGGCCCTGGCCGATCCGGTCGGCCCCGGCTGTCTGCCTTCCCTGTGCACCTCGGTCGACTCGCTCAAGAAAATCCCCCCTCAGCGCCGGGCGCCTGTCCCAGAACCCAGCATATCCGCAGGTCAGAACGGGTGAACCATCCCAGCGTCCCAGCTTAGACCACACCGTTGCGGGGTGGCTGGGACTTTCTGCAGGCTGTGTCGCGGCGAAGGTCGGACCCGCCGCGGACAAACGGTTGCACGGGAATTCGTCTGTTCTGTGTAAAGCCGGCGCGCGGGGCCGGTGCAAGATCTTTTCGGCCACGCCCGAAACCATCGCAACTCGGTCCCCCTCCGGCGGAGCATCGGTGCCGCAGGGGGCGAGCACGGGGGAGTCGCCCCCTGCTCCATCGACACGCAAGGGAGACAACGCAATGAGTCGTATGAAGATCCGCACGAAGGCAGCCGCTGTTGCGGCGGCCGGTGTGATGGCGATGGGCACGGGGGTCCTGGCGGCGTCGCCCGCTCACGCCGCGGGCACGTGGCACGGGTGTCCGTCCGGCGCCGTGTGCGTCTACCCCCGGGACGCCGGCTGGAACAACGACCGGCCCTCCAACATCTACTGGGAGGGGGTCTACCGGCTCTACGACCAGGAGGGGATGCACTTCGTGGTCAACAACCAGACCGAGGGGTGGGTCGACCGCCTCTGCTTCGACTCCAACGGGCAGAACTGCGACTCGTACGTCCAGCCGCCCGGTACCACCTGGTGGGTCGATCTCTCGCCGATGAATTCGATCAAGCTCAGCAAGTACTAGATCCCGTGCGACACGGAGGGGGAGCGATGCTCGGCAGGATCAAGGGGCGGGTGTCCGGAGCGGCGGCGGTCCTCGCTGTGGGCGCGGGGCTGGGGCTGATGGCCCCGTCGCCCGCGTACGCGGGCGAATCGTGCACGCTGGCGGGTTGCTCGGAGACGTACAACCAATCGGGGACGTACGCGACGGCCCTGAAGAACTGGACGTGCGACTGGGGCACCACGGGCTCGTGGTCCACCGGATGCGCGGGTGGGGCGACGTACGGCTTGCCCAGCGGATCCAAGACGCCCGGCGGCCAGGACTGGGACGTGTTCCGCGTCGACGCGGGATGGTGCTACTGGGTCAGGCTGGAAGTGCCCGGCAAGACGTGGGACGTGCGCTATGACCGGCGGGGCCAGTCGACGCCGGTGTACGTGAAGGTCGAGAACTGGGGGACTGCCTACATCAAGGGGCAGTCGGCAAGCTATTGCCCTTGAGCCCGGAGAGCAGTCCACGAGCCCCCGCCGGCGTTGCCGGCGGGGGCTCGTCCCCGTTCGGGGCGGGCCCGCCCGGGTCCTGCGGCCGGGCTTCGCGGCCCCGGGGAATGTCTCCGGGGCTCCTTCTGTTCTGTCCGGTGGCAGGAAGTTCGAGTTTCAACTAAACTCGACGCAGAAGGAGGTCCTGACCATGCCCGCAGTGACTGTTGAGAACCCGTTGACCCTTCCGCGAGTGGCCGAGCCGCAGGCCGCCGTCGCGCGCAAGGTGCTGGCCGTCGTCGATGCTCCCGGTGGGTTCGAGGGCGAGGGTTTCCCGGTGCGCCGTGCGTTCGCCGGGATCAACTACCAGTACCTCGACCCGTTCATCATGATGGACCAGATGGGCGAGGTGGAGTACGCGCCGGGCGAGCCCAAGGGCACCCCCTGGCACCCGCACCGCGGCTTCGAGACCGTCACGTACCTGATCGACGGAACCTTCGTCCACCAGGACAGCAACGGCGGCGGTGGAGTCATCAACGGCGGTGACACCCAGTGGATGACCGCCGGTTCGGGCCTGCTGCACATCGAGGCCCCGCCGGAGTCCCTCGTCGTGTCCGGCGGGCTGTTCCACGGCCTCCAGCTGTGGGTCAACCTCCCGGCCTCCGACAAGATGATGCCCCCGCGCTACCAGGACATCGGCGGCGGCCAGGTCCAGCTGCTGACGACCCCCGACGGCGGCTCCCTGCTCCGCGTGATCGCCGGCGAGCTCGACGGCCACCAGGGCCCGGGCATCACCCACACCCCGATCACGATGATCCACGCGACCGTCAGCCCGGGCGCGCAGATCACCCTCCCGTGGCGCGAGGACTTCAACGGCCTCGCGTACGTCCTGGCCGGGCGCGGCTCGGTCGGCGAGGACCGCCGCCCGATCCACACCGGGCAGACGGCCGTCTTCGGCGAGGGCGGCTCGATCACGGTGCGGGCGGACGAGTCCCAGGACTCCAACGCCCCGGCCCTGGAGGTCGTCCTCCTCGGAGGGCGTCCGATCCGCGAGCCGATGGCGCACTACGGGCCGTTCGTGATGAACAACAAGCACGAGCTCCAGCAGGCCTTCGACGACTTCCAGGCCGGCCGCCTGGGCCGCATCCCCACCACCGCGCGCACCGGCCTCGGTCACCGCGGTACGGGCGAGGCCGAGGAGAACTGAGTACGAGCGCGCCCGGCGGGTGAGTAGCCGGGCGCCTGTGCCGGGCACGGGAGCCGCGTTGGATCGGGGCATGGACAATGCCCCCTCCTCCGCGATCCCCCCGATTCCGGCCCAGGCCCAGGCCCCGGCTCCTGCGGGGGCCGGGGACCGGACCCGTCTGTGGGCCGGTGTGTCCGCGGGGCTCTTCCCCGTCGCCTTCGTGGGAGCGGTCGTCCTGCTCCTGTCGTCCGTGCGGGTGTCGGGCTGCGTGACCTACGGAGTGGAGTGCACCCGGGGGCTGCCCGGGTGGCTGTTCCTGTGGAGCGCCGGCGCCGCGGGCGTGGCCTTCCTCGTCGCGCTGGCCGCGCCCCGCCTGCGGGTGCGCCAGTGGGCGCTGGGCGCCCAGCTCCTCGCCGAGTGCACAGCGATCCTGGTAATTCTCAGCTACTACCCGGACCCGCCGGCCTAGACGGGTTCCTCGCCGTACCGGGCCCTGAGCTCCGAGGCCACCCCGAAGGCGGCCGCGGTCAGCGGTACCGCCAGCAGCATGCCGAGGACCCCGGCGGCGCTCGCCCCGGCCGCGATGGCCAGCATGACCACGGCCGGGTGCATCTGCACGGTGCGGCTCTGCACCAGCGGCTGGAGGACGTACCCCTCGACCATCTGGACCAGGAGCACCAGCGCGAGCGTCCACAGGCCGATGACCCAGCCCCGGTCGACGAGGGCGACGAGGACCGCGACGGCGCCGGAGAGGAAGGCGCCGAGGTAGGGGATGTAGGCGGTCACGAAGACCAGCGCGGCCAGCCCCACCGCTCCCGGCACGTCGAGCACGAGCAGCCCCGCGCCGATCAGCACGCCGTCGACCAGGGCCACGAGGGTGGTCCCCCGCATGAAGCCCTCGACGGCCCCGAAGGCGCGTCGGCCCATGGCCTCCATGAGGTCGCCCGAGCGACGCGGGACGAGCGAGCGCAGGGTCCCCACGGCGCGGTCGGAGTCACGGAGGAAGAAGAAGATCAGTACGAGGGCCAGCAGGGCGGTGGCGACCATCGTCGCGACCACGCTGAGCCCGGCGACCACGCCCGAGGCCGCCGTGCCGCCGAACTTCGCCAGCAGCTCCTGTGAGTTCTTCGCGACGTCCTCCAGCGAGGTGCCGAGCGCTCCGAAGTGCTCCGCGAGGTTTTCGCCCGCCCGCCGGAGCGCGTCGACGATCTGGTCGCCGGTCTTGGCGACCGCGAGGACGACGACGTACCCGGCCCCGCCGACGACGGCGGTCACGGCGAGGCAGGTGAGGGCCGCGGCGAGGGTGCGGTTCACCCCGGCGCGGACCAGCCGCCGGTGCAGCGGCCCCAGCAGGGCCGTGCCGAGCACGGCGAGCAGCACGGGCGTGACGACCGTCCGGAAGACGGTGCACAGCCAGACGACGACGGCCAGTACGGCCGCGACGAGCAGGGCGACGGCGCACCAGGCGGCGAGGCGCCGCACGGGCTCGGGGAGCAGGGAGTTCGGCACCTCGTCATCCAAGCACTTCGGATGATCAATTCGGGTGAACGGCTCAGCGGCGGCCCAGGGGTCCGTGATCAGTCGGGGTCGGGGTGCTTCGACTGTTCGTACAGCTCGAACCAGATCGTCTTGCCCTCGCCGCGCGGGTCCACGCCCCAGCTGTCGGCGAGCATCTCCATCAGCAGCACTCCGCGCCCGCTGGAGGCCATCTCGCCGGGGTGGCGCTTGTGGGGGAGTTCGTCGCTGGTGTCCGCGACCTCCACGCGCAGCCGGCGTTCGCCCAGCTCGCCGACGGCTTCCGCGACCAGCAGCGCGTCGCCGTCGGTGTGCACGAGCACGTTCGTCACCATCTCGGAGACCATCAGCACCGCCGAGTCCAGCTGCTCCTCGTCGGCCCAGTCGTGCAGCAGCTCCCGGATCTGCTGCCGGGCGCCCGCGATCCGCTCCGGCTCGGCCTGCGCCACGGTCAGCATGGTCCGGCGGGCCGGGCGGGACGGGTGCGGCAGCGGGGTCCCGCGGCCGCGGCCCTCGCCCTCGCGGCCCAGCAGCACGACGGCTATGTCGTCCTCGCGGCGGTCGGCCAGCGGGCCCGTGGTGTGGTGCGAGGAGGGCCCGTGCACGGCCTGGACCAGCAGGTCGGCGAGCTTTTCGAGGTGATCGCCGTCAACCGGGCCGCCGTCGAGGGGCTCGGACTCGGGGTCTCCGGGCACGGGGGTCTCGGACTCCAGGATCGCGCGCAGCCGGGCCCAGCCGGTGTCGAGGTCGTGCCCGCCCGTCTCGATGAGCCCGTCGGTGCAGAGCATCATCGTCTCGCCGGGTTCCAGGGTGAAGCGGGTCGTGGGGTAGTCCGTGTCGGGGACGATCCCGAGCGGGAGCCCGCCGGCGGTGGGCCGCATCAGGACGGTGCCGTCGGCCATCCGGATCGCCGGGTCGGGATGGCCGGCGCGGGCCACCTCCAGCACCCCGGTCCGGGGGTCGCACTCCGCGTACAGGCAGGTCGCGAAGCGCGGGCTCTGCAGGTCGGAGTCCACGTCGGAGTCGTACGGGTCGGCCTCCTGCGAGGAGCACAGACCCGCGAGGAAGCGGGAGGCGCGCGAGAGCACCGCGTCGGGCCGGTGGCCCTCCGAGGCATACGCGCGCACGGCGATCCGCAGCTGGCCCATCAGCCCGGCCGCCCGTACGTCGTGCCCCTGGACGTCGCCGATGACCAGGGCGAACCGCCCCGACGGCAGCGGGATCATGTCGTACCAGTCGCCACCGACCTGGAGCCCGCCGCCCGTCGGGACGTAGCGCGCGGCGATCCGCATGCCGGGGATCTCCGGGCCGAGCTGGGGCATCATCGAGCGCTGCAGGCCCGTGGTGAGCTCCCGCTCGGACTCGGCCACCCCCGCGCGCTGGAGCGCCTGGGCCAGCATCCGGGCCACCGTCGTCAGGACGGAGCGCTCGTCGGGGGAGAAGGACACCGGGTGCTTGAAGGCGGCCATCCAGGCGCCCATGGTGCGCCCGGCCACGATGAGCGGCAGGAACGCCCAGGAGGTCCGGCCGAAGCGCTGGGCGAGCGGCCAGGTCGCCGGGAAGCGCCGCTTGTAGTCCTCCGGGTTGGGGAGGTAGATCGCCCGGCCCGTACGGACGACGTCCGCGGCCGGGTAGGCCGTGTCGAGCCGCATGTCGGAGAAGGGGCCCTCGTCGCCCGGGCCGTGCCCGTGGTGGCCGATGACCGACAGCCGGTCCCCGGCCACGCCGAAGACGGCCAGCCCGTCCGGGCTGAAGCCCGGCATGGACAGCGAGGCGGCGACCCGCAGCACCTCGGCCGTGGACCGGGCCTCGGCCAGCGCCCGTCCCGCGTCCAGCAGGAACGCCTCGCGGGAGCGCCGCCAGTCACCGGTGATCGGGGTGTGCGCGGCGGTGGTGCCGGGCTGCGGCTCGGCGATCTCCTGGATGGTGCCGATCAGCTCGTAGTCGACGCGGCCGTCGGCCGTCCGGTTCTCCAGGGGCTTGGAGCGGCTGCGTACGGTGCGCAGCACCCGGCCGTCCTCGTCCATGATCCGCAGCCGGGCCTCGGCGAGGGTGCCCTCGGCGACGGCCAGGTTGACGATGCCGTTGATCTCGTTCCAGTCCACCGGGTGGAAGCGGGAACGCACGGCGACCTCCGCGAGCTCGGTGGGCTCCGCGGGCAGACCGAGGAGCCGGGCGGCCTCGCTGTCGAGGGAGACCGTCCCGGAGGCGTTGTCCCATCTCCAGAGGCCCGTTGCGATGGCGGCCAGGACGTCCTCGGTGCGCACCCGGTCATCTTTACAGGTCGTACACCTGACGTGCCTGTTCTCCGGGTCCACCGGGCGTGCCCGACCCGGCCGCTTCCCGGACGGTAACCTTGGGAGGGTTGAATCCACCCTGGTATCGCGAAGAACTGGATGACTGATGCATCGGTACAGGTCCCACACGTGCGGCGAGCTCCGAGCCTCTGACGTCGGCACCGACGTCCGGCTGAGCGGCTGGCTGCACAATCGTCGAGACCTGGGCGGCATCCTCTTCATCGATCTGCGCGACCACTACGGCATCACGCAGCTCGTCGCCCGTCCCGGCACCGC
Organism: Streptomyces sp. NPDC002467; assembly: GCF_042889825.1. NCBI lineage: Bacteria > Bacillati > Actinomycetota > Actinomycetes > Kitasatosporales > Streptomycetaceae > Streptomyces > Streptomyces sp. NPDC002467. Next base: position 336,187 of record NZ_JBIARJ010000001.1, on the reverse strand, counting down.
CGCCGCCGCGGTCCTGGACAAGCTCTCCAAGGAGACCGTGGTCCGGGTCGACGGCAAGGTCGTCTCCCGCGGCACCGAGAACATCAACCCCGACCTGCCGTCCGGCGAGATCGAGATCGAGGCCGCCGAGGTCGAGGTGCTCGGCGCGGCCGCCCCGCTGCCCTTCACCATCAACACCGACGACGGTGTGAACGAGGAGCGGCGCCTGGAGTACCGCTTCCTCGACCTGCGCCGCGAGCGCATGCACCGCAACATCATGCTGCGCTCGGCGGTCATCGCCTCGATCCGCTCGAAGATGGTGGCCCTCGGCTTCAACGAGATGGCGACCCCGATCCTCACCGCGACCTCCCCCGAGGGCGCCCGTGACTTCGTCGTCCCGTCCCGCCTGAACCCGGGCAAGTTCTACGCCCTGCCGCAGGCCCCGCAGCAGTTCAAGCAGCTGCTGATGATCTCCGGCTTCGACCGGTACTTCCAGATCGCGCCCTGCTTCCGCGACGAGGACGCCCGCGCCGACCGTTCGCCGGGCGAGTTCTACCAGCTCGACGTCGAGATGTCCTTCGTCGAGCAGGAGGACGTCTTCCAGCCGATCGAGCGCCTGATGACCGAGCTCTTCACCGAGTTCGGCAACGGCCGCGCGGTCACCTCCCCCTTCCCGCGGATCCCGTTCCGCGAGTCGATGCTGAAGTACGGCAACGACAAGCCCGACCTGCGCGCCAAGCTGGAGCTCGTCGACATCACCGACGTCTTCGAGGGCTCGGAGTTCAAGGCGTTCGCCGGCAAGCACGTGCGCGCCCTGCCCGTCCCGGACACCGCCGCGCAGCCGCGCAAGTTCTTCGACGGCCTCGGCGACTACGCGGTCTCCCTCGGCGCGAAGGGCCTGGCCTGGGTCCGCGTCGGCGAGGACGGCGCCCTCACCGGCCCGATCGCCAAGTTCCTCACCGAGGAGAACGTCAAGGTCCTCACCGAGCGCCTGGGTCTGGCCGCCGGTCACGCCGTGTTCTTCGGCGCGGGCGAGTTCGACGAGGTCTCCAAGATCATGTCCGGCGTCCGCGTCGAGGCGGCCAAGCGTGCGGGCCAGTTCGAGGAGAACGTCTTCCGCTTCTGCTGGATCGTCGACTTCCCGATGTACGAGAAGGACGAGGAGACCGGCCGGATCGACTTCTCCCACAACCCGTTCTCCATGCCGCAGGGCGGCATGAAGGACCTGGAGGAGAAGGACCCGCTCGACATCCTGGCGTGGCAGTACGACATCGTCTGCAACGGCATCGAGCTGTCGTCGGGTGCCATCCGCAACCACGAGCCCGAGGTCATGCTGAAGGCCTTCGAGATCGCCGGTTACGAGGCCGAGACCGTCGAGCGCGAATTCGCGGGCATGCTGCGCGCGTTCCGCCTGGGCGCCCCGCCGCACGGTGGCATCGCCCCGGGCGTGGACCGCATCGTGATGCTGCTGGCCGACGAGCCGAACATCCGCGAGACCATCGCCTTCCCGCTGAACGGCAACGCGCAGGACCTGATGATGGGCGCGCCGACGGTGCTGGAGGAGGCCCGTCTGCGCGAGCTGAACATCGCGCTGCGCAAGCCGGTCGAGACGAAGGCGGCCGACGCGAAGCCGGTCGCGGAGGCCGTGCACCCGGATGCGGCGCGGTAGTTCTCGTACGGCATGAGGCCGTGAGGCCGTGAGGCCGTGAGGCCGTGAAGAAGGGGCCCGGGATGTGATCCCGGGCCCCTTCGTCGTACCGCCGGTTCCTCAGAAGCGCTCCAGCACGCCCTTGACCAGGGCGGCGGAGGTCAGCTCCGCGGGGGCCGGGCCGGCGTGGAAGAAGCCGGCGTTCTCGGCGTCCAGCTTGCGCAGGAAGTCGAAGGCCTTGGAGTCGTGCTCGCCGAAGGCGACGAACTGCCAGTGGATGCCGGGGGCGGCGGTGGCGGCGTCCGTGATCGCCTGGCGGGCGGGGCGGACGTTGTCGGGCGCGCCGTCCGTCTGGAACACGACCAGGGCCGGGCCCTCGCCGCCGTCCTTCTGGTAGCGCTCGACGACGGCTTCCACGGCCACGTGGTAGCTGGTGCGGCCCATCCGGCCGAGCTCGGCGTGGCGGGCCTCGACCCAGGACGCGTCGTGGGCGTCGAGGGCGAGGTCGGCGGTGCCGTCCACCTCCGTGGAGAAGAAGACCGTGTGCACGGTCGCCGCCTCGTCGAGGTGCGCGGCCAGTGCGAGGGCGTGGTCGGCGAGGTGCTGCGCACTGCCGTCCTTGTAGAACCCGCGCATCGACCCGGAGCGGTCCAGCACGAGGTACACCTTGGCCCGCGCCCCGGCCTTGCCCTTGGTGCGGAGCACCTGACCGACGGCCTTGTACGCCGCCACGACGCCGGGCGCGACGCGCTTCACGTCGGCCAGCGCGTGCGCGGCCGCGGCCTCCGCCTCCGGCGAGGTCTCCTCGGCCTCGTCCTGCGGTTCGGCGGCGACGGGCTCGGTGGGGGCGTCGTCCTGGACCTCGGCCTCGTCCTGCGGCTCGGCGGCGACGGGCTCGGTGGGGGCGTCGTCCTGGACCTCGGCCTCGTCCTGCGGCTCGGCGGCCACGGGCTCGGCCGGGGCGTCGGCCGACGGCTCCGCCTCCGGCGCCTCGGCGGCAGCCACCGGCTCCGCCGGGGTGTCGGCCTCGGCCGGCTCCTGTGCCTGCGGCTCTGCGGCCTCGGCGGCCACGGGCTCGGCCTCGGCCGGCTCCGCCGGGGCGTCGGTCTCGGTCTCGGCCTCGTCCTGCGCCTCCGGCGCGATGGCTTCGGCGGCGGCCGGTTCGGCCTCGGCCGCGACCGGCTCTGCCTCGGGCGCCTCGGCGACTGCCACCGGCTCCGGCGCAACCTCGGGCTGCGCCTGCGGCGCGGTGGCCTCGGCCTGGTCCTCCGCCTGCGGGGCGTCGGCCTCGGTCTGCTCCGCAGCAGGGGCGACCGGCTCCACCTCCGTCGCATCGGCGGCAGCCACCGGCTCCGCCGGGGCGTCGGCCTCGGCCGTTTCCTGCGCCTGCGCCTGCGCCTGCGGCGCGTCGCCCTCGGGCTCCGTAGCCGCGGCCACGGGCTCCGCCGCAGCCTCGGCCTCGGCGACCGGCTCAGCCGGGGTGTCTTCCTGCGCCTCCGGCGCGGTTGCCGGCTCCGCCACAACCTCGGCCTCGTCCCGTGCATCCGGCACAACCGCGGCCTGCGGGGCGTCGTCCTGGGCCTCGGCCCCGGCCTCGTCCCGCGCCTGCGGCGCGTCGGTGTCGGGCTGCTCGGCAGCGGCCGTCACCGGCTCCGCCGGGGTGTCGTCCTGAGCCTCCGGCGTGGTGGTCGGCTCTGCCGGAACCTCGGCCTGGTCCTGCGCCTGCGGGGCGTCGGTCTCGGGCTGCTCCGCAGCAGGGGTCACCGGCTCAGCTTCGGCGGCAGCCGGCTTGGCGGGGGTGTCCGGGCCGGGCTTCGCCGCAGGCGCACGCCGGGCTTCCGGGACCGTGGGGTCCGTCGTGGGGGCGGGGGCCGTCAGGAGGGCGCCCGCCTCGCGGTCCCGCGGAGCGGACTGCGGCGGAACGGAGGGGTTGTCGAAGGAAGCCGCAACCAATTCGGCCGCCGCGTCGAGCGGGTTGCGTTCCGCCTGGTTCGGGACAGCCGCCGAAGGGGCGTCCGAAGTCTCCGGAACCGGTTCCGCAGACCGTCCGAACACCTTGCGCAACAAGCTCCGAATACCCATGGCCAGGCCTTTCGCGGGAGTGCGTGCGTCATTTGTCCGTGCTGCGCGGATGATCCCTGCCCAGAGTGGACACGTAAGGTTATCGGCCGCCGAGCGCGATCTTCGGGAGGGGCACCTTTCGTGGCGTGCGCCTTTACCACCCCACCCGGCCCTCCACCGAACTGCCGCTCCGACGTGCCGGGTTCACCAATCGTTCATCCCTCCGCCGCCGCTTCGGCGCAACCCGCGCCTAGCGTCGCCGCTGGATTGTTCCGACACGTTGTCGGCGCCCACGCAGCTACTCGGAGGACACTCGTGCGCAAGCTTCTCCCGCTCATCGGCAACCCGCATGGGGGCGGCCGTTCCGCCCTCACCTGCCGCTACCGCTGCGGCGACGCATGCTTCCACGAGGTGCCCAACACCAGCGACAACGAGTACGTCGGCGACGTCATCGCCAAGGCCTACTCCCGCCGCTCCATGCTGCGTACGGCCGCCGTCGTGACCGTCGCCACCGCCGGCGGTACGGCCATCGCCCTCACCGGCCCCGGCCAGAGCGCCAACGCCACCCCGACCGGTGAGGCCGGCGCCGCCGGTGCAGCCGGCACCGGTGCCGGCGAGGCCGCCCGCGGTCTGCGCTTCACGCCCGTCGCGCCGAACACCGCCGACCAGGTCACCATCCCCGAGGGCCACGACCAGAACGTGGTCATCCGCTGGGGCGACCCGATCGTCAAGGGCGCCCCCGGCTTCAACGCCGACAAGCAGACCGCCGCCGCCCAGGCCGGTCAGTTCGGCTACAACAACGACTTCCTGAGCCTTCTCCCGCTCGGCGACAAGTACGCCCGCCAGCAGCTGCTCGTGGCCAACCACGAGTACACCGACGAGAACCTCATGTTCAAGGGCTACGACCCGGCCAACCCGACCCGCGAGCAGGTCGAGATCGCCTGGGCCGCCCACGGCCTCGGTGTCGTCGTCGTCCAGGAGGACCACCGCAGCGGCAAGCTGACCTCCGTCAGCCGCCACGAGCTCAACCGTCGCCTCACCGCCACCAGCGTGTTCAAGCTGACCGGCCCGGCCGCGAGCAGCGCCCTGCTCAAGACCTCCGCCGACCCGACCGGCACCAAGGTCCTCGGCACGCTGAACAACTGCTCCGGCGGCACCACCCCCTGGGGCACCACCCTCCACGGCGAGGAGAACATCAACCAGTACTTCGCCAACGCCGGCAAGGTCACCGAGCCCGTCCAGGCCGCCCGCCTGAAGCGCTACGGCGTGACGACCGGCGAGACCGAGCGCAAGTGGGAGCGGTTCGACAAGCGCTTCGACGTCGCGCAGGAGCCCAACGAGGTCAACCGCTTCGGCTGGGTCGTCGAGCTCGACCCGTACGACCCGAACTCCGTCCCGCGCAAGCGCACCGCGCTGGGCCGCTTCAAGCACGAGGGCGCGCAGCCCCGCCTGACCGAGGACGGCCGCCCGGTCGTCTACATGGGCGACGACGAGCGCTTCGACTACTTCTACAAGTTCGTGTCGAGCAAGCAGATGAAGAAGGGGAACAGCCGCGCGGCGAAGGAGCACAACCTGACGCTCCTCGACGAGGGCACCCTCTACGTCGCCAAGCTCACCGGTGACTCCCCGGCCGAGCAGATCGACGGCTCGGGCAAGCTCCCCAACGACGGCGAGTTCGACGGCACGGGTGTGTGGATCAAGCTCGCCACCGCGACCGCGACCGGCGCCGTCTCGCACGTCGAGGGCATGACCGCCGAGGAGGTGTACACCTTCACCCGCCAGGCCGGCGACAAGGTGGGCGCCACCAAGATGGACCGTCCCGAGGACATCGAGCCGTCCCCGCGCACCGGCCGCGTCTACGTGGTGCTGACCAACAACTCCAACCGCGGCAAGGCCGGTCAGCCCGGTGCGGACGAGGCGAACCCGCGCAACCAGAACAAGCACGGCCAGATCCTGGAGCTCGCCGAGTTCTTCGACGACCCGGCCGGCGAGGGCTTCGCCTGGCGCCTGTTCCTGGTCGCCGGTGACCCGACCGACCCGGCCACCTACTTCGCGGGCTTCCCGAAGGACAAGGTCAGCCCGATCTCCTGCCCGGACAACGTGACCTTCGACCCGCACGGCAACCTGTGGATCTCCACGGACGGCAACCAGCTCGGCTCCCACGACGGCCTGTTCGGCGTCGCCACCGCCGGTGAGCGCCGCGGTGAGCTGAAGCAGTTCCTGACCGTGCCGCGTGGCGCCGAGACCTGTGGTCCGCTGGTCCAGGACAAGCGCGTCCTGGTCGCCGTCCAGCACCCGGGCGAGATCGACGGCGCGTCCGTCGAGAAGCCGCAGTCGGTGTGGCCCGACGGTCCGGGCAAGATCGTCCGCCCGGCGGTCGTGTCGGTCTGGCGCAAGGACGGAAAGAACATCGGTCTCTGACCGCCGCGTTGAAGTCCGGCAGTTGACAGTTTCACGTGAAACACCCCTCAACTCCCTCAACTGCCTCCGGGTAGGCGGCCCACGGGAAGTCTGAGCGTCGTGATCGCGCCTCCGTCCGGGGCGTTGGCGAAGCTCAGCTCGATCTCCAGTACCGCCGCCTGCCCGGCCGCGATCGTCAGACCGAGTCCGTGGCCGCGCCCACGGCCCGGGTCCCCGGTGCGGAAGCGCTGCGGGCCGTGCTCGATCAGTTCGGCGGGATAGCCGGGCCCGTGGTCGCGGAGCACCACGACGGGCCCGTCCACCGTCACCTCCACCGGTGGCCGACCGTGTTTGTGGGCGTTGGCCAGCAGGTTCGCCAGGATCCTGTCCAGGCGCCGCCGGTCCGTCAGCACCTCCGTGTCACGGACCACCGTCACCGAGACGGGCAGCCCGGTCGCGGCGACGGCCCGTTCCACCGCCCGTCCGAGTTCCATCCGGATCAGGTCGGCCCGTTCGACCCCGGAGTCGAGCCGGGAGATCTCCAGCAGGTCCTCGGTCAGCAGGTGCATGGCCTTGAGCCGGTCGTTGATCATCTCCTTGGGGCGGCCCTCCGGCAGCAGCGCCGCCGCGGCCAGCGAGCCCGTGAGCGGGGTGCGCAGTTCGTGCGCGACGTCCGCCGTGAACCGCTTCTCCGCCTCCAGCCGTTCCTGGAGCGAGCCGGCCATCGAGTCCAGCGCGTGGGCCACGTCCCGTACCTCGTCGCGTGAGCCGGTCCGCAAGGGATCGTCGCTGTCCGCCGGGAAGTCCACGCGCGCGTCGAGGTCACCGGCGCTGATCCGGCGGGCCACCGCGGCCGTGGCCGTGAGCCGCCGGCTGATCCGGTTGGCGAGGAACAGCCCGGCCAGTGCCACCACCCCGGCCGCGACCACGGCGGACGCCAGGATCGCGGTGTCGACGTCCCGCAGCCGCTTGCGGGTGTTCTCGAACGGGATCCACACGGCGAGGGCCTTGTCGTCGGCGGGGCCGGCGGCCCACATCACCGGCTTCCCCTTGTACGAGCCGACCATGCTCCCGGTGTCCCCGCGCGCGACGAGGGTGCGCAGCGGTCCGGGCAGGTCTGCCGGGTCCAGCACGGCGTTCACATCGCCGTGCGCCGTCCCGTACTCGTAGTGGCCGAGGGCGTGGTCCAGGTCCCGGTCCGCCTCCTTGCGGACCTCGCCGACGATCTGCCGGGCGACCACGTTGTGCACGAGGATGCCGAGGGCGGCGGCGACCATGCAGCACACCATCGTGGTGGTCAGGGCGATCCGCCAGCGCAGACTGCTCATGGCGCGCATCGTGCCCCGTTTCCGCCGGGGCAGTCGTCGAGGGTGAGCTGGGACAGGTTCATGGTCCCGGACGCGGGGTCCCACACGTAGTCGGAGACGGCGACGTAGGCGGGGTTCGAGGTCGGCTCGCGGACCGCCAAGTGCTCGGCGGCCACCTCCACGCCCTCCAGGACCGCGCGGCGGGACAGGATCCGGGCGACGCGGCCGTCGTCCCGGAGGGTGTAGACGCGGAGCTCGCTGAGGCGGCCGTCGAGGTCCAGGGCGGTGATCAGCTCGTCGCGGCCGTCGCCGGTCAGGTCGTGCAGCACGGCCGGGCGGAGGGGGCAGTCGTCGTCCACAGCCTGTGTGCAGAGCGCGAGCCGCTGGAGGGCGCGGGGGTCGACGAGGCGGCCGGTGCCGTGGTCCTGGGTGACGGAGGCCTTCATGTCGGCCCGTACGACGGCGAGGGGGTCCACGCCGCGCATTCCCTTCTCGACGGTCCCCGTCACCTTGGGTATCCCCGGCACGACGGCGGCCGTGCCGGGCTGCTGGCCGGGGTCGGGCTGTTCGGGGCGGTACTCCTTCCACAGGCTCTGGGGCGCGTGCACGGTGCCGAGGTCGCCGGAGCTCTGGAGGCCCTCGGCATCGGCGCAGCCCGCCGTGGCCGCCAGGAGGGCGGCGGTGGCCAGGATGTGGCGGCTGCGCATGCTTCGATGCTCCCCCGTCGGCCGCCCTCCGGCCCGGCCCCACGTCTGTTCGGGCTACCGCCCGCCCCGGGCTCCGCCCCGCACCCCGAACGCCTGCGGGGCCGGACGCACCGCCTCTGCACCCCGGTCCTCAATCGCCGGACGGGCTGGTTGCCTCCGGAGGCGCCTCAAACGCCGGCGGGGCTGGATCCGGCTGCTGCCGTCCGCCAGGTGCGCGCTGAATTGCCCACAGGGCAGATCCAGCCCCGCCGGCGTTTGAGGCGCGGGGTCTGGGGCGGAGCCCCAGGGCGGGTCCGGGCAGAGCCCGGGGAACGGTGGAAGGGCGGGTAGGGGACACGCTCCGCGCAGCGGACCCCGACGGCGCGGCGGTACGGGCAGCCGGGCCGGGGTCAGGGGTCCTGGCGGGTGATGGCTCGGGCGGCCACTACCTCTTGGCGGACCGGGGCCAGGACGCCGGCTTCGTCCGGGTCCAGGGGGACGTCCACATGGAACGGGGTCGTCGTCGAACGGACGTTCTCCGCCAGCTCGCGCAACTGCCGCGCGATCCACTCGACCTCGCCCGCCGCAGGCGGCAGCGCTCCGTGGTTGACCCGCACCCGCGCCGCCGTCGTCGCGTCCACGATCCGTTCGACGGCCACCACCAGCGGCCACCACGCCGTGGCACGCGTACCCGTCGGCGGGGGTTCGGTCAGGGCCCGCTGGAACTCGCTGCGCACGCCCGACAGGTCCCGGTAGATCCGCCGCCGCGCCTGGAGGCGGGCCTGCCGGACCGCCCGGAGTTCGGCGTCGTCCGCGACCGGCGCGAAGGCCCGCTCCACGTACCCGGCGGCGTCGTCCACGGCCCGCGCCAGCCGGTCGCCGATCCGGGTGTGCCAGCTCTCGGGCCACAGCAGGTAGCCGAAGACCAGGGTGATGGCGCAGCCGATCAGGCTGTCCACCAGCCGCGGCCGGATCAGGTCGAAGCCCTGGTGGTTGAGCAGGTCCGAGAGGAGCAGGATGACCGGGGTGATCGCCGCGGTCTGGAAGGCGTACCCCTTGGCGGAGAAGGCGGGGATGAGGGCGGCCAGGACCATCATCACCGGCACGTCCCACCAGCCGCGCGGTACTTCCGACAGCACGGCGGCCGCGATCACCAGCCCCCCGGCGGTGCCCAGCGCACGCAGCACGGCCCGTGAGAACACCGAGCCGAAGTCGGGCTTGAGGACGAAGGTGACGGTCAGCGCGACCCAGTAGGACCGCTCGACCTCGATGAGGGAGACGAACGACTGGGCGAGGCCGATGCACAGCGCGAGGCGCAGGCCGTACCGCCAGGAGGCGCCGGAGAGCACCATCCCGCGCACCGCCCGCCGCGCCCGCAGTCGCAGGGCGGCGGGGCGGCCGAGGCGGTCGTCGACGTTGTGGACGTCGGGCTCGGCCAGGTACACGATGGCCGCCGCGTGCCGCAGCGCCGCGTCGACGGCCCGCTCGGCCGGGGTGTGCGGTTCGGGCAGGTCCAGAGCCGGGGTTCCGGTGCGGCCCTCCTCGACGGCCGTGGCCAGCTCCCTCACGGCCGCAGGGATCTCGGGCGGTACCGGTCGGCGGCGCTGGTGCGCGGCGGGCACGGCCTCCACCAGCGGGATCACCACGTTGAGCTGGGCCAGCATCCGCACCAGCGAAGGGCTGCGGCCGTGCACCCGGGTCCGTCGGCCGAGCACGAGGTCGTAGGCCTGGTTCAGGGACTGGGTGACCTGCCGCCGGCGCTCGTCGAAGGCGGCGCCCGGCCCGCCGGCGGCCTCCAGGGCGTCGGCCAGGGCCCGGTAGGTGGCGGCGACGGCGGCCCGCTCCGGCTGCCGCCCGCGCAGCGGCCAGCCCAGCAGGGTCAGGACGAGGACGAACAGCCCGCCCGCGCTCAGCAGCAGCGGGGCGATCCACCAGGGCCGGGGCATCGGGAGCCCGGCGCCGACGACGGCGTTCAGCAGGAGCAGCAGCCCGGACGCGGAGGCGACCGTGCCGATGGACGAGATCATCCCGGAGACCAGGGCGACGAAGGTGAGGGCGCCGACCGCCACCCAGCCGTGCCCGAAGACCAGGGTGCCCAGCGCGATGCCGACCGCGCCGAAGAACTGCGGTACGGCGATGTTCAGGATCCGCATCCGGTAGGCGTCGGCGGTGTCGCTGATGACTCCGGACAGGGCGCCCATGGAGACGAGTGCGCCGTACTCGGGCTCGTCCAGCGCGAAACCCACCGCGAGCGGGACGGCCAGCGCGATCGCGGCCCGTACGACCGCGGCCCACGGGATCGGGGCCGAACTCGGCTTCAGTCCCGAGAGGAGCCAGTCGGGCGGGGCCAGCGGATGGTGCCGGGCTCGCCGCGAAGCTATGTGTTCGGTGCGTTCGGTGCTCATTCCCGTTTCCGTGCCGCCGCTCGCGAATCGGTTCTTCTGGTGTTTTACACGTCGTTCTACGTACGTGGGTACCTTCCGAGCTTATGGGGTGCGGCGGCGTCGTCCCGTCAGCCAGGCCGCCAGCGCGGTGGCGAGGCCGACCGCCAGCACCACCCAGGAGGTCGTCCGCAGGAACGCGGTGAGGGCGTCGTACACGGCCCCGGCGGCCGCCCGGTCGATGTCGGCGGGCAGGTCGTCCAGGGTGAGCCTGCGACACAGGTCCACCGCGACCCACAGCAGACCGGCGCCGATGGCGAGCCCCAGCCCCGTGGCGATCACCGCGCTGCGCCGTCGGATGGAGACCGCGATGGCGGCGGCGGCCAGGAAGAGGGTCAGCACGGGAAGCCAGATGCCCGCGATCTGGAGCATGTGGAACCCCTTCCGGAGGGCACCGAGGTTGTCGTACTCCATGACCTTCACCGAGATGTGGGTCACCGGGATCCGGTCGGCGAAGGGCACGCCGTCGTCGACGAGTTCTCCCTTGACCTGTGCGATCACGGGGGCGAGGTCGATGGTGACGGCGTCCCCGTGGCCGGTGGTGAGCGCTTCGAGGAAGGCGGCGTGCGCGGCCCGGTTCGCGGCGTCCCAGGCCGTCCGGTAGGCGGGGGTGCCGGCGAAGGAGCGCAGCGCCTCGCCGAGCAGGGTGTCCACGCCGCTCTGGAAGGGACCCGCGTCGATCTGCCCGGACAGGGCCCGGCCGGCCTGGGTGACGACGACGCTCCGTACGGCGGGGTCCTCGGCGAGCGGGGACATCGCGGCGGTGTAGCGATCGGCGTCGCCCAACTCGCGGTCGGCCCAGTACGCGACGGCGCTCGCGGGCACGAGCAGCGTCATGAGCACGATGAGGACCGCCGACAGGATGGTGCGCACGTCACCAGGGAAAGCGGGCGCGGGCCCGGGCGCGAGCGGTGCTGCTGCGGGCGGGTGGCGCGGCGTCCTCGGGCCCGGTAACGGCGTGGCACCCTTCCCTCCCGCCCATGGACGTGGTCGCCGCCCTCGCCCTGCCCTGCACGCTCTTCGCGATCGACGCCGTGGCCGTGCGCGGCCGGCCCGCACGGGTGATCCACTTGCCGGTCCGAGGTGCCGGGTGTGCCCTGGATGGAGCAGAGAGGAGCCCGTCATGGCACATGCGGCACCCGCTGCCCATCGGCAGCACCGGCAGATGGCGGACATGACCCACCCGGGCGTGCTCGCCTACGCAGGGCCCTTGCTTCTCGGAATCGTCTACGGCCTCTGGGCCGCCTGGATCGAGCGGCAGGCGGGCCCGGTCACCGTGGCCAACGTGTTCTACGGGATCCTGTGCGGCGTGCTCTTCGCCGCGATCGCGTTCGGCCTCGGCCGGATGGGCACGAACGTCATGCAGGAGGTCCGTGCGGCGGCGTACGGCGCCTTCGGCGGTATCGCCGCGGGATACCTGCACAGCCTCACCGACCAGTCGATCCTCAAAGCCGTCGTGGTGGGCCTCTTCGTCGGCATCGGCGTCGGCGCGGCGGCGTTCTACCGCTTCCACACCCACGAGGAGTGAGACAGGTCCCGTCCGCGGCGGTACTTTCGGCCGGGGCGGGTCGGTACTTCCGCCCGAGGCGGCCGAAGGGCCGCACGCACCAGACTGAACAGTGGCGCCGGTTCCCGTGCCGTGGTCGAACCTCACGTGACCACCCTCCGTTGCCGAGGGCACGGGAACCGGCGCTCCCTCATTCCTGCGGGGCCTTACGCGGCCGGGTCCGCCGGGGCGGTGCCGTTCTGCTCCCGCTCAGGGTCGGAGCCGACGGGCTGGACCGGCTGGACGGGCTGGACCGGCTGTACCGGGCGGGCCGGGCGGGCCGGCCGTGCCGGTTCGGTCTGCCGAGCCGGCGGGGCGAAGCGGGCGGCCTCGGCACGGAGCATGGCGTTCAGCGCGGCGTACGGGTCGATGGGCATGACGGAACCTCACGGGGTGCGGTGTGCGAGTGGGGGGTGTGGGTCTGCTCTCGGGCTCGGCCCGGTCAGCAGCGCAGGACCACACTCCGCGCCGTCCCCCTGGACGGCACCGCTTCGATCGACCCGCACACGCCGGCGGCCCCGGGGTGTTTCACGTGAAACACCGGGAGCGGCCTCAGTCGTACGCCGGGGATCCCGCGCTCGGCCGGTCGTACCGCAGCGCGCAGTTCGGGCTCGGAGCCCGGATCGGACGGCCCCTCGGTGGGTTCCGCGGGCGCGGTGGAGGCGGGCCGCGACTCGGCGGCCGTCGCGGCGGCCGGACCGGCTCCGAACACGCACAGCAGCACGACGCAGACCGCTGTCAGGGCCCGGGTCAGTGCCGCAAGCGCGCATTGCCTCCCGCTCATGCGAGGGGTGTGCCCCGGCATCGGCGCCGGCACCCGGCCGCGCCGCGAGCGTCCCCCGACCGGGGGACGAAGACCCCCCTAGCGGGTGCGGCGCTGCCCCGTGAGTCGGGCCAGTACGGCGGTCTCGCCGCCGACCAGGCGCAGTTGGGGCCGCCCCTCCTGGGCGTCGTTCCCGGAGAGCTCGCCGGGGGAGACCTCGCCGGGGGAGACCCGTACGACGGTGAACACGGCCGTACGACCGTCCGCGCGCGGGATCTCGACGGTCCGGCCCGGCCGCAGTTCGTCGAGCCGGAGCGTTGCCCCGGTGACCGCGGCGGTACCGGCGGTGCCGGGCGCCGGACTGCCGGAGTCCCAGGAGGCCGCCCCCTTGGGGCCGGTCAGGGGCACGTCGAGGCGCAGGCTCGGGATCCGCAGCCGCAGCGGCCGGGCGGCCCGGAGCGGACCGTGGACCGCTCGCAGCGGTCCGGGGGCGGTCCTCGGCGACCGGGCCCCCGTGCCGGGGGTGTGTTCCCCGGCGTGCTCCAGCTGCCGGACGAGACGGCGGTGGCCGGACAGGCCCAGGGCCCGTGAGGGCAGCGAGTCGTCGGTGGTCGGGGTCGAGGTGGAGGGCCGGGCGCCCTCGGTACTCTGCAACACCCCGATGCCGGTACACAGCAGAGTCACCGTCAGCGCGGCGACGACCCACTTGGCGCGGGGCATGGCGATCCTTCCCGTCCGGCGCGGACAGCCGGTTCATGTGAGCAGTGGACACCTCCTCTGCCCGTCCGCACCGTGTGAAACACCCGAGACTGACGGTGCGTCACGGGTGGTCCCGCCCGGAACCGGGGCGTCTTCGCAGATGGCGGCCGGTCCGCGGGTCGGCCGCCGAAGATGGGGGGCCTGCACCCGAACGAGTGAGACGCGGGGAGGCCCTCCGGCTTCTCGCGGGCCGCGGCTACCTGAGCACCGTCAGCGCGGCCGCGGCACCCATTGCCGCCGCCGCCAGGTGCATGGCCGGATGGCCGTAGTCGCCGGACCACAGGTGCCGCACCAGCCCGCCCAGTGCGGCGAGGGCGGCGATCAGGCCGATCTGGCCGAACAGGGTGACGGCGGTGAAGGGGGCCAGGAGCAGCAGGAGCGAGTTCAGCCAGAACGGGCCGGCGCCCGTCCATCCCCGCCATTCCCTGACCGCCGTCGGCACGTACGGCGCGTACGGCATCTACTTCCGGCCCCCTCGGGATCGCCCAGGCGTCAACTCGTCGGCTGCAAAGCCTCCTTGGGTGCGGCGGGCGGCACAAGTGCGCGTTCGGCTAGAAAACCGAAGGCGAGGCCGAAAGTCGTCCACAGCGCGGTCTGGATGGCCAGTGACGCGAGGCGGAAGTCCCAGATCAGCGTGGCCGGGAAGTCCGCCGGGACCTCGTTGATCCCGGGCAGGACGGCGTACGAGATTCCGACGAGCAGGACGAAGCCCAGGCCGGCGACGACCGAGGCGTTCCAGTTGCCGAGCCCGGGCGTGAGTCGGCGCCCGAGGATCAGCGCGCCCGCCGCGAGCAGGGCGCTCAGGGCGATCATCATCAGGTACAGGGCGGTTCGCCGGGCGGCCGTGTCGGGGTCGCCGACGGCGGGCGGGTTGGCGGGGTACTTGAGGAACGGGACCAGGGTGACGGTCACGAACAGCCCGGTGGTGACCAGTGCCGCCGTGGAGCGCGGGCCGAAGCGGCCGATGCGGCCCAGGGCGAAGCAGAAGACGAGCGCGGCGATGCCACCGAGCGCGACCCCGTAGAGGATCACGCCGGTGCCGAGGCCCGCCGTCGCCTGGAGGGCCCGGCTGACCGGGGCCTCCTCGGCGCCGTGGTCGTGACCGGCCGCGAGGTGGCCGGCCTCCTCGATGGCGATGGCCGCGTCGACCTTGGACTCGCCGAGGAGGTAGGCGACGAGGAACGCGGCCAGGCCCGCGAGGGCACCGGCCAGCATGCCCCGGACCAGGAGGATGCGGGGTGAGACGGTATTCATGTGTGGCGATCCCCTTGCGGAGGCGAATGATCCGGCAGGGGGATCAGTGGCAGGGGAAGCCGAGCAGGTGGCGGCCGTCGTGCAGCCACTCGTGGATGTTCTCGCCCTGGAAGACGGCGGTGGCGCCCTGCTCGATGCCGACGAAGTACAGCAGGACCAGCATGAGGACGGCGACGAAGGCCGCCCAGGGGGCGAGCGCGGAGAGCGAGATCGGGGCGACGGCGGGAGCCGTCGTCGGCACGGCGGTGTTGGCCATGTCAGGTACCTCCAGAGGGAACACGCGTCCCGGTCAGTGGTGCTCGCGACGACGGGGGCGGGTCTGACTCGCCTCCCCTGGGGGAGGGTTCACAGTGGCGCGACCGTGCCGGATTTTCACCGATGCTTCCGTCGTACCGTCGTCATGCAGTTGTGTCGTCCGAGACCGTACCGCGCTTACGCTCACCTTATGAACCCCCCATTGGTACGAGTTCATCTCGTGAGATTCCCGCTCGACGCGGCTGCCCGCCAAGGACGTTTCCCAAACCCGGGAAATGTGGGACGCGCGGGAAGCACGATGCCCGAGGGGCACGAGGGGCTGAGGGGGTTGGACGCCGGCGAGTGGGCGGGGCGGACCCTGGACGAGGTGGCCGCCGCGGATCCGGCCGGAGTGCACGCCTGGTTGACGGATCCCGGATACGCGCCGCCCGGTGGGGAGTCGACGGTCGCGCTGATCGCCCGCGTCGGGGCGGAGCTGGCGGCGCTTCCCCCCGGCACGCACCGGTTCACCGTGGAACAGGCCGTCGTACGGGCGGCGGTGGTGCACGCGCTGGAGCTGCCGGTGGCGGCCTTCTGGCGGCTCGACGTACGCCCGGAGTCGGTGACCACCCTCACCGGCCGCGCGGGCCGCTGGAACCTGCTGCTCGGACAGCAGGACGGCCCGGACCCCGCGACGCGGTCCGGGCCGAACTGAAGGGCCGAGGGCCCGAGGGCCCACGGGCCCGAGTGCCGTGCGTTACGCGGTGATCCAGTCGGACGTGGCGATCACGGGCTGGACGCCGTCACGGTGGATGGTGCCCTCGATCAGGCCGTACGGACGGTCCGCCGCGAAGTAGACCTCATTGTCGTTCTTGAGGCCGAAGGGCTCCAGGTCGACGAGGAAGTGGTGCTTGTTGGGGAGGTTGAGGCGGACCTCGTTGACCTTGGGGCAGTTGTCGAGCACGCGCTCGGCCATCGCGTTCAGGGTCTGCTGCAGCGAGTAGGAGTAGGTCTCCGCGAAGGCTTCCAGCATGTTGCGGCGGACCTTCTTGTACGACTGGTCCCAGTCGTACTCGGTGTCGTCCGCGGCGAGCGCCGAGTGGGCCCAGCGCGCGGTGACCTTGGTCGCCAGGATGCGGTCGTACGCTTCCTTCAGCGTCGTGTACTTGTCCTTGATGTAGCCGTGGAACTCGGAGTTGGTCGAGTTCATCACCGTCAGGTCCTTCAGACCCGAGATGACCTGGAGGCCGGTGGTCTCGCTGTAGGTGATCTGCGCGGTGCGCACTTCCTGGCCCTTGCGGACGAAGGAGTGCTGCTCCTTGCGGGTCGGGACCGGGATGCGGTCCCAGGCGAACTCCTCGATGCGGATCTGCGCCTCGCGGATCGGGGACTGGGAGGAGACGAAGTGCTTGGCGAGCAGGATGCCGAAGGCCTCCGGCGACTCGATGCCGTGCTCCTTGCCGAAGGCGTACACCGTGTTCTTGGTGGTGTCGGTCGGCAGGCAGTTGGCGTTGTCGCCGGTCAGGTGCACGTCGCGGAACTCACCGCGCAGCGCCACCGAGACGTTGAGGTCGCGGATCTCGGCCCAGGAACCGTCGCTGCCCTTGCGGGTGACCTTGACGATGCGGTTCTCGGCCTTGCCGTACTGGTTCTGGCCCAGGACGTGCTTGCTCATGGCTGTCTTCCTTCGGGTACACGGAGTCCGGCTGACTGGATCCCGTACGCCCGGCGTCCAGCGGTAAGGCCCGCTCCCCGCCGTTCGGTCCGGAGGACCGCCCCGGGACTGACGTGCATCCCGGTCCGTAGGTGCTCTGTGTCGGATTTCAGCACGTTCACGCGTTGTTCGTAATGGCGCGGAACGTCCAAGACAGGCACCCACGGATTGGGCGACCGTACATTTGTGCAGCTCAGGCCATGTGCGCGTCGGCGACGGAGAGGGCCTCGTCGAGGATTTCCAGCCCCTTCGCGACGTCCTCGGCCGAGATGTTGCAGGGCGGCGCGATGTGGATGCGGTTGCCCGCGATCAGCGGCCAGAGCCCGCCCTTCTTGCAGGCGGCGCCGAAGGCGGCCATCGGCGCGTTGTCCGCCCCGGCCGCGTTGTACGGGACGAGCGGCTCGCGCGTGGCCGGATCCCGTACGAGTTCCAGCGCCCAGAAGGTGCCGAGGCCGCGGACCTCGCCGACCGAGGGGTGCCGTTCGGCGAGCGCGCGCAGGCCGGGGCCGAGGAGTTCGGCGCCGGTGCGGGCGGACTGCTCGACGATGCCCTCCTCGGCCATGACGTTGATGGTGGCGACGGCGGCCGCGCAGGCCAGGACGTGCCCGGAGTACGTCAGACCGCCCGGGTAGGGGCGGGTGGCGAAGGTGGCGGCGACGGCGGGAGAGATGGCGACGCCGCCGAGGGGCACATAGCCGCTGTTGACGCCCTTGGCGAAGCACAGCAGGTCGGGGACGACGCCCCAGTGGTCGGCGGCGAACCACGTGCCGGTGCGGCCGAAGCCGACCATGACCTCGTCGAGGACGAGCAGGATGCCGAAGCGGTCGCAGAGGGCGCGCACGCCGGTCAGGTAGCCGTCGGGGTGGACGAGCACGCCGGGGGCGCCCGCGACGGTCTCCAGCACGATCGCGGCGATGGACTGCGGGCCCTCGAAGACGATGGTGTCCTCGAGGTGGCGCAGGGCTCGCTCGCACTCCTCGGCTTCGTTCGCCGCGTAGAAGGGCGAGCGGTAGGCGAACGGGCCCCAGAAGTGCACGACGCCGGCGGTGGCGGTGTCGTTGCCGAAGCGGCGGGCGTCACCGGTCAGGTTGATCGCGGTGGAGGTGGCGCCGTGGTACGAGCGGTACGCGGACATCACCTTGGGCCGGCCGGTGTGCAGGCGGGCCATGCGGACGGCGTTCTCGACGGCCTCGGCGCCGCCGTTGGTGAAGAAGATCTTGTCCAGCTCGCCCGGGGTGCGCTCGGCGATCAGCCGGGCCGCCTCGGAGCGCACGTCCACGGCGAAGCCGGGCGCCACGGTGCACAGTTTGGCCGCCTGCTCCTGGATGGCCGCGGTGACCTTGGGGTGCTGGTAGCCGATGTTGGTGTAGACGAGGGCGCTGGAGAAGTCGAGGTAGCGGTTCCCGTCGTAGTCCCAGAAGTAGGAACCCTCGGCCCCGGCCACGGCGAGCGGGTCGATGAGTTCCTGCGCCGACCAGGAATGGAAGACGTGCTTCCGGTCGGCGTCCTTGACTGCGTCTCGTGCTGCTGAGAGGGCGTCGGCTTCTGCGTTCATGAAACGAGGGTAGTCGTCCAGGATGTGGACACGAGGCCGTGTCCACACCGCGGGACGGCCCGGGGCCCGGCCGTCTGTCGGACGGTCGGGCTTCACACGACGTGGCGGCCGCCGTCCACGGTGAGGACGTCTCCCGTGGTGTACGCGGCATTGACGAGGTAGAGGGCGGCCTCCGCGACGTCCTCGGGGGTGCCGACGCGGCGCAGCGGGGTGTTCTCGGTGATCCAGTCGCGCGAGCTCTCCCAGACCTGCTCGGCGTCCTCGTACCAGGGGGTGTCGATGAGGCCGGGGGCCACCGCGTTGACGCGGACGGCGGGGCCGAGCTGCGAGGCGAGGAGGCGGGTCATGTGGTTGAGCGCGGCCTTGCTGACGGCGTACGGGACGGAGCTGCCCAGCGCGCGGGTGGCGGAGACGGAGGAGACGTTGACGATGGACGCCGACTCGGACTTGCGCAGGTGCGGGACGGCCGCGGTGATCATCTGCCAGGCGCCGATGACGTTGACGTCGAAGATCTCGCGCCAGGCGGCGGCGTCGGCGGCCTCCAGGTCGTCGAGCGGGATGAAGCGGGTGACGCCCGCGTTGTTGACCAGGATGTCCAGCCGGCCGTGGGCGTCGGCGGCGCTCCGTACGATCCGCCGCGCGTCCGCCGCGTCGGCGACGTCGCCCTGTACGTAGACCGCCCCGGGCAGCTCGGCGGCCAGCGCCCGTCCGGCGCTCTCGCTGCGGGCGGAGTTCACGACGACGCGGATGCCCTCGGAGCTCAGTCGGCGGGCGATGGCGGCTCCGATGCCGGAGGAGGAGCCGGTGATGAGCGCGACGCGGCTCTCGGTCATGGTCTGCCTCCTGCGGTTCTTGATCGTGACGGGGGAGGCGATCGTAACTTGTCACATCGCGGAATTCCGTTTCCGCGATGTGAAAGTTCCGTGGGCGTCGAGGGGGGAGAGGGGGAGGTCAGCGGTCCGAGTAGCGGAAGTCCCCCACGGTCCAGACGCCGACGTCCGCGATGGCGATCCGGTACATCCCGCCGGTTTCGGGGATGCCCAGGGTGCCCTGGAGGATGCGGGCCACGTGGAAATGGAGATGGGACGGCGGCGACCCGGTGCGGTCGGATTCGCCGGGGGCGCTGAAGATCTCGGCGAACGGGCCCAGTTGATCGGAATCCCGCAGGACTTCCGCGACGCGCTGGCGCCAGACGCGTTCGGGAGCGAGCCGGCCGGTGATGACGGCGCCGTGGACCACGACGGTCAGGGACATCTGATTGGTTTGCTCCGACTCGACCATGGCGGCGAGGTCGATGAGCAGCTCATCAGGAATCGACATGCCCAGGCACTCTAGCGGCATTCGTGGCGGAGGGCAGTGCGAACGGGCCGGGGTCCGCACCGAAAAAGTGCGGGTCCCGGCCCGTGCGCGTGTCCGCGAGTTCGTACGCCCGCGTGTCCGCGAGTTCGCGTGTCCGCGAGCTCGCGTGTGTCCGCGGGTCCGTGCGCGTCCGCTCGTCAGGCGGGAACGATGTTCTCGGCCTGCGGGCCCTTCTGGCCCTGCGTGACGTCGAAGGTGACCTTCTGGCCTTCCTGAAGCTCGCGGAAGCCGGACGCGGCGATGTTCGAGTAGTGGGCGAACACGTCGGCGCCGCCGCCTTCCTGCTCGATGAAGCCGAAGCCCTTTTCCGAGTTGAACCACTTCACGGTGCCAGATGCCATATGAATTCTCCTTCGTGAAATAAAGGGAAAGTATTTTCGGCCGCGATTGCGGATGTCGGAACACTAGCATGGGCGGGGTCGTCGACGCGGAAATCGAGAGCCGGTAAATTCCGGACCGCCGATAATTAAAATCCGTGTGCGAAATTCCTATGATCGCTACGCGCTGACGCGGACCAGCGCGAGGGTGATGTTGTCGGGGCCCCCGGCCTCGATGGCCGCCTTCCACAGCTCGAACGCGGCCTTGCCGTCGTCGTGGACCCGCAGCAGCCCGTCGATCTCCTCGTCGGGCAGCGGGTCGGTCAGCCCGTCGCTGCACAGCAGGTAGCGGTCGTCCCCGGTCAGCGGGAAGGACGCCATGTGGGGGGTGACGGTGTTGTGGCCGCGGCTGCCGCCGAGGGTCTGGGTGACGAGGGACGTGGTGCGGTGCCCCGGCTCCGGCGGCGGGCTGTCGTCCACGCTGACCTGGCGCAGCCCGCCCTTGTCGGCGTGGTAGACCCGGCTGTCGCCGATGTTGAAGGCCAGCAGCGAATCCCCGAGGACGAGGGCGCCCGCCACGGTGGTGCCCATCGAGGTCAGCTCCGGCCGGCCTTCGGCGGCCGCGTACACCATGCCGTTGCACAGCTGCAGCGCCTCGCCGACGCTCTCCTCGCCCACCAGGGAGGGGCCGAGCGAGGCGAGCCGGCGTACGACGAGGGCGCTGGCCACCTCGCCGGCCGGCTGCCCCCCGAGCCCGTCGGCGACCGCGACGACCAGCGGACGGCCTAGCGGGAACAGGAAGGTCTGGGGGCTCTCGGTCACCGTCCCGCACAGCGTCCACGGCCCGACGACCAGGCTGTCCTCGTTGTGATCGCGCACCAGCCCGGTGTGGCTCAGGGCGGTCACGGCTACGTACGGCACTACGGTGTCCCGCCTCTCATCGGTCCTCCCCGGTGAAGCGTTCCCCGTCACCCATTGTCCGCTCGGCATGCGCCGGGCGGCCCGCCAGAGCACTCTGGTCGTGGAGCTGCCGTCCCCAGACGGGCAGCCCGGTCAGGAAGGACTGCCGGAGATGTTCGCGAGGCTCAGCACCTACCAGGGATCACCGCTTCCGGCGGAGGGGGATCTGGCGGCGAATTCGCAGGCGATCGTCGAGCAGATCCGGGACGCCCCCGGCTTCCGGGGCGCGTACTACCTCGTCGACCGGGTCTCGGGGAAGGCCAAGTCGCTCACCCTGTGGGACGACGAGGAGACCATGATGGCGAGCGAGGACCGGGCCACCCGCCTCCGCGCCGAGTCCGCCCACCGCGAGGGCCAGCGGATCATCACGGTCGAACGCTACGAGGTGGGCTACAGCTACCTGCATCCTTGAGGACAAGGCCCTGCGCCTGCGCGACCGCCCGCAGGGGACCGAGGGCGGCGGCCCGGCGGGCCGGGACGATCGCCGCCGCCGGGCCGACGGCGAGGAAGGCCAGGCAGACGAGCAGCAGGGTCCCCCACGCGAGGGCATGGACCGCAAGACGGATCTCCGTCCCGCCCGCCTCCGCCCACAGGCAGAGGCCCGTCACCCCCTGTCGGAAGAGGAGTGCGGCCGGGCGAGGACGAGGACGGTGAGCAGGACGAAGGCGGCGACGGCGGTGAGCGTGCGCAGGTCGTTGAAGAGCTCCCAGCGCCGCAGGATCTCCGCGTGGTCGGGCGGCGGCGCCGAGGTGCGCGCCCATTCCTTGATCCGGCCGTTGATCGGCACGTTGCCGAACCGGGTGATCAGGAACGACGCGAGGGTCAGCAGTCCCGCCGCACCGGCGATCAGCCGGGCGCGCCCCCGGGTGACGACGGCGAGGGTGAGGGAACCCAGCGTCGACACGGCCATCGCCGCCTGCATGGTGATGCCGTTCATCTTCATCAGCTCGGCGTGGAACGACAGCCGCACGTCGAGCGGTACCGCGCCGAAGGTGGGGACCAGGTTGGCCGCGCCGTACCCGAACGCACCCGCGAGGAGGCCGGTGGCGATGAGGGCGAGCCCCTGGAGGAGTCGGACGCGCGTGTTCGTCGGCGTCATGGGTGGGTCGCCCTCACGCCCGCGCGAGGAGGAAGCGGCCGGTCGGGTCGCCGTGGAGGCGTCCCGGCGGGAGGCGGCGTCCGAACGCGAGCAGGAGGAGGTCCTGCGCGGCGCCCGACACGGGCGTTCCCGTGCCGAAGGACCAGTCGAGGTCGGTGGCGCGGAGTTCGACGCCGCTCACGTCCGCCCCGAAGAACCTGAGGGACCTGGCGTTGACGCCCGCCAGGACGATCCGTACGCGGTCCTCGGGCACCCGGCGGTCCAGGCCCAGCGGGACGGTGATGTCCAGGCCGTGGACCACGTCGTGGCCGAGGGCCGCCGCGAGCCCGCCGACCGGGGGCCGCCAGGGGTGGTCCGCGTTGTCCGCGAGCAGCGCGGAGAGTTCGCGCGTCGTGTGCGCGGCCGCGTCCTCGCGCGCGCACCGGTCGGTCATCCGGTGCAGGCTGCCCCGGGAGCGGACGAGCTCCCGGACCGTCCTGGTGAGCGAGTAGCGGAACCCCATCGTCATGTGCGCCGCGACCTCCCGTACCGTCCAGCCGGCGCACAGGCTCGGAGTGTCCCACTGATCGACCGTCAAACCGTCCAGTACGGCCGCGAGTTCGCGGCGCTCGGCGGCGATGGCGGCCTTGATGTCCGTGTTCCCCATGACTTCGTTCCCCATGGTTCAAGGCTCTTGGCCCGTCCGCCACAAGTCCAAGAGTCTGTACGTCTCGCAACTAGCATGATTCGTTATGGACATTCGGCAGCTGCGGTACTTCGTCACGGTCGCCGAGGAAGCCAACTTCACTCGCGCCGCCGCCCGTCTGCATCTCGCGCAGCCCGGACTGAGCGCACAGGTAAGGCAGTTGGAGCGGGAGCTCGGGCACCGGCTGCTCGACCGCTCCGGTCGGTCGGTGACCCTGACCGAGGTGGGCGAGGCCGTACTGCCGTACGCGCGGGCCGCGCTCGCCGCCGTCGAGGTGGTACGGCAGACCGCGGACGAGTTCACCGGGCTGCTGCGGGGCCGCGTCGCCCTGGGCCTCGTCGCGGGCGCGGCAGCCGCGGGCAGCGGCTTCGACGTGGCTGCCGTGTTGGCCGGCTTCCACGAGGCGCACCCCCGGGTGGAGATCGGGCTGACCGAGGACACCTCCGAGCGGATGCTCGCCGCGCTGCACCGGGGGGAACTGGACATCGCGGTGATAGGACTCGCGGACGAGGAGCCGCCGCCGGGGATCTCGCTCCACGTCGTCGCCGACGTACCCCTCGTGGCGGCCGTCGCCCCGGACGACCCCGCCCTCACGTCACCGGACCGTACGGTCATCGCCCTGGCCGAGCTGCGGGACCGTCCGCTGATCAGCCCGCCCCGGGGCACGGGCCTGCGCGGGGTGTTCGACCGGGCGTGCGCGGCGGCGGGGTTCCGGCCCCGTATCGCCTTCGAGGCGAGCGCCCCGCCGTTCCTCGCGCAACTCGCGGCGCGCGGGCTGGGGGTGGCGGTGGTCCCGGAGCTCCCCGCCGACGCGGCGGCGGCCGTGGGAGTGCGGATGCTGGAGGTCACCGAGCCCCGGCTGCGCGCCCGGGCCGCCATCGCCTGGCGGACGGACGGCCCCTCCGGTCCCGCGGCCGCCGCGTTCCTGGAGCTGCTGCGCGGCAGCTTCCCGCCGCCCGTTCCCCGTTAGGCCGCCGCTTCGACGGGGTCGAGGGAGTCGACGTCCTCCATGAAGCCCAACATCCGGGCGTTGACCATCTCGGGGTGGTCGATCTGCGGGCCGTGACCGGTCGCGGAGACGATCTCGGCGCGGGCCCCCGGTATCACCCGGGGCACGCGCTCCAGCTGCAGCTTCGGGTGCACCAGCAGGCTGCGCTTGCCCATGATCAGGTAGAACGGCGTGCGGATGGAGCCCAGTTCCGCGTCGGACAGCGGCAGCGGAGCGGGCCGGCGGATCCGGAAGGCCCGCACCCCGGCCTGGATCGACCTGCGCAGTTCGGGGACGACGAGCACCGGCTGCTCCAGCCACTTGGCGAGGGTCGGGCGCAGCGCCTTCGGGGCGAAGGTGGCGAAGAGGCTCGCGAAGATCCAGGCGAAGAAGCGCAGGCCCACCTTCTCCAGGCCGCCGGGGTCGAGGGCCGTGACCGAGGCCAGGCGTCCGGGCCGCAGGTGGACCTGGTTGATGACCAGCCAGCCGCCGTAGGAGGAGCCGACGAGGTGGACCCGGTCCAGGCCGAGGGCGTCGAGCGCCTCGTCCATCCACTGGGCGGCCCGCTCGGGCTGCCACATGGGCTCGCGCTGGACGCTGCGCCCGGGGTCGCCCGGGGTGTCGAGGGCGTAGACGGGTCGATCGGCGCTGAGCGCACGGGTGTTGGGGTACCACTGCGCGGAGCAGCCGCCGGAGCCGTGGATCAGGACGATCGGCGTACGGGACTCGGCCGCCGGGTCCGTGGGTCCGTACCGGTAGACGTGCGTGGTGCCGAAGCTGGTCTCGACGTCCGTTTCGGAGCGGATGGGCGCGCCCATCGCGAAGAGCGCGTCGCAGGTGGCGAAGTAGCGGTCGCGCAGCTCGTCGCTGACGTAACGGCCGATGTCGCGGCGCGGCTTACGGGTCGTGTTCTCGGGCACGGGGCACCTCCGGGAAGATCCGTTCTTCGTGATACGACCGTACCATGATGTTGGTACGGCGGTACCATGAAAATCGGCCGGGGAGTCCGGACCGCTGACGAACGCACCACCGAGGACGGGCGGAGACGACGGCACATGCCCAAGCGCGTGGATCACGAGGAACGGCGCACCCAGATCGCCGAGGCGCTCATCCGGGTCGCCGGGCGGCAGGGGTTGCACGCCGTCGGCATGCGCGACGTGGCCGCGGAGGCCGGCGTGTCGCTGCGGCTCGTGCAGTACTACTTCGAGACCAAGGAGAAATTGCTCTTCTACGGGCTCCAGCACCTGACCGACCGCTTCACCGCCCGGGTCGGCGCCCGGCTCGCCGCGATCGGCCCGGCCCCGGGCCCGCGCGAGACCATCGAGGCGCTGCTGCTGGCCTCCCTCCCGACCGACGAGGAGGGCCGCACCTTCCACCTGCTCTACAGCTCGTACTCGATCCTGTCGGTCACGGACGAGGCGCTGGCCGCCCAGCCGTTCATCGACAACCCCGACGCCGCCGAGAACGCCGTGGCCGGACTGCTCGAAGGGGCCAAGGCGTCGGGCCTCGCAGATCCCGGCATCGACGCGCGCACGGAGGCGATCAGCCTGCTCGCGATGACGGCGACGATGGGCACCAGCATCCTCGTGGGTCAACGCGGCCCGGAGTCCGCCCTCGCCGTGCTCGACCACCACCTCGACCGGATCTTCCGGGCGGGCGAGGAGCCGGCGGCCGGGTAGCGGCCCCGGCGGGGCCTGTGGCCCGATTCATGGTCTTGAGGGGTGGGCGCGCATTGACGACAGCGGCGCTTTAGGTAAGCCTTACCTAGCTTCCGGCTGTCGGGAGTCCCGCCCGTCCGCCGTCTACCGGAGTCAGCTCACATGTCGTCCACGGCAGTCAGACCCACCTCCCGCCCGATCCGTCTCTTCGACTCGTGGTGGACGGTGGCGGCGGGAGCGCTCCTCGCGATGGTCGTGCTGACGGCCGGGGTGTGGTGTTCCCTGCACATGCAGGCGGACGAGTCGATGCACACGGTGGCGCTCTTCGCGCACCTGGCCTCGCTCGTGCTCGGCTTCGGCGCGGTGCTGTCCGCGGACTACCACGGCCTGCTGTGGGCCACGGGACGCTGCACGCTGGCCGAGGTGGTCGGCGCGACCGCCCGGCTCCACGTGCCGATCTGGGCCGGCCTCGGCGGGCTCGTCCTCAGCGGACTGATGCTGCACCCCGACATCGACTCCCCGCTGACCCTGACCAAGCTCGGCCTGGTGGCCGCGCTCACCGTCAACGGCCTCCAGGCGGGGCTCCTCGCCCGCCGCCTCGAAGCCACCGGCGAGACCATCGAGCGCAAGCTGCTCGTCTGGGGAGGCGCCACCGCCCTCGTCTCGCAGATCTGCTGGTGGGGCGCCGTGGTCATCGGTTTCCTCAACAGCAACACCTGATCCGACGGCGACACCTCTCAGGCGGCCTCCGCCCGCACCCGGCCGGCCTTGACGGCGTCGAGGAGCGCCTGGTGGTCCTTCTCGTTCTGGTCCGCGTACAGCTCGGCGAAGTCCGCCATCGCCCGGTCGAAGACGTCGCCGCCGCCCAGGTACGAGGCGATGGCGATGCGGTCCCCGGACCTCGCGTGGGCGCGGGCCAGCGTGGAGCCGCACAGCCTGCCGAAGTTCGCCATCCGCTTCGGTGACATCTCCTCGGCGACGGCGATGCCCTTCCAGTCCCGCAGCTGGCGTATGTAGAAGTCGCGCCGCTTCCCGTCGATGCCCTGGATGCGTTCCCAGCCGAGGAAGATGTCGCTGGTCGCCTGCATGAGGCGCTGGCCGGCGACGACGCGCTCGCCCTGGGTGCGGAACGCACTGGCGCCGGCGTAGGGCGCGAGGACCGACTGGTCGGCCTCCTTGGCCTGGAGCAGGAGCGGATCCCCGTCGTCCTTGCCGAGCAGCAGGATGACCCAGCAGCGGGTCCCCACGCTGCCCACGCCGACGACCTTGCGGGCGATGTCGCCGATCCGGTAGCCCTTCAGCAGGAACCTGCGGTCCGTCTGCAGGGTCTTGCCGTAGTGCTCGACCAGCCGGCTGATCTCCTTCTCCATCGGGCCGCGTTCGGCCGGCTCCAACAGGTCGTGCAGCCGCATCAGCAGCGGCGGGTCGGGAGTGATCAGACGCCTTCCGTCGACGACCTGCGTGAGCTTGTCGAAGACCTGGAGCGTGTCGTGTTCGTACGCCTTCTTCTGGGCCCGGTTCCAGCGTTCGAGCTGCCCCGAGCCCACGATCGGGCCCCACTGTGCCGTCAGCGTCTCCGCGGAGTCGCTGGTGTACCAGACCTCCAGGTTGCCCATCCCGGCGAAGCTCCGCATGCGCTCGCGGTAGGCCGCCACGGCCGCCCGCACCACCGTGGCCCGTTCCTTGGCGCTGAACCCGTTGGCGCGGCCCGCGATGACGAGGCTCGCCGACAGCCGTTTGACGTCCCACTCCCAGGGCCCGGGCAGCGTCTCGTCGAAGTCGTTGATGTCGAACATCAGGCGGCGCTCCGGCGAGGCCAACAGCCGGAAGTTCAGCATGTGCGCGTCCCCGCAGCACTGCACGCGCAGCCCGCTGCGCGGGGTGTTCGCGAGGTCCGAGGCCATGATCGCGGCGGCCCCCCGGTAGAACCGGAACGGCGACTCGCTCATCCGTCCGTAGCGGATCGGCACCAGCTCGGGCACCCGCCTCGCGGATTGCTTCTCGATGATGTCCACGGGGTCCGGGCGGTCCGGCGCGGGCGCGTACTCGGCGTGGCCGGAGCGCGGCACTTCGGCGCGGGCGGCCTTGCCGCGGGCGGCGCGCTCCTGCGGGGTGAGGTTCCGTATCTCGTCGCCGGAGAGATGGTTCTCGGTCATGGCGGACACTCCCGGACGCTCCACGAACACGGCCGCCGACGCGCGGTACGCGTCCGCCCGATGCCCTGGTACGGCTCTCGTTTCCGCCTCCCAACGTATCCGCGGGCGGTGCCTCCGGCGACTCGGGCCGGCTTTCACACCTCCCGGCCCGCCGTCTTGCCTCCGGGTCGCCGCGCGCCGGAGCCCGGCCGGTGCGCGGTCGCCCCGGCCGGGCTCCGTCACGGGTACGGACGGTCAGAACGCTTCGCCGTGCAGGTCCTCTTCGCGCAGCAGGTCGTCCTCACGGCGGCGCGAGCTCTCCTGCGGGCCCTGTTCCTTCTGACCCTGTTCCTTCTGGCCCTGCTCGCGGGACTGCCGGCCCGGCTGCGGCCGCGCCGGGTCACCGGGGCGCTGGTGCCCCTGCGCCTCGCGGCTCCGGCCCGGCTGCTGACGCTTTTCGTGCTTACCGCCCATGATGGCGACTCCTCGTGATTGGGGTACGGAATTCCCCCCGCAACACGCTGACACGCGCGGTGACGCTCTGCACCAGGTCGCCCACGAACCGGAGCACCCGGGTGAAACCACCGGGCCCCGGCCCGAGGGGGCCGAAAGGTGTCATGGGTGCATAGTGCAGCGACCCCTGACAGGCCGGCATACTGCACGGGTATAGCCCTTCGTGCATCCCCCGTCGCGAAGGGCTATACCTGTAGGCCGACGGCATCGGCGCGGCACACGTGATGTCCCACGGGCAGGGGACTCCCCTGTGGTCCCCTGCCCGTGTTTTTTGCAGTTAACAGTGACGTAGAGTGTTTACGCAAGCCCGGTACTTGCGCCGGTGCGCGATGCGAACGTAGGTAACCCGGATGGACATCGGCGAAGAACACGCGCCCGAGCTGCGGTCGTTGCAGCAGAAGGTCGAGTACATGCTGGAGAAGACCTTCCCCGGGCAGAAGGTGTCCGGGCGGACCTTCGCCGAGCTGGTCAAGGAGCGCGGCGGCTCCCTCTCCCACAGCTACTTCTCCAACATCCTGGCCGGGAAGGTCACACAGCCCTCCGAGGAGATCCTCAAGGCGCTCGGACTCGGCTTCGGCGTCGACTGGCGGTTCTTCAAGGAGGAGTCGGAGGTCGTCGGCGACGTGGTCGCCGGGCTCCGGTTCCTCGCCAAGCGGCGCACCGGCGAGATCAGCGGGGTGGCCGGCCGGGGCGTCGACGACGACGGACTGCCCGCGGAACTCCTGGAGTTCGCGCTCTCCCTGCTGGCGGACGCCAAGGCCGAGCAGCGGCCCGAAGGCGCACAGGACGCGTAACCGGGAGGGGCGGCGGACACGTGCCCTCATGTCGTCGAACGGCGTTGGCTAGACTCGCCGACCGCATGTCACACACGCGTGACGACGACCAAGAGGCCTCAATGTCCCTGCGTGAACTGCGCAAAGAGTGTGAAGCCGGCCTGGCCGACCTTCCGATACCGGCCCCGTTCACCATCGAAGGACTGGTGGCGAACATGGAGTCGGCCCGCGGCCGGACCATCGTCCTGCGGGAACTGCCCGAACGACTGGCGCGCGTCAACGCCGCGTGCGGCCTGCGGCTGAAGTCCGGCACCACCAGCTACGTGCTCTACCGGCGCCGCCCCACCGAGTACCAGACCCAGCACGTCATCCTGCACGAGCTGTGCCACGAGTGGTTCGACCACGGCACCGGCATGGACGCGGATCGGCTGCGGGCGCTGCTGCCGATGTTCGACACCTCGCTGATCAACCGGGTGCTCTCCTCCGACACGGTCCAGGCCCGTGCCCAGTACGACACGCACGACGAGCGGGTCGCCGAGTTCGGGGCCTCCCTCATCCCGCGCATGGCCCGGGACGTGACGAGCGACGACATGGTCGGACGGCTCGCCAACTCCCTCTCCCGGCCGGTCGCCCACCGCCGCCGCGGCCTCTTCCGCCGCTCGTAGCCCCACCGGTACCGATTCCCCGCCGACCCCGATCCCCCCACGCCCGTACGAAGACCACCCCGAGGAACTCACGTGACCGCGCTCGACCTCGCCGGCTACCTCGTCGCCGGACTGATGACCGCCGTCGCCCTGTGGCGCATGCCCGCCGCACTCTGGGGAGACGAGGAGGACAAGCGCCGCCGCGCGCTGTGGGGTTGCTACGCCGGCTTCGCCGTCGCGCTGTGGACCAAGACCCAGGTGGTCCGAACAGGCCTCAACAACAGCCCCGTCGTGGACCTCGCGGTGCTGATCAAGCACTACACGTCCACCATCGCCATCCTGGCGATCCTCGGTTACATCGTCGCCATCTACGGCCACTTCCCCAAGGACGGGGAGATACCCCGCCACGTGCGCTTCGCCCGCCTCGTGCAGCAGGTGGCCGCCAAGGCCTCCGTGGTCACCCTCGTCCTCCTGACCGTGCTGTTCTTCACGGTGGTCGACCGCTCCGTCCCCGCCGACCGGTTCGTCGCCGAACACGCCGGTGAATGGGGCGCCACGCTCTACATGAGCGTCTTCTACCTCTACTTGGGCGCCGCGTCCGCCGTCTGCGCCTACCAGTGGGCGCTGGCCACGGTCGACGCCCGGCTGCTCCACCTCCGGGTGGGCCTCGGCATGATGACCTTCGCGATGTTCATCGGGGTCGGCTACACCCTCAGCCGGACCCTGTTCCTGTGGATCAGCGTGTTCGACCGGCCCGGCGACGACTTCGCGCTGGCCTTCGACGAGGCCACCGAGGCCGCCCAGGTGGTCCTCTTCGTCTTCTTCGCGCTCGGCGCCTCCATCCCCGCCTTCAGCAAGGGCTGGCGGCGGGCCCGGCTGTGGCGGGCCCAGGCGAACCTGCATCCGCTGTGGCGCGAGCTGATGACCGCCTTCCCCGACCAGCCCTTCGCCCCGCCGGCCTCCCTCGCCCGCGAGATGACCCGCTTCGACACCCCCGCCGACCTGCGTGTCGACCGCTGGGCTGCCGACATCGCGGACGCGGTCGAGAAGCTGCGGCACTACGTACCGGACAGCCTGCTGACCGCCGCCAAGGAGGCCGCCGCGGACGAGGGCGCCGACCCGGCGAAGGCCGGCTCGCTCGCCGACGCCCACTGGATCAAGGCGGCCCTGGCGGCCAAGGCCGAGGGGGCGCCCGCGGGCAAGGCGGCCGCCTTCGAGACCAAGCACGCCACCGACCAGGACGGCGAAGTCGCCTGGCTCGTCCAGGTGGCCGCCGCGTACAAGTCCATCCCGGAACAGCGGACCCGCGCCGTCCTGCGGTCCACCCTGGAGCACAACGCATGAGCGACACGACAACGGACACCACGGCCACGGACACCACGACAACGGACACCACGACCACGACCAAGGTGGCCCGCGTCGTCACCGACGTCCTGCAACCCCGCAACGCCCTGCTCGTCGGCATGCTCGGGATCGGCCTGGCCGCGGCCGGCGACTGGACCGGTCTGCCCTGGGGTCTGCTCGGCGCCCTGTGCGCCGGGCTGATCCCCGCCGGCTACATCGAGTGGGAGCGCAAGCGCGGCACCTGGGGCGACCGCCACGTCGTCGACCGCACCCAGCGAGCGCCGATCTTCTTCGTCATCCTCGGCTCCATCGGCACCGGTTCGGTGGTCATGGTCCTCGGCGGGGCCCCCGAGCCCATCCTGGTCGCGATGCTCGGCCTGTGGGTGATGACCATCGGGCTGCTCACCGTGAACACCGTCTGGAAGATCTCGGTGGACGCCGCCGTGGCCTCGGGGGTGGTGGCCCTGCTGGCCGTCGTGCACTCGCCGTGGTGGCTGCTCGCCTACACGCTCACGGCCGCCATGTGCTGGTCCCGGGTCGCGCTGACCTACCACACGGTGGCCCAGACGATCGCCGGAGCCGCCCTCGGCGCCTGCACCACGGCCGCCTTCCTCTTCACCTGATCCCGCCGACCGGGCGGCCGTGGCGCACCCCGGACCACTGCTCGGCGCCGTACTCCTCGAACCGCTCGACCTCGGTGAAGCCCAGCTTCGCCGCGAGGCGCATCGCGCGGTCGTTGGCGCTCCGGGTGGTGAGCACCACGGGGTCGCCGGGACGGGCGCCGGAGAACCAGTCGAGCGCCGCCGCGCACGCCTCGAAGGCGTAACCGCGTCCCCACGCCCCGGGCAGGAACAGGTAACCGAGTTCGGCCTCGCGGCGCTCGGGGCCACGCGGGTCGAGCGTGATCATGCCGATCATCGTTCCGTCGAGTTCGACCACGAAGCAGCCCGGGCGCCGGCCGGGCACTTCGGGCACCGCGCGTTCGAGTTCGTCGCGGGGCCGGGCGCCACCGACGTGGGCGCCCACCTCGGGCGAGGCGAACAGTTCGACGAACACCGCGCGGTCCCGGGCCTCGGACTCGCGGAGCACGAGCCGTTCGGTCGGTATCGGGGCGGGCGGCCAGGCGAAGGTTCCGGGTCCGGTCATGGCGGGGAACCTACCGCAGGCCCGTGACACGGAAGAGCGGATGACGGGATCGAACCCGGGCCGTCAACCGGACCCGCCTCCCACCCGCGCCAGTCCCAACTCGTAGGCCGCGATCACGGCCTGCGCCCGATCCCGCAGCTCCAGCTTCGCGAACAGTCGGTTGATGTGGGTCTTCACGGTGTGGTCCGTGATCGTGAGACGGCTCGCGATCTCCGCGTTGGACAGTCCCCGGGCGATGAGTGCGAGCACCTCCGCCTCGCGCGCGGTGAGTTCCCCCACGGAGTGGACCGGCGGGCGCGGGGTCCGCGCGTGCACGAACTCGCCGATCACCCGCTTGGTGATCTCGGGTGAGAGCAACGCGCTCCCGGCCGCCACCACCCGTACCGCGTGCAGCAGTTCGGGGAAGGTGGCGTCCTTGAGCAGGAAGCCGCTCGCCCCGGCCGCGAGCGCGTCGTACACGTACTCGTCGAGACCGAAGGTCGTCAGGATCAACACCTTGGTCGTCGTCCCGGGCCGGGCCAGGATCTCGCGGGCCGCCTCGATGCCGTTCTTGTGCGGCATCCGGATGTCGAGGAGCACGAGGTCGGGTCTGGTCTCGGCGGCGATGCGCACCGCCTGCACGCCGTCCTCGGCCTCACCCACGACTTCGATGTCCTCCTGGGTGTTCAGGAGGTTGACGAAGCCCGTACGGACGACCGCCTGGTCGTCGGCGACCAGCGCCCTGATCACAACCTTCTCCTTCTCCGTGCCCGTCACCCGGCCCCCCAGGGAAGCTCCGCCTCCACCAGGAAGCCCCCGTCCGGGCCCGCGGCCGCGCTGAGCCGACCGCCGACCAGGGCGGCCCGCTCCCGCATCCCGGTCAGACCGTGGCCCGCGCCGGAACCCGGACGGGAACCCGGCCCCGAACCCGATCCCGGACCCGGACCCGGACCGGAGACCGGGCCCGGACCGTCGTCGCGGACGCGCAGCGTGAGCAGCCGGTCGGCGCCGTAGTCGATCTCCACCACGGTACGGGCGCCGGGCGCGTGCTTGCGCGCGTTGGTCAGCGCCTCCTGGGTGATGCGGTAGGCGGACAGCTCCCACGCGGCGGGCAGCGGCACCCGTTCCCCGGTGATCCGCAACGTGACCTCGCCGCCCACCGCCCGGTGCTGCTCGACCAGTTCGGAGAGATGGTCGAGGGTCGGCTGCGGGGCGGTGAGCGCCGCGTCCCCCTGGCCCTGGGGGGTGCGCAGTACGCCGAGCAGGCGGCGCAGTTCGGCCATCGAGGAGCGGGCGGTACCGGCGATCTGCTGGAAGCCGTCGCGGGCCTCGGGGGACAGTCCGGGCGTGGTGTACGTGGCGCTCTCGGCCTGCACGGCGATCATCGACACCGAGTGCGAGACGATGTCGTGCAGCTCGCGGGCGATGGCCGCCCGTTCGGCCTCGGCGGCCTGCTGTCGCTCCATCGCTATCAACTGGGCCTGGGCCAGATCCCGTTCGTCGCGGGTCTCCTCCCTGGAACGCACCGCGTCGCCCATCATGACGGCTCCGAAGACGACCACGGTCAGCAGGAACGACTCGGCGAACAGGCTGAGCGATCCCTTCTCCCAGAGGGCGGGCACGGGCAGGTCCATCCGCGACCAGGTGTTGATGTGCACGAGGTTCACGCACAGAGCCCCGAGCGCGGCGCCCGCCACGGTCACCGCGGGGTGCAGTACCCGGTTGCGGCCCAGGGTGTAGCAGCCGATCAACCCGCTGGCCATGATCGAGACGTACAGGCTGACGTCGCCGGCGAACCCGATCAGCCCCGAGGCGACCGTGAGTACCGCGACCGGCGGGAACGACCGCCGCCACATCAGCGAGGCGGAGGAGACGAGGACACCGATCACGGTGGTCACGGATCCGGGAAAGGCGATCAGCTCCGCCACGGCACCGACCGTCAGGGCACCGCCGGTGACCCAGGGATAGGCGGGCGCGGCGATCCGGGCACGTAACCGCTGTTGGAGGGGCGTACTCATGCGTCCATGGTCCGTGCCGACGCGGCCGCGCGCGTCACCGCACGGGTTGACTCCGCGGACGGATGTCATGCCACGGGTCGAGTACCGGGTCCGGAGCCTCGGTTGACGCCCTCCGCCCCCTGGATTCCTACCGTCGGTGGGCATGACGAAGAACCTCCGACTCGAACGGTACGCAGGTCACCTCCGGTCCGCCCGTCATGAGCGGTACGCGTGGGCCGGTTGCGCCTTCGCCGCGCTGGGCTTGGCCCTGGTCTCGGATCTGGGACCGCACCGGGTGTGGGGGGCGGTGGCGGGGGCGGGCTACGCGGTCGCGGCGGTCCTGGCCCGCGCCGAGCGGTCCCGTCCCGCCGCCCGGGTGGTCGCGGTGGCGGGGGCCGTCGTGGTGCCGCTCGTCTCGTCGGTGGCGGCCGGACTCGGGCAACTGGAGGTCGCGGTCGTCGAGCGGTCGGGGCGGCTGCTGCTCACGACCGGCAGCCCGTACGGCACCGACCCGACCGCCGTCGCGGACTTCAACCCGTACCTGCCCGGGATGGCGCTCTTCGGCGTGCTGCCCGGGGATCCGCGCTGGTGGCTGGGCGGCGTCTTCGTGGCGGCCCTGGCCGCGGCCGGGCTGCACCGGGTCCGGCTGCTTGCCTGCCCCCTGATCGCGCTGCCCTTCGCGGTGGGCGGGACGGACCTCCCGGTCGCCGCCCTGATGTGCCTCGGCGTCGTCCTCGCCGGGCGGGGGCGGCCGGGGCGCGCGGGGCTGGTGCTCGGCGCCGCCGCCGCGCTCAAGTGGACGGCGTGGCCCGCGCTGCCCGTGGCTCTGGCGCTGATCGCGGCGGGCAGGGGCGGCCGGCCCGCACTGCGGCACGCCGCGGTGGCCCTGTCCACCGCGGCGGCGGTGGTGCTGCCCTTCGTCCTCTCCGACCCTTCCGGTTTCCACCGGAACGTCGTCGCCTTCCCGCTGGGCCTCACCGACACCGCCTCCCCGGCGGCGAGCCCGCTGCCCGGCCATCTGCTCGCGGCGTACGCCCCCGGCGGCACGGTGATCGCCCTCGCGCTCCTCGCGGTGGGCGCGCTGCTGATCGCGGTGTCGCTGGTGGTGCGACCGCCGATGACGACACGGGCGGCGGCCACCCGGCTCGCCCTCGGCCTGGGCCTGGCGATGACCCTGATGCCCTCGACCCGCTTCGGATACCTGGTCTACCCGCTGACGCTCGGTGCCCTCGCGTACCGGACGCGGCAACGCGCCGGCACCCCCGCCACCCCTTCCGATCCCAAGAAGGTCGCCGCCCCATGAAGCGCAGCTCCCGCCCCCGCACGCTGATCGTCACCAACGACTTCCCGCCCCGGCAGGGCGGCATCGAGACGTTCGTCCGCGAACTGGCCGACCGCTTCCCTCCCGACGAGGTGGTCGTCTTCACCTCGTCCCCACCCCCGTCAACCGGCGACCCCTTCCCCTACCCGGTGATACGCCACCGGGTGCGCACCCTCCTGCCCACCCCTCGGGCGACCGCGCACGCCGCGTCCGTGGCCCGCCGGTACGGCTGCGACCGGGTGTGGTTCGGTGCGGCGGCACCGCTCGGCCTGATGGCGGGCCGTCTGCGCCGGACGACGGACATCGGCACCGCCGTCGCCACCACGCACGGGCACGAGGTGTGGTGGGCCCGCACCCCCGGGACCAGGGCGCTGCTGCGCCGCGTCGGCACGGAGGTCGACGTCCTCACCTGGCTGGGCGCGAGCACCCGCCGACCGATCGAGGCGGCCCTCGCCCCCGGGACCCGCACCGCACGCCTGGTCCCCGGGGTGGACACCACGGCCTTCCGTCCCGACCTGGACGGCGGCCCGGTGCGCGCTCGTTACGGTCTGGGCCGCCGCCCGGTCGTCCTCTGTGCGGCCCGACTGGTCCCGCGCAAGGGACAGGACACCCTGATCAGGGCGTTGCCCTGGATCCGCAGGTCGCTCCCGGACGCCATGCTCCTCCTGGTCGGCGACGGCCCTCACGCCCCGGAACTACGCAGGCTCGCCCTGGCCGAAGGCGTCATGGACGCGGTCGTCTTCGCCGGCGGTCACCCGCACCACGCCCTCCCCTCCTTCTACGCCGCCGCCGACGCCTTCGCCATGCCCTGCCGCACCCGCAGACACGGCCTGGAGGTGGAAGGCCTGGGCATCGTCTACCTGGAGGCCGCCGCGTCCGGTCTCCCCGTCCTGGCAGGCGACTCGGGCGGAGCCCCCGACGCGGTGCGCGAGGGCGAGACCGGCTACGTCGTCGACGGCCGCTCGGTGGCCGCGACGGCGGACCGCCTGACCAGACTCCTCCGCGATCCCGGGCTCGCCCGCGAGATGGGCGAGAAGGGCCGCAGCTGGGTACGGAACGAATGGAGCTGGGACCGCTCCTACGAGACCCTGGCCGGACTGCTCCACCGATCGGGCCCCGACGGACCGTGAAAGACCCGGACAACGACGAAGTCGCCGCTCCTCACGGTGCCGTCGCGGCCGGAGCCTCCTCCACGACACCCAGATCGGAGTGGTCCAGAAGGTCGGTCTGTGCGATGAGGTAGGCGAGCTGTGCGCGACTGCGGCTGCCGAGGACTTCCGAGGTCCTCTGGACGTGGGTGCCCACCGTTCGCCTGCTGATGCCCAGACGCCCCGCGATCGCCTCGTCGGTGTAGCCCTCCACCATGAGCCGCAGCACGGCCCTTCGGGTCTCGTCGGTGAGGGGCGGCGGGCGCAGCCGGGAAGGGGCCTCCCCCACGGCTGCCGCACGGCTCCACGCCTGCTCGAAGCCCTTCACCAGGTAGTCGATGACGCTGGGGTGCCGAATGACCAGAGCGGACTGGCGGCGGTCGTGCGGACCGGGCATGAAGGCGGTCCTCCTGTCACACACGATGAGCCGCTCGAACACCTCGTCGATCGTCCTGACCTCCGCGCCCGCGGACACCACTTGCTCGATGTAGGAGAGCGTGGGTCCGTGCGCCCGCACCGTGTGCTGGTACAACGTGCGCTGTTTGACGCCGCGGGCGGCCAGGGCGAGATCGCGCGGCAGGGCCTCGGCGAGGAGCTCGGGCGAACGGCCGCCGTTGGGCTGGGCGGTCAGCAGCTCCTCGTGGCAGGACTCCACCGCCTCTTCCAGGGCGGCCGCGATCACGCTCGCGCCGGAGAGCACCTGGATCGAGGTGCCGCCGTCCTGCTGGGCCTCCGCGTAGACGGCCTCCGCCCGGGCCATCGTGGTGCGGATCGCCATCAGGGTGTCCTGGTGCTCCGCGATGGCCCGCTTGATGGGCCGGGAAAGTGAGGCAGCGGCAAGGTCCGGGGGGACCGGAGTGACAGAGCCGGGGTTGTCCGGCAGGAACCGGAGCAACCCCAGGTCGATCAGGCAGTCAGGGATCCGCTCCGCCGTGGCGCCACCCGCTGCCAGCGCGTCGCGATAGCGCTTCAGGCCTGCCTCGCACAGCTCAGGGAGGTTCGTCACCCCCACCTGATCATGCTCTGTACACATTTGTCCACCCTTCACGTTCTTGCACTGCCCACTCATGATGCCATTTGAGCCTTCACTCGCGGCGAACGGCGGTGGATGATTATGAAGACCGCAACGGGGAACTCAAGTTTTGAATCCAGGGGGAATCATGATTGACCGCATTCGCACCATCTCTGTCGCACTCGGAACGGCCGCTCTGCTGGCCTTCGGTGCCGTCAATGTCCTTGTGGGCAGCGCGACGCCGGCGAATACCGAATACGCGGCGTCCGCCTCGCAGGGTTCCGTACCCGTCGCTCTCGGCGACTCCGCGTGGGGTTAATTCCCGCCGTACTCCCGCAACCGTCCGGACGGGATGCGGTCCGAGCGGGCGGGGATCCGAACGTCAGGGCGGCCACGGTGAAATCGCCCGGGTGACCCGGCATGAGGAACGCTGATTCTCGCACCTCGCGAGAACCGGCGTGACTCGTATCCGATATCCGGCCGAACCGGGCGGAAACCGGCGCATTCCAGTGCACTCTTGTCGGCGATTCGGAATGTTGCCCGTGAGTGAAAGTGCGCACTCCCGCGTGTGCCGGTTCGCGCGGGAATGCCGGCCGGCCACGGTACCGGGCACCCCGGGGTGAGCGTCTTCGTGCCGGCGGGTTCGACGGACCGCCGACCTGACGGGCGCCACCGGGAGCCGACGGCATGGCGCAACGCGGTGAGCAGGCCGAAGTGCATGCGCGTTCGCCGGCAACTGATCAGTGGGGGACGGTATTTGAGGGGGTCCGAAGCGTCTCGGAGGGTCGTCGTCCGGCAGTGTCCGGCGCGGCGGCCGGTAGGGCGCCGCGTGGCTCCACGTCTCGGAATTCACCTTCGCGACCCTCATTCGCCGCCGCCCCGTGGCCGGGGTTGCGCGTGGCGCACGCCACCGGGGGGTCGGGCCCTTCTGTGAGTCACCGACAGATGCGGCAGTGCCTGAATGAAATGCCTGATATGAAGGAGGAGGAGTCAGGATGACCGATCGGCCCGTGGTGGCCCTGGTCGATGCTTACTCCAGTGCGCGACTGCTCGTTCCCCCGATCCGGGATCGAGGTTATGAAATCGTCCATGTGCAGAGCACCCCAGCGATATCCGAATGGTTTGCATCGCCCTTTCGCTGCGATGACTTCCGTGACCTCGTGGTGCACCACGGTCAATTCACGGACACACTGGACCGCGTATCCTCCTACCAGCCGGTAGCCGTGCTGCCCGGACTCGGCACGGGGGTCGGACTCGCTGCGGCTCTGAGCGCCGGTCT
Organism: Streptomyces sp. NPDC002467; assembly: GCF_042889825.1. Lineage (NCBI taxonomy): Bacteria > Bacillati > Actinomycetota > Actinomycetes > Kitasatosporales > Streptomycetaceae > Streptomyces > Streptomyces sp. NPDC002467. The sequence goes on along the minus strand of NZ_JBIARJ010000001.1, from coordinate 297,483 downwards.
GGGTCTGCGAAGCAGTGGTGTGCGACGGAGCCCGGCTCAGCTGAATTCTGCGGAAACGGCCGGTCTGGCGGGATTCAAGGTGCATTCCGTGAGTCTGGACGGGGTCCACTACATCTGCGATATCTGGGAGACACGGCGGACCGGTTCGCTGCAAGCGGAGGGACGGCCGCGCGGTGCGCGGCTGCTCGCCCGCCGGGGGGTGCGGGAGGACCGCTTGGTGGACCTGACCCTGAGAGGACTCGACGCCGCAGGGCTGCGCAACGGTCCGGCCTGCACGGAGTTCGAGCACACCGCGCACGGTCCGGTCCGGCTCGCCCCGAGCGCGGGCATCTGCGCGGCAGACGAGCCGCTGCTCACGCGCGCTGCGGTCGGCGAAGGACAGGCCGACTGGACCGTCTTCGCCTATCTCGCCCCGGAATGGTTCCGGCTGCGTGCCGCCAGGCCCTACCGGCAGCTACGGCACGCGGCCTGGGTCGCCCTGCCCACTGCGGCGTCCGGTTCCGCGAGGTTCCGCAGCCTCATGCGGGAACTGAAGGCACTGGAGAGTTACCAGGGCGCAGTGGTGGGAGGAGCTCCGCCGGTGACCCGGGTTCAGTTCCTCCACGCCGACGAACAGACCGTGGAACGTGACTACGTCGCGGCCTTGTCCTCGGTGGAACGGTACGGGGAAGAGCCGTGGACGCCTGCCGGGTGAACGCCCTTCCGACCGCGGCTCCTTCCGGACGGCGCCGGGAGTAGGGCGTCACGGATGCCGGTTCCCGCGTCGACATCGCCTCGGGAGGATGCGGCGACGGTGTGCGACCAGAATCAGTTTGCTGTCCGCAGCACGAGACACAGTGGCGAGGATGCCTTGAATTCGACTCAGAACCGCGACGAGCGCACCGCAACGCCGGACCATCAGGCGTCTCCGAGCCTCGGGGCCGAACTCAAGGCGGCGCGCAGACGCATCGGCGTCACCCAGACCCAGCTCGCCGACCTGTCGTCCGTCAGCGTCCGGACGATTCGCGATCTCGAACTCGATCTCACCCAGAACCCTCGGCGGGAAACCCTCCGACTCCTGCTGGACGGTCTGCGGCTGACCGGAGTCCAGCGGGCCAGAGTCGAGGAAGCGGCCGCCGGGCCGTCCACTCGCGGCATACCGGCCGACTCCCTCGCCCCGCCGCCCGCCGTCCTCGAACCGACCATCGGGCGCGAGCGCGACATCGAAGCCCTCATGGGTCTGATCAAGTTCGGCGGACACCGCCTGATCCGAGTGGTCGGCATGGCCGGAGTCGGCAAGTCCCGGCTGATCCAGGAGGTCGCCGGGGCGATGGACGCCTCTGCCCAGATGCCGGTCGTCTGGGCGGAGCCGGAGGGCGGGCCCACCGGCAAGCCCGCAGACCGCCTACAGGCTCAGGTCGCCGCCCTGCTCCGCGGTGAATCCGAGCTCGACCACCTGGCCACCGCCTTCGGCACCGACTACATCCTGCTGGTGGTGCCCGACGTCACCATGAGCCCCGGCGCGGAGGCGGCGCTGCGCCGCCTGCTGGTGCAGTGCCGGGGACTGCACGTCCTGTACGAGGCCCGTGAGGGCTCGAAGTCGGGCGCGGGCACCGACTACCCCGTCTTTCCGCTGTCCGTGGCAGACCGTTCGGTCGGTCCCACGGGCCGTGAGTCGGCGGTCAGCCCCGCTCTGCAGCTGATGCTGTCGCGCTGCGGCTCCCTCGAACGCGAGGCGCTGGCCGACAGCCGGATCACGGCCGCGCTCGCCGGCATCTGCCAGAGCCTCGACGGCATCCCCCAAGCGATCGAGGCTGCCGCCGCCTGGCTCCTCCTCTACAGTCCGGACCAGCTCCTGAGCCTGGCAAGGCGCGATCCGTTCAAGCTCGCCACCCCACCCGGCAACGAGACCGCCGACCTGCGGGCGGTGCTCGAAGCGTCGATCAAGTCGCTGCATCCGCGCGACGCCGACGTCCTGCGCGGGCTCGCCGCCCATTCGCTCCCCTGGACCATGGCCCAGGCATTCGCCTCGCCGGAGCACGTCGGCGACTCGACGCTGAGCGCCATCCACCTGCTGTGCACCCGGGGCCTGGTGCGCCCGGCCAACTGGGACGCCGGCGGCACCCCCAGGTTCACCGTGCTGAACCTGGTCCGCCATCTGCTGGCGGAGAGCGCCGCACCGGCGGCCCCCGCAGTCGAATCCAGGGGGCCTCTGCGTTGGCAACCCGCCGCGAGCGTGGAGTCCACGTCCTATGCGGCTTGAGTGCGTGAACGGGCCCGATCGTCGAGTGGGCCCGCGGAACACGAGGAGAATCGAGAGCACGTGCTCGAGCACATAGTTCCCCCCACGGTCCAGACCGCCCACTCGCTGAGCGATCGAGCCGACGCCGGGGCCCTGCTGTTCCCCGAGGAGTGGCCCGCCGTCGCCACGGCCGTCAGCTCCCGCCAGGCGGAGTACGCGACAGTGCGCGCCTGCGCACGTGACGCGCTCACGAAGCTCGGGCAGCCTCCCGTGGCCCTGGTTCCCGGTGAGAACAGGGAACCTCGCTGGCCGGCCGGAATCGTGGGGAGCATGACCCACTGCACGGGTTACCGGGGTGCGGCGGTCGCGCACGATCGCGACATCGCCGCACTGGGCATCGACGCCGAACCGAATGCTCCTTTGCCCGACGGCGACGGCCTGCTGAACGTGATCGCGCACCGTGAGGAGATCGACCTCCTGGCGGCCCTGCCCGCCTGCGGAACCGCGTGGGACCGATTGCTGTTCAGCGCGAAGGAATGCGTCTACAAGGCCTGGTTCCCACTGACCGGGCGCTGGCTCGGATTCGAAGAGGCAATCGTGAGGATCAGCCCCGCAGGAACCTTCGAAGCACAACTGCTCGTCGAGGGGCCCACGTTGGACGGGGAAGTCCTGGACGGCTTCAGCGGCACCTGGCTGCACGCGGACGGCCTTCTCCTCACCGCCATCGCCGTGCCGTATCGGCGTACGAGTGAACGTGGCGTCGGCAACGAGGCGCGGGCCGGACCCGTGAAGGGGCCGATCGTCAGTACCGGTCGTCGTCGGACCTCGTGCCGTCGTGAGGACCGTAGGGATCACCGTCTTCGGGCAACGGCGGGAGCACCAGGGCGCTTGGCAGCGGTCCTTGGTCCTGCTGACGTGCGTAGCGATGCATACGGACCCGCAGATGCATCTTCCGTTCCCGCACCCTCAGTCGACGTCGTTCCCGCCGTCCGGCTTCATCGTCGTCCAGTTCCTGGGTGAGTCGCCGATTCTCCCAGTAGTCACGCTCCTGGTCGGCCACCTCCTCCCCGGGAGAGGGGGCGTCCTCATGGTCACCGTCGTCGTCCAAACGGGCTGTCATGCGGCTCAGATTACTTGCGGCCCGGACCCTTGAGTATGGCGTGGACCACCCCTGAAGAGGCGACTCGACGTCCTGGTTTTCGCCGCGGGAGCCGGTGCGGTTCCGACCGGCGGTATCGGGCGGAAGTCGCCGCCCGGTCGCCTCTTTCCCTGCCGATCCCGGGGCGTCGGCACTCCTAAGGTCTTCATCCATCGCGCATGACGATCAGATCGCCGTACAAGCAAGTCGGGGGATCAGCGAGCGTCCCCTTCCGAAGGCGTACCAGGCCTTTGAACAGCGCTTTCGACCCTGCGCACACCATCGCGCGAGTCTTCGGCGCGACAGGCACCGGCACAGGCCGACTTCCGGGGTGAGCGCGCCCCTCAGTACACGGACATTCCCTTCCGATTTGGGCAGAGGACCAATGATGTCGAGCACACTCGTGGAACGGCCCGCCTCCGTGGCCGCCACCTCCCTGACCGCCACCACCCCGACCGCCGCCTCCCTGACCGGCAGCGTTCAGCAGCCGAGCGGTATGCCGGTGCACCGCTACAAGCCCTTCGACGGCCCGGACCTGCCGGACCGCCGGTGGCCGGCGCGCAAGCTCCGCAAGGCTCCGCTGTGGTGTTCGGTGGACCTCCGCGACGGCAACCAGGCGCTGCCCGAGCCCATGGACCTGGCGCGCAAGCACCGGCTGTTCCGGCAACTCGTCGCCATGGGCTTCAAGGAGATCGAGGTCGGCTTCCCGTCGGCGAGCCAGGTCGACTTCGACTTCGTGCGCGAGCTGATCGAGCAGGACCTGATCCCGCACGACGTGACGATCCAGGTCATCATGCAGGCGCGTACCGAACTGATCGAGCGCACCTTCGAGGCACTGCGGGGCGCCCGGCGCGCCGTGGCCCACCTGTACAACTCCGTCTCGCCGCTCCAGCGCCGGGTGGTGTTCGGCGCGGACCGCGAGGACATCCTCGACATGACGGTGCAGGCGGTCCGGCTGATCACCAAGCTCGCCGCGGAACATGTCGGCGGAGAGATCCTGTTCGAGTACTCGCCGGAGTCGTTCACCGCGACCGAACCCGACTTCGCGCTGGAGATCTGCGAGGCCGTCATGGACGTCTGGCAGCCGGCTCCGGGGCGTCCGATCATCATCAGCCTGCCCGCGACCGTCGAGTGCACCCTGCCCAACGAGTTCGCCGATCAGGTCGAGTGGATGGACCGCAACCTGAGCCGTCGCGAGCACATCACCCTGTGCGTGCACCCGCACAACGACCGGGGCACGGGAGTGGCCGCGGCCGAACTCGCGGTCCTGGCCGGGGCCGACCGGGTCGAGGGCTGCCTGTTCGGCAACGGCGAGCGCACCGGCAACGTGGACCTGGTGACGCTCGGCATGAACCTCTTTTCCCAGGGCGTCGACCCGATGATCGACTTCTCGGACATGGCCACGATCCGGCAGGTCGCCGAGGAGTGCACGCAGTTGCCGACCCATCCGCGCCACCCGTACGCGGGCGACCTGGTGTACACGGCGTTCTCCGGTTCCCATCAGGACGCGATCAAGAAGGGGCTCGACTCGATGGAGCGAGCCGCGCAGAGCGTCGGGATCCTCGTCGGCGAGACCCCCTGGGGCGTTCCCTACCTGCCGATCGACCCGAAGGACATCGGCCGTTCGTACGAGGCGATCATTCGCGTCAACAGCCAGTCGGGCAAGGGCGGGGTCGCCTACCTGCTCAAGACGGGGCACGGCTTCGACCTTCCGCGCCGCCTCCAGGTGGAGGTCTCCCGCATGGTCCAGCGGCACAGCGAGGAGTGCGCCACCGAGGTCGGATCCGCGCAGGTGTGGGAGCTCTTCACCCGGGAGTTCCTGGCCGAGGGCCTGCGGCTGCGGGTGAGCGACACGGCGAACGGCGTGGTCGAGGCGGAACTCGACGGATCCACCCGCTACTTCCGAGCCGACGGCGGCGAGGCATTCGCCGAGGCGCTGCGGGGCGCCGGGACGGACGTGGTCGCGCAGTCCCTCACCGTCCAGCCGCCCGGCGCCGAGAACTCCTCGGTCGTCGTCTACGCCGAGTGCACGGTCGACGGGGAGAGCGTCTGGGGTGTCGGCCTCCACTCCGACGAGGCCGGGGCGGCCGTGCGCGCCATAGCCTCCGCGGTCAACCGGGCCGCCCGGTAACACCGCGGCACGCCACTTCGGACCGGGGCGCCCCGCCACGGCACCGTCAGCTCGGTGACCGGGCCCATGAGATAGGCAAAAAACGATGTTCAGAGATCTCCGGAAGCGTCCCGGGACGTCCTCCAGTGGGCCGCCCGAGGAGCTGACCTGCTATTTCCTTCACCATGCGGGCGGTTCCTCCGCCGGCTACATGCCGCTGGCGCAGGCTTTCCCGCCTGGCTGGCGACTGCGCGCCATCGACCTCCCGGGCCGCGGCGCGGCCTCCCATCAGCCGCACTGCCGTGACGCGGCGGAGGCCGTGGAGCTGCTCAAGCCCGCCATCCTGGCCGAAGTGAACGGCCCGTACGCCGTGTTCGGGCACAGCATGGGCGCCCTGATCGGATACGAGCTCGTCCGGGAACTGGAGCGGGCCGGTCTCCCGCCGGTCTGGCTCGGGGTGTCCGCGATGCCCGCGCCCAAGCTGGCGTGCGCCCGCTTCTCCGAGCGCCGCGACCTGTGGTCGTCGGAGCGTTTGATCAGCTTCATGCGGAGGCTGGGCGGCACCCCGGAGGAGATGCTGACCGACCCCGACATAGCGGACTGGATGGTCGGCATCCTGCGGGGTGACCTGCACCTGGTGGACACCTACGAGTACGCGGAGGGGCCGCCCGTCACGGTGCCGATGTCGGTCTTCATGGGCGTCGAGGACGAGCTGTCCACGCCCGAGCTGATCGACGACTGGCAGTCGTACTGCACCCGGCCCGTGCGGTTCCACCACCTGCCCGGAGGCCACTTCTACCTGTTCGAGCAGGCGGAAGGCCTGGCCCGGTACATGGCCGAGGACATGGCGAAGGTCAAGCAGACGGCAGCGCTGTGATCACAGTCCACCCGAAGTACGAGATCGACCCGACCGAGAAGGAAAGACAGTCAATGGAATCGTCATCGAAGACCGTCCCTCAGCAGGGCGAACAGGGCGGGACATCGGAAAGGCCGGACACATGCCCTGACTCCTCCACTCCACTTGTGCGGGAAATCGCGGAGCTGTGGTCATCACTTCTCGACGACCGCGAGGTCGGAGCGGACGACAACTTCTTCGAGATCGGCGGGAATTCGCTGATCGGCATCCGGATCCTCGAGGGGCTGTCGCAGAGGTACGGAGTCCAGCTGTCCGTACGTGACTTCTACCTGGCGCAGACCCCGGCTCGGGTCGCCGAGCTGATCGAACAGGGCAGGGCCCGGACGTGAGGTTGACACCGGGCGCCGTCCGCGACATCGACCTCGGTGATGTCGATCTGCTCGACTTGGACCTCTACACATCGGGCGATCCACACCGTATCTGGGACGTGATGCGGGCTGAGGCGCCCTTGCACCACCAAACGCTGGCGGACGGCCGGGAATTCTGGTCGGTGACCCGCTACGACGACGTCTGCCGCGTACTCGGCGACCACCGGGAATTCACCTCGGAACGCGGCACGGTGATCACTCATCTCGGGGAGGACGACGTCGCGGCCGGCGTGCTGCTGACGTCCACCGACCCGCCCCGGCACACCGAGGTCCGCAGGCCGATCGCTCCCAAGCTCACCGCACGGGCGGTGAAGTCCTGGGAGGACGGCATCCGGCGGGCGATCGTACGGTTCCTCGAACCGGCCCTCGACGGCTCCACCTTCGACCTGGGCGAGCAGGTGCAACGCCTGCCCGCGATCGTCACGGGTCCCCTCCTGGGAATCCCGGAGAAGGACTGGGACGAACTCGTCCAGCTGACGTCGATGGTGATGGCCCCTTCGGACCCGCACTTCAAGCTCGGCAGCGAAGCGGCGACACTGGCCATCGCCCACCACGAACTCGTCGACTACGTGACCCAATGGGTCAAACGGCGGCGGTCGGACGGTGGCGAGGACGGGAGTCTGCTCGACCACCTGATGAGCGTCCGCGCGGGGGACGCGCCGCTGACCGACGAGGAGATCGCCCTCGACGGCTACAGCATCCTCCTGGGCGCCAACATCACGACCCCGTCCACCATCTCGGGCACGGTGCAGGCGCTCATCGAACACCCCGAGCAGTACGCGCGGGCCGCCGCCGACCTGTCCCTGGTGCCCAACCTCGTCGAGGAGGGGCTGCGCTGGACGTCGTCCGCGTGCAACTTCATGCGGTACGCGGTGCACGACGTCGAGATCGGCGGGGGCACTATCCCCGCCGGCGGAGCGGTTGTCGCATGGATCGGATCGGCCAACCGGGACGAGTCCCAGTTTCCCGACCCGCACCGATTCGACATCACGCGCGGCAATGCGAAGCGTCAAGTCGCCTTCGGTTTCGGACCGCACTTCTGCATCGGGGCGCCGCTGGCCCGGATGACCCTGCGCATCTTCTTCGAGGAACTTCTTCAGCGGTGCGAATCGATTGAACCCGTCGGAGATCCGCAGCATCTGCGGTCGATCTTCATTGCGGGGATGACCAATTTTCCCATCACCGTCCGCAAGAGGCGACACGACGGTCGCCACTTCGAGGGGCAGCGCAGCGCCGATTCCGCAACAGCCGGAACCGACGCCGCCGCACGGCCTGCCGAAACACCGGCAGTCGAGTGCCCGGTATCTGCCGCCGTTCTGCCTCAGCAGGTGCCGATGAAAGTGAATTCCGGGTCCTAGCCTGGTTTTCTGAGCTTCATCTGGCAGGGCCACCATCTTCGAGCCCACCCACCCACCTCCCGACCGGAGCAATGATGAGCAATACCTCATTGGAAGCAGCGGACAATGCCGAATGGCTGGCCGTGCACAACGAGGAAGGACGGCACAGTATTTGGCCTGTCGACCTTTCCATACCCACCGGATGGAGCGAGGCCGGATACCGCGGCGACAAGTCCGGTTGTCTGGAGTGGATATCGGACAACTGGGTGGACTCGCGACCGGCCGGTGTGGGTCGGGTGCAGACTTGAGCATTCGAGAAGGCGGTCGGCAATGGCTCGTCCGCGACACCGACCCCGACGCGCGAGCCCGGGTGTTCTGCTTCCCGGTCGCCGGCATGGGCGCATCCGCCTATCGCGGCTGGCCCACGCGGATAGGTGACATCGAGATCTGTCCCGTCCAGCTCCCGGGCCGTGAGAACCGGTTCAGGTCCCCGGCCCACACGTCCATGGACGTGTTCGCCAAGGACGCGGCCGACGCACTCCAGCCCTACCTGGACAAGCCCTTCGCCTTCTTCGGCCACTGCTTCGGAGCGCGCCTGGCCTACGGCCTCTCGGTCGAGCTCGCCGCCCGTGGCGGTCCGATGCCCCGGCAGATCTTCGCCTCCTCCTGCCTGGCCCCCCACCGAGGCGGCTACTTCGGCGGCGGTCGCTCCGGCCCCTTCACGCCGGAAACCACCGACGAGGAGTACATGGAGGAGCTGCGCCACGGCTGCGAGCAGCGCGGCGAGCCCACACCCCCGGACGAGCTGCTCGCCCTGTCCATCCAGGTGCTGCGCGCCGACATCGCCCTGACCTGCGGCTACCAGCCCTCGGGCGCGGGCAGCACCCCCCTGAACGTAACCACCATCTCCTGGACCGGGGACACGCACATGCGTCCCGAGGAGATGGACGAGTGGTCGGCCTACGGAAATGTGCACCAAATCCTGCTGACCGGAGACGACCACACCCACCGATCGGCACCGGCGGACCTGCTTCAGGTCATCGCAGACGGTCTTCCCGAATGAATAGGAGCGCTCACACCGTGAACACGGACGACCGCACTGACCTGGGTGCGCCCCTCACCCTCACCGAGCTCTTCGCCCGGTCAGCCGCCGCGCACGGCGACTCTCCGGCCGTGTCGGACGACTCCGGCCGCCGGCTCACCTACGCCGAGCTCGACCGCGCCTCGGCGGAGCTGGCCCAGCGCCTCATCGACGAGGGCGTACGCCGCGAGGACCGGGTGGGCATCCACCGCGAGCGCGATGTCGACCTCGTCATCAGCATTCTCGGCGTACTGCGAGCCGGCGCGGCCTACGCGGCCGTGGACCTGCGTTACCCGAAGGCCCGGCGCGAGCTCATGCTCCGCGCGGCCGACGGCCGCCTGACCCTGGTCGGCCCGGGCGAGCGGGAGCAGCTCGGTGACCAGATGCGCACCATGGTCTGGGAGTACGACGCCGAACGCGCCCAGGCCGACGCGCCGAAGGCAGACCTGCCCGAGGCGGCCCCGCAGGACGCCGCGTGCGTGCTGTTCACCTCCGGTTCCACCGGCACCCCCAAGGGCGTCGTGGTCGAGCACCACAACCTCGTGCACTTCGCGGCGAACCCGCTGCTGCCGGAGCTCAGCCCCGCCGACCGCGTGGCCCAGATCGCGAACATCTCCTTCGACACCTTCCACTGGGAGCTGTGGAGCTCGTTCTGGGCCGGCGCCGAGATCGTCATGATGCCCTCGGTGCCCGACCTGGTGAAGGGCGACCCCGGCCGCGAGCTGCGCCGCCGTCGGATCACCGCACTGCTCTCGCCGACCATGGCCTTCAACCACATCGCGGCCGAGGACGCCGACGTGTTCTCCTCGCTCCGCGTCCTGCAGACCGGTGGCGACGTGGTCCGTCCCGCCGCCTGCCGCGACGTGCTCGCGAGCAAGTTCTCGGGCCGGCTGGTCAATCTGTACGGGCCCACCGAGGGAACCACCGCGGCCACCGCGTTCACCATCACCGACGTCGCGCCGGACGCGACGAGCGTGCCCATCGGCGCCGGTCTCGCGGGCGTGCAGCTGCACGTCCTCGACGCGCAGCTGCGCCCGGTCCCGAAGGGCACTGCGGGCGAGCTCCACATCGGCGGAGCCGGCGTGACCCGCGGCTATCTGCGTGATCCCGCGCGAACGGCGGAGCGGTTCCTGCCCGACCCGTTCGGCACCCCCGGATCCGTGATGTACGCGACCGGCGACCTCGTCAGCGAGCGCCCCGACGGCGTACTGGACTACCTCGGCCGGAACGACGACCAGGTGAAGATCCGCGGCTACCGGGTCGAGCCGCGCGAGGTGGAGCGTTCGCTGCTGGCCTGCTCCGGCGTTCTCGACGTCGCCGTGCTGCCGCAGGGCGAGGGCCAGGACAAGCGGCTCGTCGCGTTCGTCGTGCCCCAGGGCCGGACCACCATGCCCGAGGTGCGTGCGTACGCCGAGGCGACCATCCCGGACTACCAGGTGCCCTCCGAGTTCGTTCAGGTGCCGGAGATCCAGTCCACCGCGCACGGCAAGCGCGACACGGCGGCGCTGCTGGAGCTCCTGGGCGACCGGGACCGGCGCCGCAGCGACTACGTGGCTCCGCGCACGGACAGCGAGCGCTACCTCACCAAGGTCTGGGAGGAGCTGCTCGGCACCGAGCGGATCAGCGTCAACGACGACTTCTTCGAGCTCGGCGGCAACTCGATGCTGGCCTTCCGCATGAGCCGCCGGATCAACCGGGACCAGGCGGCGGGCATCGGTCTGGAAGACGTGCTCGGCAACACCGTGCTGTGCGACATGGCTCTCGCCCTCGACGCGTCGCGGAGCAAGGGAGAGGACGAATGACGCAGCTCCTGATGTCGGCCGCCGACATCGACCTCAACGACACCGAGGCCTTCGTCACCGGCGACCCCCACGAGTTGTGGGCGCGGCTGCGCGCGGAGGACCCGGTCCACTGGAACCCCACGCCCGAGGGCGGGTTCTGGGCCCTGACCAAGTTCGACGACGTGCTGATGGGCTTCCGGGACACCGAGACGTTCAGCTCGGAGCACGGAACCGTCATCGGCGGCTCGTACCGCAACGAGGTCGACACCGCCTCCGGGCGCATGCTCGTCACCTCCGACGCCCAGCGCCACCGGCAGCTGCGCCGCCGGATGCACCGGGTGTTCTCCGCGAAGATGGTCGAGCGGGTGACGGAGACGGTCCGCGAGCGGGTCGCCGTAGTGCTGGACAAGATGTGGGCCGACGGCGGCGGCGACTTCGCCACCGACGTGGCCCGCGAGCTGCCGGCCAGTGGTCTGATGGCCCAGCTGAACATCGGACACGCCGACGCGCTGCACCTGCTGCGCCTCACCCAGACCATGATCGGGTACCGGGACGAGGACCACAGCCTCGGCATCGCGCACGAAGGGCTGCGGCTCGCGACCGCCCAGGCCGACGTCTTCGACTTCTTCCTGGACCTGATCGCCGAGCGCCGGGTCAATCCGGGCGACGACGCGGTGAGCATCCTGCTCCGACCCGAGCCGGGTGAGCGTGAACTCGACGAGGACACGCTCCTGTTCAACCTCATGAACCTGGCGATCGGCGGCAACGAGACGACCCAGCACAGCGCCAGTGGTGGTCTGCTCGCGCTGATGGACGACCCGGCGCAGTGGGAAAGGCTGCGGGCGGACCGGAAGCTGGTCGGCACCGGTCTCGAGGAGTTCGTCCGTTGGACGTCCACCGCCTCGTACGTGCAGCGGCAGCTCACCAAGCCCGTCGTTCTGCGCGGCGTGCAGATGGCGGAGGGCGACTCGGTCACGCTGTGGACGGCGTCCGCCAACCGCGACGAGGACCAGTTCCCCGAACCGAACCGCTTCGACCTCGGCCGCACCCCCAACCGCCACGTCGGCTTCGCCAGCGGACCGCATCACTGCATCGGTGCCGCGATGGGCCGTACCGCGCTCGCCGCCCTGCTCCAGGGCCTGCGCGAGCGGCCCGGCCGGCTGCTCCCGGCCGGCCCGACGGTCCGGCTCAGGTCGAACTTCATGCTCGAGTACAAGAGCGTTCCCGTCGAGGTGACCGCGGCATGACGGTCTGGACCCTGCAGCCCATTCCGGCCGACGGCGACTACCTGGTCTTCGGCGTGCCGTACGCGGGCACCGGCGCCGCCTCGTTCAAGGCGTGGCCGCGAGAGCTCGGCGAGGGCCGGTTCTGCGCCGTGCAGCCGCCGGGCCGCGAGAACCGGTTCGGCGAAGCCCACGTCGGCAGCCACCAGGAGTTCGCGGAGGGCCTGGTGGCGGAGATCGCCGACCGGCTGGACCGGCCGTACGCGCTGATCGGGCACTGCGGTGCGGTGCCGTTCCTGCTGCAGATCGCGGCACACCTGGAGGAGCGGGGCCTGCCGACTCCCGAGCGGATCTTCGCCTCCGGGTGGGGTGCTCCGCACAAGGGGCTCTACGGCAGGTTGAACTTCGTCGACCTCGACGAGGTCGACATGGTCGCCGAGATCGAGGAGCGGTCCGCGGCTCTGGGCTACCGGCTGCCGCCGGAATTCCTCGAGATGGCCGCGGAGACCCTGCTCGCCGATGTGCGGCTGCAGCGCGGCTACCGGGCCGAGGCACTGCCCAGCCGGGACATCCCGGTCTCGGTGATCGGCTGGACCGAGGACGCTGTCGTCCCCCAGGCCGAGGTATGGCCCGGATGGGACGAGTGCGCCTCGGCGACCTACCACGTCCTGGACGGCGATCACTGGGAGTTCCTTCGCTTCCCCCGGGAACTGCGCGACCTCATCGAGCGCGAGATGACCGCCGCGATCGGCAAGTAGACGACCGACGCGGCTCGTGACCGCCGGACACCACGCGAACGAACGCGGCGTGGCATTCAGCACCAAGTCCGCGCAGACGCTCAAAGGACCAGACATGACCATTCACGTGTTGAGCCATCGAACCCCCGGGGACATCGACCGACCGAGCGTGACGCTGACCGACCGGGAGCGCACCGAGGTGCGCGCCCTGGCGGAGGAACTGCACCGGTCTCCGGCCGCCGGTCAGGTCGACGATCCCCGCTGGCTGGCGGAGGCTCGGCGGCACAGCTGCCGGCTGCCGGTCCGGCTGCTGGAAGCTCTGCGCGACTTCCGCTCCGAGCCCGGCCCCGGCGGAACCCTGCTGGTCGGGAACCTCCCCGTCGACGCGGAGACGTTGCCCGACACTCCGTCGGTGCCGGACTCGGTGGAGCGCAGGGCCACGGTGCCCGCCACGACCGCGATGCTCCTCGGCCAGCAGCTCGGCGACGTGTTCGCCTTCCGCAACGAGAAGCACGGTGCGCTGGTGCACAACGTCGTGCCGGTCCCGGCACTGGCCGCCTCGCAGAGCAACGGCGGTTCCGTCGAGCTCGAACTGCACAACGAGAACGCCTTCCATCCGCACCGGCCGGACCTCATCGGGCTGCTGTGCCTGCGCAGCGATCACGAGGGCACGGCGGGCACCCTGTTCTCCTCCGTAAGGCGGGCGCGGGTGCTGCTCGACGACGGCGACGTGGCGATCCTGCGGCAGCCCCGCTTCGTCACCGAGGCGCCGCCGTCGTTCCGTGCGGGCGACGCGGCCACCGCGCACGGCGTCCTGAACGGCTCGTTCGACGACCCGGACATCCAGGTCGACTTCAACGCGACCAGGGCACTCGACGACGAGGCCGGCGCGGCGCTGCGCCGGCTCGGCGCCGCCCTGGCCGAGGTGGCGTCGGAACTGGTGCTGCGTCCGGGCGACATGGCGTTCCTGGACAACCGACTCGTGGTGCACGGCCGTACCGAGTTCACACCCCGCTACGACGGCAACGACCGCTGGCTGCACCGGGTCTACGTCCATCTGGACGGGCGACCCAGCCTGTCGCACCGGATCGGTCCAGGGCCCGTTCTGGCCTAGGTGCCGTGCCGTGCCGAGCCCCGGCCGGATCAGGCCCCCGGCCTGATCCGCCGGACGGCTCCCGGCCGACCGTCCGCGAGATTCCCGAAAAGGACTAAGCATATGAACGCAGCCCAGACGGCTGTCATCCCGTCGGCCGAACCGGCGGCGCAGAGCCTGGTGCGACAGATCCTCCTGGACATCTGGAGCACCACGCTCGGGCACGACGTGAGCGTGCACGACAACTTCTTCCAAGCCGGAGGCGATTCGCTGACGGCCCTCGTCACCATCGAGCAGATCAACCAGCGCCTCGGCTGGCGGCTCAACATGGGCGACCTCATGCGGTTCCAGACCATCGCCGAACTGAGCGCGGAGAAGGCGCAGCCGCAGGCCGCCAACGCCGAGAGCGCGCTGATCCGGATGAGCAACCAGGGGTCGCGCACTCCGATCGTCTTCGTCCACGCCGGGCACGGCATGGTCGACGGCTACGGCCGGCTCATCCGGGAGCTGGGCACGGACCGGGCCTGCTACGGGCTGCAGTCCCCCCTTCTGGTCGAGGGCGCCGGGAGCGTACCGGACGACATCCCGGGTCTTGCCGGGCTCTACGCGGACGCGCTGCAGGACGAATTCGGTGAGGACGAGTTCCATCTCTTCGGCTCCTGCGCGGGTGGCGCGCTCTGCCTGGAACTCAACCGCATCGCCGCCGATCGCGGGCTCACCATCGGCCGGACGATCGTGGTCGACGGCTACGTCTATCGGAACCCCGACGGCGTGATGTCCGACGACGAGCTGATCGTGGACTTCTACGCGGGTCTCCTGCGCATGTCGGGCACCACGGAACAGTTTCCGGCGATGAGCCCGCAGGACGCCGACCTCGACGTGGCGTTGCGCAACTCGGCCGCCGCCATGTTCGGCACGGGCCTGGGCTTCGACGAGCGGGCCGAGGCGTTCTGCCGCCGCCTCTACACCTCGTTCGTCAGCACCGCGCGGGCGTCGGAGTCGTACCGCCCCGAGCCCGCCGACGTCGATCTGCTCCTGCTCCTCGCGCAGGACAACCCCACGCTCGAAGACTGGAGTTCGGTCATCAAGGGCGAGCTGACCGCGGAAGTGCTCGATTCCGAGTTCTACGGCCAGCGGCTCTGCATCGAAGAGGCCCCGTATCTCGTGGCCCGCACCATCAACTACCTGGGCGAGAACTGATCAGCATGGACAACACAGCCACGAACCCGTTCGAGGACACCACCGGGGTGTACCTCGTGCTGCGCAACACCGCCGGTCAGTACTCCCTGTGGCCGGAGTTCGTCGACGTGCCCGCCGGATGGCACACCGACTTCGGCCCCGGACCGCGGGCGGCCTGCGCCGAGTACATCGAGAGCAACTGGACGGACCTCGGCCCCGTGCGCCCGGGTGCCGCGGCGGGAGAACTGGCCTGATGACCGAGCAACTCGAACGCTTCGCCACCCTCGTGCAGGGAGCGGAACCGGCGACCGGTCTCATCGGCCGGTTCGCGGAACAGGTCGCCCGCGCCCCTGAGGCACCGGCACTGATCGCCGGGGACACCGTCGTGACGTACGGCGAACTCGACGACCGTGCCAACAGGGTGGCGCGTCGGCTGACCGACCAGGGCATCAAGGCGGAGGACATCGTCGGGATCCTCCTGCCGACCTCTCCCGACCTGGTCGCCGCGCTCCTCGGCACCCTCAAGGCCGGGGCGATGTACCTGCCGCTGGACCCCCACTACCCGCCGGACCGGCTCGCCTACATGGTGGCCGACGCCGCCCCCCGGGCGCTGATCACCACCCGGGAGGCAGAGGCCGGATTCGACGGCCTGTCCGAGGTCGACACCGGCGCGGTGCTGTACCTGGACCAGCACGAGGACCGGCACGAGGACCGGCGTGACCAGGCTCCGGTCGGTACGGTCGGTACGGTCGGTACGGACTTCGATCCGGACCGCGGCGCCTACACCATCTACACCTCGGGCTCCACGGGGCGCCCCAAGGGCGTCGTCGTCACGCACCGTTCGCTCGCGAACTTCCTGGACTGCCTGACCGACCGGTTCCAGGTGCACTCGGGTGACGTCGTCCTCTCCACCACCTCGATCTCCTTCGACATCGCCGGCCTCGAGCTGTACCTGCCGCTGGTGAACGGTGCCGTGGTGCACCTGGTGCCGCGGACCACCACCGTGGACGGCGTGGCGCTGCGCCGGTACCTGGCCACGGCCGGGCCCACGCTGGTGCAGGGAACTCCGGCGCTGTGGCAGCTGCTGCGGGAGGCCGGCTGGACCGCGGACGAACTTCCCGGCTCGGCACGCCTGCTGTGCGGCGGCGAGGCGCTTCCGCAGGACCTCGCCGACTTCCTCGCCGCCGGCACGGCCGCGGTGTGGAACCTCTACGGCCCGACCGAGACCACCATCTGGTCGCTCCTGGCACCGGTGGTCGGCGGGGAGCCCGTCACCATCGGACGCCCGATGTGGAACACCGGAGTCCATGTCCTGGACGATCGCCTGGCACCGGTGGAGCAGGGCGGGACGGGCGAGCTCTACCTCTCCGGGGACGGCCTGGCCCGCGGTTACCGCGGGCGCGGCGCCCTCACCGCCGAGCGGTTCGTGGCCTGCCCGTTCGGCGCCCAGGGAAGCCGTATGTACCGCACCGGAGACCTGGTGCGGGAGCGTGCGGACGGCACGCTGGACTTCGTCGGCCGGGTCGACGAGCAGGTGAAGATCCGCGGCTACCGCGTCGAACTCGGTGAGATCGAAGCAGCGCTGCGTCGGCTCCCCCAGGTGGCCCAGGCGCGTGTGATCATGCGCGAGGACGTCTCGGGCGTGGCCCAGCTGACCGGGTACGTCGTACCGACGGCCGGCCACAGCCCCACGGCCGACGAGCTGCGCCACGCCCTCGGCGCCTGGCTCCCGGCGCACATGGTGCCGTCCGGCATCGGGGTTCTCGACCGCTTCCCCCTGACTCCGGCGGGCAAGATCGACCGCAAGGCGCTGCCGTCGGCGACCCGCTCCGGTACCGGATCGGGCCGGGCCCCGGCCACCCCGCAGGAGCGGGTGCTGGCCGAGCTGTTCGGCGAGGTGCTGGGGCTCGACGACGTGAGTGCCGACGACAGCTTCTTCGACCGCGGCGGCAACTCGCTCGCCGCCAACCGCCTCGTCGCCCGCATCCGCGGCGAACTCGGCGTCGAGATACCCATCCGGGCCATCTTCGACGAGCCCACCCCGGCCGCCCTCGCAACCCTGCTCACCGGGGCGGACCAGGCCCGCCCCGCCCTGCGCCCGATGGACCGCGGCGACTCGCTGCCGCTGTCGTACGCCCAGCAGCGCCTGTACTTCCTCCACCGGATGGAAGGTCCCAGCGCCACCTACAACATGCCCGTCGCGGTGCGGCTGACCGGTGAGCTCGACATGGCGGCGCTGCGCGCGGCCGTCGTCCACCTGCTGCAGCGACACGAAAGCCTGCGCACCCGGTTCACGGACGGGCCCCATGGTGCGGAGCAGGTGGTGGTGGCCGGCTCCGACCCCGCCGTGGCCGCCGCTGCCGACATCTCCGTGCACGAGGTCACGGACGAGGAACTGCCGGCCGCCATCGACATCGCGGTGGGACACTGCTTCGACCTCACCACCGACATTCCCGTACGCGTCGACCTGTTCCGCACCGGCGAACACGAGCACGTGCTGGTGCTGGGCATCCACCACATCGCCAGCGACGGCTGGTCGCTGGTCCCGCTGGTGCGCGACCTGTGCGACGCGTACACCGCCCACCGTGCGGGCACGGCTCCGACGACGCCGCCGCTGGAGGTCCAGTACGCCGACTACACGCTGTGGCAGCGCGAACTCCTCGGTTCGACCGACGACGCGGACAGCCTCATGGCGCGACAGCTCGGCTACTGGCGCGAGCAGCTCGACGGAGCGCCCGAACTGCTGGAGCTGCCCGTCGACCGTCCGCGCCCCGTCACGGCGACCTACCAGGGCGACGTGGTGCCCTTCGACGTGCCGGCCTCGCTCGCGGACCGGCTGACGAAGCTGGCGAAGCAAGAGGGCGTCAGCCTGTTCATGGTGCTCCAGGCGGCCACGGCGACGCTGCTGACCAAGCTGGGCGCCGGCACCGACATACCCCTGGGCAGCGTCCTCGCCGGGCGCGCCGACCGTGCCGTCGACGACAACGTCGGCTTCTTCGTCAACACCTTGGTGCTGCGCACCGACACGTCGGGCGATCCGACCTTCACCGACCTGCTGGCCCGGATCAGGACCTCCAACCTGTCCGCGTACGAGAACCAGGACCTGCCGTTCGAGTACCTCGTCGAGGTGCTGAACCCGGTCCGCGGCACCAGCCACCACCCGCTGTTCCAGGTCATGCTGGTGCTGCAGAACAACGTGGCCCCGCAGTGGCGCCTCGGCGAGCTCGCGGCGGCGCACGAGGTGGTGCCGACCCGCACCTCGAAGTTCGACCTGACCTTCGAGCTGACCGAGCGGTTCACCGAGGGCGGCCGGCCGGACGGGCTCCGCGGTGAGATCGAGTACGCGACCGATCTGTTCGACCGGTCCACGGCCGAGACCCTGATCGAACGGCTCCTGCGGGTGCTGCGGTCGGTGGCCGACGACCCGGCGCGTCCGCTGGCGTCCATCGACGTCCTCGGCGAAGCCGAGCGGCGCACGATCCTGCACGAGTGGAACGACACCGACCTGGAGCTGTCGGGTGCGACCTACCCGCAGCTCCTGGCCGACCAGGTGGCCCGTACCCCGGACGCCGTCGCGCTCGTCCACGAGGACACGGAGCTGACCTTCGCCGAACTGGACCGACGGTCGAACCGGATCGCCCACTGGCTGATCTCCCGTGGCGTCGGCCGTGACGACGTGGTCGGACTCGCGATGCGGCGCAGTCCCGAACTGCTGTGCGCACTGCTCGGAATCATCAAGGCCGGAGGTGTGTACCTGCCGCTCGACCCTGACTATCCGCAGGACCGCCTTGCTTTCATGATCGCGGACAGTGCTCCCATCATCCTCCTGACCACGAGCGACGTCGTCACGAAGCTGACCGACGAGGCGCGGCAGCTGCCCCGCCTGGAGTTCGACGACCCGAACACGGCGGGCGAGCTGGCGCGGTACCGCACCGACGCGCCGACGGATGCGGACCGCCGCGAGCCGCTGCGCCTGGACGACCTGGCGTACGTCATCTACACCTCCGGCTCCACCGGGCGCCCCAAGGGCGTCGCGGTCACGCACCGGGGCATCCCCAACCTCGCCCACAGCTACCTCAAGCAGTTCCGGCTGGAGCAGGGCTCGCGGTTCCTGCAGTTCTCCTCGATCAACTTCGACCCGACGTTCTGCGAGCTGTGCTGCACCCTGCTCGCCGGCGCGACCGTCGTGCTCACCTCGCCCGACGAGCTGCTCTCCGCCGACCGGCAGCGTGAGGTGATGGCCCGGTACCGGCCGACGCACATCACCTTCTCGCCCACCATCCTCGGCGGGATGACCCAGGACGCGCTCGCGGACTGCGGCAACGTGATGGTCGCCGGTGAGGCCTGCCCGCCCGCACTGGTGGCCGCCTGGGCGCCGGGCCGCCGGATGATCAACGCGTACGGGCCGACCGAAGCCACCGTCGACACCCTGTACTGGGAGTGCGGCACCGGCCCGGACGGCTTCGAGGACGCGTCGGTGCCGGTGGGTCGTCCGCTGAGCAACACCAGGGTGTACATCCTCGACGCCGAGCTGCGCCCGGTGCCGCCCGGTGTCACCGGCGAGCTGTACATCAGCGGTGACGGTCTGGCTCGCGGCTACCTCGGCAGGCCGGCCCTGACCGCCGAGCGGTTCGTGGCCTGCCCGTTCGGTGCCCCCGGCAGCCGTATGTACCGCACCGGAGACCTGGCGCGCTGGCGCGCGAACGGTGCTGACGGTGTGGTGGACTTCGTCGGCCGCACGGACGACCAGGTCAAGATCCGCGGGATGCGCATCGAGCTCGGCGAGATCGACGCGGTGCTGCAGGACCACCAGGAGGTGGCGCAGTCCGTCGTCGTCGTCCGCGAGGACACCCCCGGCCATCAGCAGCTCGTCGGCTATGTGGTTCCCCGGGCGCACGGCGGGGCCCACGACATCGAGCACGTCGACAAGTGGCACCAGATCCACGAGGAGGGGTACAGCGAGCAGAGCGACCTCGGCACCGAGCAGGACTTCACCGGCTGGAACTCCAGCTATGACAACGAGCCGCTGCCACTGGAGCACATGACCGAGTGGCAGGAGGCCACGGTCCGGCGCATTCTCGACCTGCGGCCGGCCCGGGTGCTGGAGGTCGGGGTCGGTTCCGGTCTGATCCTGCGACCGGTCGCACCGCACTGCACCGCGTACACCGGTGTGGACTTCTCCAACGCCCTGATCCAGACCCTCGGCAGGGCGATCGAGGGCAGCGACCTGTGCGACCGGGTCGATCTGCACACCATGGCCGCCCACGAGGTCGGTGCGCTGGAGCCCGCCCGCTACGACACCGTGGTGATCAACTCGGTGGCGCAGTACTTCCCCAGCGTCGACTACTTGATCGACGTCGTGCGCCAGACCATGGC
Organism: Streptomyces sp. NPDC002467; assembly: GCF_042889825.1. Lineage (NCBI taxonomy): Bacteria > Bacillati > Actinomycetota > Actinomycetes > Kitasatosporales > Streptomycetaceae > Streptomyces > Streptomyces sp. NPDC002467. The sequence goes on along the minus strand of NZ_JBIARJ010000001.1, from coordinate 276,923 downwards.
GATGCTCGCTCCCGGCGGACGGATCGTGCTGGGTGACATCCGCAATCTGCGGCTGATGCGGGCCTTCGTCACCGCCATCGTCCTGCACGACGGCGCGCACGCCGACGAGTCCCTGGCCACGGTGCGGGACATCGTCGCCCACCAGCAGGAGCTGGAGAGCGAGCTGCTGCTCGACCCGGCCTTCTTCGCCCGGATAGGCGATCTGGTTCCGGACGTCGCCGGTGTGGACGTACAGCTCAAGCGGGCTTCCTTCCGCAACGAGTTGACGGACTTCCGCTACGACGTGGTCCTGCACAAGCGGGGAGCGGACCTGGTGTCCCTCGCCGACGTGCCGGCGCGCGAGTGGATCAGCGCCGAGGACGTCGACACCCATCTGGGTGCTGCCCGGCCGCAGGCACTGCGTGTCACCGGTGTTCCCAACGGCCGCGTGACGGCACAGGTGGCGATCGCGGAGCGGGTGGCTTCCGGGACCGGCGCTCTCGTGCGCAGCCTGTCCGAGGCCACCGACGTACGGTCCGGGGTCGACCCCGAGACCCTGTGCGAGATCGGCGCCAGGCTCGGCTACACCGTGCACCCGACGTGGACCGACACCGAGGAGGGCGACCGTTTCGACGTGGTGTTCCTCGCTGCCGGGCATGGCGCGGGGCAAGGGCTGACCGATGTGTTCCTGGCCTCGGACGAGGACGAGCGTCCGCTGTGGCAGCTCGCCAACGACCCCCAGGCCTCCGATCGCGGCCGCAACCTCGCCACCGAACTGCGACGCCACGCGGCACGACGGCTGCCGGACCACATGGTGCCCGCCGCCGTCGTCGTACTGGACGCGCTGCCGTTGACGCCCAACGGCAAGCTGGACACCCGGCGGTTGCCCGCACCCGAGTTCGGCTCCCGGACGGGACGGCCGCCGGCCACGCCGCAGGAAGCGACGATGGCGGCACTCTTCGCCGACGTCCTCGGCCTGGCGGCCGTCGGCGCCGACGACCGCTTCTTCGACCTCGGCGGCGACAGCATCCGGTCCATCCAACTCGTCAGCAGGGCACGCGCGGAGGGCTTCCACATCACCCCGCGCGATGTGTTCCACGAGCAGACGGTCGAGGCACTGGTGGCCCGGGCCGCTCAGAACGCCGAGGCGCACCCGACGGACGACGCCGCGGTCGTGGACGTGGAAGCCTGGGAGAAGATCCTTCGGACTCCCGATCCGGCCTACCCGGTGTCCGACGCCTCACCCGCCGTGGATCGGGGGCGCATCACCCGGCGCGTCGTCGGCGAGGACGCCGAGCGGCTGCTGACCGGCCTGCCGCGCCTGTACCGCTGCGACCCCGAACACATCGCGGTGGCCGCGCTCGCTCCGGTGCTCATCGAGTGGCGCCGTACGCGGCTGCCGGAGGCCGGAGCCTGGCTGCGACTCGACCTGGCCCCGGCGGGCTCGCCGACCGCGTACCCGGTGCGTCTCAATCCGGGCACCCCGGACCCGGACAAGGCTCTGGCCGAACCGCTGGAGCTGGCGCGTGTGCTGAAGCGGGTCAAGGAGCAGGTGCGCGCCGTGCCGGAAGGCGGCCGGAACCACCCCGCGCTGCTCGCCGACCCCGCGGCCGCGCAGCGACTGTCCTCGTACGGCGCTTCGCAGGTGCGCTTCCGGGTGATGCCCGCCGGTACGGCCGATGCCGACGTGCCTTTCGCGGACGACGGTACGGAACCCGCTCTCGGCATCGATGTCCGGCCGGCCGATGACGGCAAGGCTCTGGAGGCCGTCTGGTCCTGGGACGCCACACGGTTCACCGAAGCCGCCGTGGGGGAACTCGCCGACCGGTGGGTGACCTTCCTGATCGCGCTGGCGGACCTCGTGGAGCGTCCGGAGCTCGGTGGGCTGACTCCTTCGGACGTCGCCTTGGTCGATGTCAAACAGTCGACCATCAAGCAGTTGGAGACCGACTACCCCGGCCTCTGCGACATCCTGCCGCTCACCCCGCTCCAGCAGGGCTTCCTGCTGTACACCGCCGCCGACGACAACGGCCCCGATCCCTATCAGCGACAGAGCCTGTTCGACCTGGACGGACCGCTGGACACCGAGCGGCTGCGACAGGCAGCGCACGCGCTCCTGATGAGGCACCCCAACCTGCGCGCCGGCTTCACCCACAGAGGCCTTCAGGCCCCGGTGCAGGTGGTGCGGGAACAGGTCGAGGTGCCGTGGACCGAGCACGATCTGTCCCTGCTCGCACCCGCGGAGCAGGAGCGCCGGGAGGCGGAGATCCTCGCCGCGGACCGGGACCGACGGTTCGACCTGTCGACGCCCGTGCTGATGCGCTTCACCCTGCTGCGCCTCGGAACGGACCGGCATCGGCTGCTCGTCGGAGACCACCACATCCTGCTCGACGGCTGGTCGAACTCGCTCGTGTGGCAGGAGTTGTTCGCCCTGTACCGCGGCGAGCGGCTGCCGGCGGCGCCGCCCTTCCGTGACTACCTGGCGTGGCTCGCGTCGTGCGACCGCGATGCCGCGGTGTCGGCATGGCGAAGCTACCTGACGGACGTCGACGGCCCGACCAGGGTCCATGCCGCCAAGCCGGCGCCGGACGTCTCGTTGCGCGCCCTGGGTGTCTCGCTGACACCGGAGCTGACCGGTTCACTGCAGCAGCGGTGCGCACAGGCCGGGATGACTCTCAACACGGCCCTCCAAACGGCGTGGGGCATCGCGCTCGGCCGTCTCACCGGTCGCGACGACGTGCTGTTCGGCAACACCGTCTCCGAGCGGCCGGCCGAACTCGACGGCGTCGAGTCCATGGTCGGACTGCTGCTCAACACCGTGCCGCTGCGCGTGCGCATCCAGCCGGGCGAACCCGTCGGCACGACCATGGCGCGGGTGCAGGAATCGCAGCTGGACATATTCCCGCACCGCTCCCTCGAACTCACCGAAATCCAGCGACTGGTCGGGGCAGGCGAACTGTTCGACGCCTGCTACGTCTTCCAGAGCTACCCCGCGGATTCCCTTGAGGAGAGCGAGACCGACGGACTGCGGGTGCGTGAACGGGGACAGGGTGCGGAGGGGCTTCCGCATTACCCGCTCAGCATCACGGTAATTCCGGGCCGACAGATCAAGTTCGTCGTCGGGTACCACCCCCATCTGTTCGACGACGGCCAGATCGACGAGATCAAGGAGTCCATCATCGGTACCCTCGAAACGATCGCGGCAGGGGAACGCGGATGAAGAATTTCCTGACGATGGTCCGTGGACTTCCGTTCGCGATGAAGGTCCTGCTGGCCTCCGCTGCCGCGCGAAGCCTGAGTTCCTTCGCGATCCTGGCCTACATGCCCATCTACCTGTACGACACGGTGGGCATGGACGGCGCCACCATCGGCTACGTGATCGGTGGCAGCGTCCTGGTCGGCACGCTGGCGGGCGTTTACGGTGGCTATCTCGCTGACCGGTTCAGGAAAGTCGACCTGGTCATCGTGCTGGACTTCGCGCTCATACTGTTCTATCTCGGCCTGACGGTGTTCCACGATCCGGTCACCGTCACGGCCATCCTGCTGATGGCCAACGTCGCCTCCTGGTCGATGGGGGTCGCCGGCAGTGCCCTGCTCTCCGAACTGGTGCCGTCCGAGAATCGCGTCAAGGTGTTTTCCCTGCGCTATTCCTTGCAGAACATAGGCGCAGCAGCAGGTCCCTTCCTGGGCATTGCCGCGCTCGCGGCCGGATCCGGTGGGCCGTTTTTTCTCAGCGTCACCGTCATTGGCACCTCCTTGCTGCCTCTGATAATTTTTCGCCACCGGTTCCTGCCCGCCGGCAGTGGTACGACGGCACCGGCCGGGGCTGCGGCGCAGGGTGCAGAAGAGCAGAGCGCAGAGAAGCGGGACGCGGAGGAGACCCCCAAGTTCCGTGAAGTGCTGAAGGTGATGGGGGCGGACCGGAGGCTGACCTACTTCACCATCGGTGGAATTCTCAGCATCGTGGTGTACGGGCCGCTCCTGACCTTCATGTCGCAGTACCTCGTCCTGGTGGAGGGCCGCGACACCGCCTACAAGCTGGTCGCCTACATTTCCGCCGCCAACGCCGTCACGGTCATCGGCGCCCAGTACGCCCTCGGCAGCCGCCTGAAGCAGGACAACCTCCTGAAGTGGCTGACCGTCGGGATCGGCGCCTTCGTTGTCGGGTTGGTCGCGATGTCGCTGTCCACGAATGCGGCCATCATCGTCATCGCCGTGGTGATCTTCAGTCTCGGCGAGGTCATCCTGGTGCCGGCGGAGTTCACGTTCATCGATTCCATCGCCCCCGACAACCTGCGCGGCAGCTATTTCGGCGCACAGAATCTCATCCATATAGGCATAGCCCTGGGGCCGATACTCTGCGGCTTTCTGCTCCAGCATTTCGCGCCGGTCGCAATGTTCTACGTCCTGATCGCCGTCGTGCTGGCCAGCTGGTGGTTCTACGTCATCGGCTGCCGGGTCACGGCAGCCCATGACGAACCGGTACCGGTGGGTGTCCAATCAGTGAAGGTGGGGAATTAGAAATGAGCTTCGAGGAGATCGCGAAGAAGTCGTACTGCCCCTTCGCCAAGCCATCGAAGATGGGGCCTGGGATCACCATTCGGACCGATGACGTCGAGAATGAGCTGTCGCAGCACCGTGACATCATCGCGGAATTCTTCCGCACGGCATCCGAGCTCTCACGCGACGGCATGATCATCACCTTCGAGGAGCCGGCACTCGGTATCACGCTGGACGCGCTGACGGATCTCACTCGACGCTTCTACACCACGCTCAGCCAGATGTTCTCGAGCGTATACATTCCCGATGATCCGCAGCCCGATGAACGCTGGTACGCGATGATCGAAGGTGAAATGACCTTCCTGGTCTCCTTCGCCCCCTGCTATCCGGAGACCTCACCGCGGTACACGTACGGCGATCAACGGACCTTCTTCCTGCTGCAACCCGCCAGCACCTTCGTGCGGAATGCCAAATTCATCGATCGGCAGCGTACGGGAATCCAACGCGCCTTCGCCGCGGTCGGCAAACCGTACGATGCGGAACTGGCCAATCTGGAGAACGACATCTTCAAGGCCGTCATGCCGATCGACCCCATCGGCAACCACATTCCATGGTGGGTCCCCGAGGGCACCAGCACGGCGAAAGAGCAGCAGGACCGTCTCGTGCACGCCGGCCTTTAAAAGGTTGACGGCAAACATTCGACACCAGAAGTGAGGCACCCATGAGTCAGTACCGCGGCATCCTGAGCTACGACCTCTCCGCCGACGAAGTATCGTCCCTCGAGCAGTTGCTCGCCGACCCGAAGGTGGCACAGAACGATCCCGGCAAGGAGACGTTCTATGACAACGCCTGGGAGCTGATGTCGGAGGTACCGATCGGACTTCGTCGGTTCCTGGAGGATTTTCGACGCAATGACGCGGCTGCCGGCTTCCTGCTGCGCGGCTTCGGCGTCGACGACGACGCCGTCGGCCCGACGCCCGGTAACTGGGCCGAGGCCGCGGCCGCCGGACGTACCCACCGAGAAGAGCTGTTCCTCGCGTTGATGGGCCAGTGCCTCGGCGAAGTGTTCAGCTGGCCCACGCTGCAGTCCGGACGAATGATCCAGAACGTGCTGCCCATCGCCGGCGAAGAGGGCGAGCAGAACGGACACGGCAGTGACGTGCTCCTCGAATGGCACACCGAGGACGCTTTCCATCCCTACCGCTGTGACTACCTGGCCCTCTTCGGCATCCGCAACCACGACCGGGTTCCGACGACGCTGGCTTCGGTCCAGGAGGTGGAACTGTCGGCGGACACGCGACGGGTGCTGTCCGAACCGCGGTTCTACATCCTGCCGGACGACGAGCACCTGCGTCAGCTCGCCGTTGAGCGGCCCAATGACCCCGGACTGCTGCGGATGCAGGAGATGCGGGACAACCCCGAGCCCGTCGCCGTGCTCTTCGGCGCCAGGGACGCTCCGTACCTGCGCATCGACCCCTTCTTCATGCGCTGCGTCGACGGCGACGCCGAAGCGGAAGTGGCGCTCAAGGAACTGGTGACGGAGCTGGAGCGCGTGCAGCAGGACGTGGTGGTGGAGGCGGGCACCCTGCTGGTCGTCGACAACTACCTCGCCGTGCACGGTCGTCGCGCGTTCACGGCACGCTACGACGGAGCCGACCGCTGGCTGCAGAAGGCGGTCGTCACCCGTGATCTCCGCAAGTCGAGGTCGGCGCGTGAGTCCGCCGCAGGACGCCTCCTGAGCTGACCCGGATGCTCGGGATGCTCGGGATCAGAGGCTCCATCCGTTCCCGGATGGAGCCTCTGTCGTGCCTCTCGCCCATCGCGGACACCAGGGCACGCGGATGGCACGACAGTCCGCGACGGATCTGGACAACGACGAAGGCCCAGGTCGCCGGCCTGGGCCTTCGCACCTGAGCGGATGACGGGAATCGAACCCGCTCTCAAGCGGTCAGGTGCAGTGGGTCTTTCATCCCGTGTCCGGCAGCCAGGCGTTGTTGTTCTCGTTGTACCAGTAGCTGTGCCCGGCGTTCAGGGCGACCGTGCGAAACGGGCGGCCGTGGTCGTCGATGCGGGTGGTGCCCTTGCGGTCGCCACTGCTCCAGGCCAGCTCCAGGTACCAGCTGACGTCCTGACCGAGTGTGGCGGCGTCGATGTTCAGCACCTGGGGGTCGGTGGCGGAGACCTTGTACGGGAAGTCGGTCGAGGCCGTCGGCCGCTCGCCCTCCTTGCCAGGTACGGGCCTGGCCCTCGGGGAGGCGTCGTCCAGGTCCACGGCGAAGGACGCCGGCACCAGTGCGCCGCCGCAACCGGCTCCCATGGTGTACGCGTTCCAGCCGGGAGCCTTGCGGCCGCTCACGACATGGACGTACAGCGCGTGCAGGACTGCGGCCTTGCTCTCGGTGCCCTGGACGGTCAGTTGCATGCGCAGGTGCCCTGCCGGGACGGCGTCCAGGGCCCGGGCCCACCCTTCGGTCGCCTGCCCGGCGGGGGGCGGGGGAACCGTGCCGGGTGCCTTGTCCAGGGCGAACCACTGGCCGCAGGGGCTGTCCCAGTTGTCGGGCAGGACGTTGACCGTGAACGGGGCGGTGGGGGAGGCCCCCGCCTTGGCGGTGGCCGGCGAGGCGGACGCGGACGTTGCCGAGGGGGACGACGGTCCGGGGCTGGACGGGGGTGCGGAATCGGGTGTGGGCGTGGGTGACGACGGCCCGCCGGACGGCAGGGCCGGGCCCGCCGCCGCCCGCTCGCGGGAGGACGGCTTACCGTGACCCGTGTCTCCCATGGCGGAGACGGCGGCGGCGGTCCCCGCCACCGCGGCGGTGGCCACGGCGGCCGCAACGGCGAGCAGCAGCCGAGGACGCCGGGCCCGCGGTGCGGAGGCCCGGGCGGGGCCCGGCTGGACAAGGGCGGCGGGGTCGTGAGCGGGTGCTTCCGGTGCCGGTGCCGGTGCCGGTGCCGGGGCGGGGGCCTCCGCCAGTGCCGGCACGGGAGCGGGAGCGGGGGCAGGCGCCTGGGCGGGTGCCTTCGCAGAGGCAGGTCCGGGCGCCGGGGCGGACCCGGCTGCGGACGCCGGGGCCGGTTCGGGTTCGGGTTCGGTCTCCGCCTGCGGCCGGACCTCCGAAGCCTCCCCGGCCACCACCACCGCCGGTGCAGGCGGCACCTCCGGCGAGGCGTCACCGCCCCGCGGCGCCGCGGAGTTCGCGGCCCCCGACCTCGATGCCTGCTCCTCCGTCGCCCCACGCCGCCGCTCCACCAGTGCCAGCAGCCACTGCCGGTGCAGCGCGAGCAGCTCGTCGGCCGAGGCACCGCAGACTCGGGCGAACCGCTCCACCGGGGCGTAATCCGTAGGCACCGCCGCGCCGCTGCAATAGCGGTGCAGCGTCGAGTTGCTGGAGTGCAGACGCTTCGCGAGCGTGCCGTAGCTGCGCCCCGAGCGCTCTTTGAATCCGCGCATCAGTTCCGCGAACCGCTCAGTCTCCGTGGCCATTCCACCCTCCCCCTCATCCCGGAAGCACGTTCCAGGCACGCCCGATCGCCCAGGTGAGAGGGGTCGGGGGCGTTCCAGGGTTCCTACTATCCCGGTCCAGGCGCCACTGGGACAAAACCAGCCCCACAGTTGCGTCATCAGCCCGTCGGTCCGCAGATCGGATCGGCGGTCGGATTCGGCGGTCGCAACGGGAGGGCCCCCACCCGCCCCGCCGACCGCCCTCGGTCGCCTGCGGTTGCAGCCGACCGGAACAGCAGCCCCACCCAACGTCTCGTCAGGCGGAAAGCGGAAGCCTCCGTCTGACGACCGCACCGACACGGAGAGTTCCCATGCGCACCTACCGACTCCGCACCACCGCCCTGGCCGCCGCCACCGCCGGCCTCGCTCTGGCCCTGACCGCCTGCGGCGGCTCGGACAGCGCCGGCGGGCCGACCGCGAACCCCGCCGCGACCAAGAGCGCGGACAAGCAGGTCTCGACCGGGACCGTGACGCCGTCCGGGGAGGGCGCATCCGCCGCCCCGTCCGCCGGCAAGGTCACCGGAACCGGCACGGCCACCCCGGCGAAGGCCGGTTCGGGCGGCATGAACAAGGGGGACACCACCGGTGACTCCTACGCCTACACCCACCCCTGCTCGGCGCGCGACCTGACCGTCAAGGTCACTTCCCCGACGGGCGCTCCGGCCACCGTCCGCGTCATCACCGTGACCAACAACGGTTCCACCTCCTGCGGTCTGGACTACTTCCCCACCGTCGGCTTCAGCGCCAAGGGCGGCACGCTCGGTCTCCAGGCCACTGCCCCCGGTGGACTGGGCGGCGCCCCGGCGTACCCGGTGCACCCCGGCGCCACCGCGTACGCGGCCGTGGACCTCAACCCGTCGGGTGGCAACGGCCCCGTGGCCGACGAGGTCAACGTCCTCGCCGACAAGGAGCACATGCCGAACGCGGACGGCGTCAGCCTCCAGCTGGCCAAGCCGGGCAGCGTCGCCAACCCGAAGGTCGGCCTGTACCGCACCAACACCCGCGACGCGCTGAGCGCCTTCTGAACGCATTTCCGGGGGCCGCGGCCCCCGGCTGTCCCACGGGGCGTGTCGCCGGGCGGGCAAGGGCACGATGCTGCGGGCCGGGTCAAGGCGTCCGGCACGGATCTGGCACGAGGCCATGAGAAAGGTCTAGGCAACACAAAAGCCCCGGGTCTCTGAGCTGGGGCTTTGTTATGGAGCGGATGACGGGAATCGAACCCGCGCTACAAGCTTGGGAATCTACTGTGCAAGCATGACCCGAAGGGCCTTTGACCTGCAGGTTTCCGTTAACGGCAACCGCGCTGGGACTACCTTTATGCACCGGTTCTGGCCGTTGTTCACCGCCCCGAAGGGCACGGCTGGGGCACGCCCCAGTGGTGGGACCTTAAGGCGTCCCGAGTTGCCCCAAGAACCTCCGGGCCAAGGCCCTTGCACGTTGGCTGTCGCCCGGGATCGCGCCCGCAAGCGGTGAAACATGAGCCTTTGACCGGCTAGTCCTTCGATGTTCAGGCGCCCGGTGATGTCTACGGACCCCGGGGCGTTCAGGGCTGCAGCAGTAGTCGAAGGGGTGAGTCGCGATCTGCCCGGCGCACACCTGGCCGACGATGAGGCCGGTCACCTTCGGGCGCTAGGTACGCCCGGACCCGCGCCGTTGTCTGCGATCACGACCTGGACGGGTCCGCAGGGATGCCTGAACCCGCCCGCCAATCACCGTCAGGGACCGCCGTACCGCGGGTCATGTTGAAGGTGAGGTTGGAGAAGTCCCGGCCTTGGACCACCGGACCGTTCTGCCTGCCCCCGTTGACGCTGTTGTGGACCTCACCGCCGGTGCTCTGAGCGTGCCGCCACCACTCGTCGAGGCGTACGCGGAAATCTACGTCCAAGGCTGCCCGTACGCCGATGGCAGTTGCCAGCGCCTGCGCCCGGGCCGGGTCGGTGTGACTGTCCTCCAGCGCGGCGACCTCCAGTTCGCCGGAGCTGATCTGTGGCGACCCGTCCTGTCCGGTTCCTGGTGTTGTGCCGCGCTGGAACGGGCGCCTCACCAGCGTGGTGTGCCTTCCCAGGTCTGGCGGCCGGCCTCAGTGCCAACGGTGCCAGCCAGTGCTGCGAGGGCGGCTGCTGTGATCGGATCCATGCTGGGCTCCTTTGTTGTTGTGCTGGCATCAGACCCTAGGTCGGCGACGTGAAGGAAGGAGTGTTTCCGGCGCGGATGGGCCTGGTAGTTCCTCCAGACCCTCTTATCGGCGCGGCCGTACAAGAGACCCGTTCGACGCCATCCGGTCACGGCAGTGCCCGGCCGCTCCCGGGCGACCGAGCGCCTGAAGGAGTCCCCTCATGGCTGACATCAACGTCGCGCTACACGTACAGGTCGAGGCCCAGCCCGGCAAGGAGGAAGAGGTCGCCGCCTTTCTCCGTGACGGCCTTGCCATCGTGCAGGAGGAGCCCGGCACCGTCGCCTGGTTCGCCGTACGCCTGAGCCCGTCCACCTTCGCCATCTTCGACGCCTTCCCCCACGACGACGCACGCCAGGCCCACCTCGCCGGCCGCCTGGGCAGTGCCCTGATGGAACGAGCGGGTGAACTGTTCGCCCAACCGCCTTCCGTCGAGCAACTGGACGTCCTCGCCCACAAACTCCCCTGAAGGCCGAACTGCCTTGTCCGCGCCCGGCGCGTCGGACTGGTCCCGGCCGGCGCCCGAACAAGAGGCGCCACAAGCCGGGCGGCAGTTGGTTCCATGTGCAGCCTGATGCGGCCGCGAAGATGATCGCGGCGAGCACCTCGCGGTCCCCGCGCCGGCGATGGCCTCCACCTTGCGGGCGAACCGGAGCCGGCGGCACCACTCGCCGGGGGCCCTCTCCGACGACCGAGGACCGCCGATTTCGACGGGCACGCTCGGTTCAGGCTGAGGGCGGCGGTGCGGATGAGTCGGCGGCGCGGCGGTACTCGGCGTTGATGCGCTGGGCTTCCTCGAGCTGGTCCTCGAGAATGATGATGCGGCAGGCGGCCTCGATGGGGGTGCCCTGGTCGACGAGTTCCCGGGCGCGGGCCGCGAGGCGCAACTGGTAGCGGGAGTAGCGGCGGTGGCCGCCCTCCGAGCGGAGCGGGGTGATCAGGCGGGCCTCTCCGAGGGCGCGGAGGAAGCCTTGGGTGGTGCCGATCATTTCTGCGGCCCGGCCCATGGTGTAGGCGGGATAGTCGTCGTCGTCGAGACGGCCGAACGAGGCGTCTGCTGTCATTGAACCTCTCTCATGGAACGCATGGAGGGGCCCTGGTGCCGTACGGCACCAGGGCCCCGAAGGAACTACTACACCATCTGTCGGCCCTGATACTGCGCCGACCCCATGTTTCCGCCGACCCGGCCGACACGCTGCCGGGAGTGCGGGGATCGCGGTTGCTTGACCGGAGACCACCTCGCTATCGATGTCCTGCGGTACCCGGACTCAAGACTTCTGCCCGGGCGATCCTGATGGTGCTCGGCTCCTCCGTTCTTCCCTCAGTGATCAACTGCTTACCGCTCGTACTGCTGGTGGCCCGTCTCGGCGCCACACTTCGGCAGCCAGCCCCGTTGCCCGTCCTGCGTCTGCTCTGGCTTGGAACCCCACTGCCGAACTTCCCGGAGCGCGCGCCTGCAGCCGACGCCTTCACCGAGGTGCTGCTCACTACTTCACTGCTGGTACTGCGTACCGCACTTGCGGGCACTGCACTTGCGATAACTGCGGTACTGCTCTCGGCGGCCCCTGCGACTGCGGGCCACCCGGTCCGGTCGTCAGCCCCGTCGCCGTCCTGCAACAACCTGGCTTCGGAACTCCACCACCGCACCGTCCTGCGTACTGCAACTGCGGGTACCGCTGCCTGGCAGTTCGTCTCTGCCGGGCCCTGCTGTCTCTCTGGGCTACGAGAGAAACCGTAACCCTGCCACAGCGCAATGTCTACTCTGGCCGTCATAGATTTTCGTTCCTACGGAGGGGAGGTAGACCTGCATGGCCGGTTCAGGATGCGCAGACCGGGTTGCACAGCAGGTCAGGGGTCCTGACCGTGCTCACCGGTGGCGCTGTCGTCACCGGTCGGCTGGCACCCGAGCCGAATGGAGGCAGCGGGTGTCGGAGGTTCTGACGGACTCCGTCCGCCTGGGCGAGTTCGCCGCGATCTTCACAACCACAACACCCCACGAGGGGCCGCCTACCCATCTCCACTTCCATGTGGCCCGCATCCTGCAGGGCACGGTGGGGATCCCGGAGACGGGTGGGACGTACCGCGTCTCGATTGCGGATGTCAGCGACTGGACCGTGGGCGTCTTCAGCTACTCCGACCACTGACCCCACCTTCGCGTACCCCCCCCGGTGTGCGGGAGGGCCCGACCGGCGCTTGCCGGTCGGGCCCTCTTCGCTGTCCGGGTGGGTGTCGGCTCGCGCCGGTCCTCTCCGTCCGTCAGACGGTCACCGGGATGCCGAGCATCGCGGAAGCCTGCTGGAGCGGGCTGAGGACATGCGTGGGCACGGCGGCCCGGGGGAGGCCGCAGCAGGTGAACCCGAGCCGGGTCATGGCCCTCAGCACTTCACCGGCGCTGAAGTCACGCCTGTCCTGGCGGGTGATGACCTGACCGACCTGCTTGACGGGGTACGTGCGGCGCCCGATGGTCACTGACTCGCCGACGACCTGCTCGGGCTTGACGCCCTTCATCGACTCCAGGACACCGCTCTTGGTGAGGTCGAACGGGAAACGGGCGATGACACAGCGCATGTTGCCTCACAGGAAGAAGAAAGGGGGACGGTCGTGCCGCGGTGAGGTGGTTCAGCGGGCCAGGGCGAGGACACCCGGAGCGCTGCCCTGGTCGTCGACGACCGGCAGGGCATCGAGCCGGCGGTAGCGCATCGCGTGTTGGGCTTCGGCCATCGTGGTCACGTATGAGGCGACCGGTCCGCGGTCTCCCGGGAGGTCGCGGAGACGGACTTGGTCCGTGTACGCCGCGCCGTCGCGGACGGTGGCGAGCCCGGCCCGGGTGACCAGCCCGGTGCACAGGCCGTCTTCGTCGCAGACGAGCAGGTGCTCCGTGCGGGCACTGGCCATGACGGCAAGGGCCACCTCGACCGTCATGTCGTCACACACCTGTGGACCGGCCGCCTCCATCGCGTCGCCCACCGTCCGGTGAACAGGGCTGGCATTCGCCGGGCGGGGCTGCATCTGGACCAGTGTCAAAAGGTGCCTCCTGCAAAGGTGGGTCAGTTTCCTGATCACGTGGCTTTCAGGCCGCCGCGTCGAAGGCGGACTGCCGTACGCTCGCACGCCGGGCCGTCGCAGCGGGCCGGCGCCTCCCCCGGGAGGCCGAGGTGCGCTTGGCGCGTTCGACGACCGGTGCGGTGATGACGACGGGGACGCCGGAGGGTGCCTGGGCGCCGGTGATGCGGTTCAGGGCCTCTTCGCCGGAGCGGACCTGGGTGGTCTTCGGGGTGATGCCGGCGGCCTGCATGAGGCGGGTCATGTCGCGGCGCTGGTCGGGGGTGACCAGGGTGACGACGCTGCCGGACTCGCCGGCGCGGGCGGTGCGGCCGCCGCGGTGAAGGTAGTCCTTGGGGTCGGTGGGCGGGTCGACGTTGACGACGAGGTCGAGGTTGTCGACGTGGATGCCGCGCGCCGCCACGTTCGTCGCGACCAGCACGGTCACGTGTCCGGTCTTGAACTGGGCCAGGGTGCGGGTGCGCTGGGGCTGCGACTTCCCGCCGTGCAGGGCCGCGGCGCGGACCCCGCTGTTGAGGAGGTCCTGGGTGAGGCGGTCGACGGCGTGCTTGGTGTCGAGGAACATGATCACCCGGCCTTCGCGCGCCGCGATCTCCGTCGTCGTCCGCTGCTTGTCGGCACTGTGGACGTGGAGCACGTGGTGCTCCATCGTCGTCACCGCACCGGCCGAGGGGTCCACCGAGTGCACGACCGGGTCGGTCAGGTACCGACGGACCAGCAGATCGACGTTGCGGTCCAGGGTGGCGGAGAACAGCATCCGCTGCCCCTCGGGACGCACCTGGTCCAAGAGAGCGGTCACCTGCGGCATGAAGCCCATGTCGGCCATCTGGTCGGCCTCGTCGAGGACGGTGATCGCGACCTGGTTCAGCCGGCAGTCACCGCGGTCGATGAGGTCCTTCAACCGGCCGGGCGTGGCCACGACGACCTCCGCGCCTCCGCGCAGCGCTCCGGCCTGCTTGCCGATCGACATGCCGCCGACGACCGTGGTCAGCCGCAGCTTCACGGCGCGGGCGTACGGCGTGAGGGCGTCGGTCACCTGCTGGGCCAGCTCGCGGGTGGGGACGAGGACGAGGGCGAGCGGCTGGCGGGGCTCGGCGCGCTGCCCGGCGGTGCGGGCCACCAGGGCGAGGCCGAAGGCGAGCGTCTTGCCGGAGCCGGTGCGTCCGCGGCCGAGCACGTCACGGCCCGCGAGGGTGTTGGGCAGGGTGGCGCCCTGGATGGGGAAGGGTACGGTCACGCCCTGCGCGCCGAGAGCGGCCAACAGCTCGGCCGGCATGGCGAGGTCGGCGAAGGTCTCGACGGCGGGCAGAGCGGGAGTGATCGTCTTCGGCAGGGCGAACTCGCCCTGTACTGCGGCGGGTCGCCGGCCAGGGACCCTCGATCGCCGCGGAGCCGTGGAACGGCTCGGGGCCGACGAGCCGAAACGGCTGCCCCGCTCCGAACCGGCGGCGGTCCCGAAAACGGGAACGCCGGCGCGGTTGCGGGTGCGAGAGGAACGGCCGTTCGTACGTGTGCGGTTCATTGAGAACCTTCCTTGACGCGGCTCATATCAAGGAATTTCCGCAGCGGAAACGCGGCGCGGGAAATCACAAGAACGGGCCGAATGGAATGCGAAAGCGACTCCGGCCTACCGGGATTCGGTACGGGCGCCTGCGCTGAGGGGGGATGGCGTCATTCCGACGCGAAACCTAGAAAACTTGAGGGGGCGAAGCGCCGATCGGGTCGTAACCCGGAATGCTTCGTCGCGCAGTTGATGCCACTGCGAGAAATAAGTGCAGCTGGGGCCCGCACCCCGAGGGATGCGGGCCCCAGCTACGAAATGCGCGCCAGCGTCAGGCCGGAACGATGTTCTCGGCCGTCGGGCCCTTCTGGCCCTGCGCGATGTCGAAGGTGACCTTCTGGCCTTCCCGCAGTTCGCGGAAGCCCTGGGCGGCGATGTTCGAGAAGTGGGCGAAGACGTCGTCGCCGCCACCGTCCTGCTCGATGAAGCCAAAGCCCTTTGCTGCGTTGAACCACTTCACGGTGCCAGATGCCATGTCATATCTCCCTTGGGGCAGTACACCGGCGTCCGCACTGTACGGACGCCGTGTCGCCGCGATGATGCCCCGCCGGAAAATGACCGGAAATATGAAGCGCTCGAGTTCGGTGAAGCCGACTGGGGCGCTTGAAGTTTTTGGGTACCAAAACTGCAACCGAGATCGACAGTAGCACGTCATGGCTGTCTGTGCTGCGTGAAATATCTCCACTGCTCGTGGTGCGGAAAAACTCTCCCTGCGGGGTCGGTTAAATTCTCTGACGGCGAGCGCAGATATTTATTCCCCCGAGTGCGGTGTTGCGGGATCAAGGGCATCGCGTGGCCGACGATGGCGGCAGCCACCTGCATCGTGGCGGCCGTCTACGGGACGCTCGCTCCGCCGCCGACCTGCGTCGACTCGCCGGCCAGGTCACCGCCCTCACCGGCCTGGCCGACGGCGCCGAGGGGGCCATCGGCGAGCTGAACCGCGCTCTTGCCCACAACGACACCGCCCGCCTCGTCCGCCCCCTGACCGGCACCCGCGCCGCCTGCGGCCCGAGGACGCCGAGCTCTCCGAGCGCATTGACGCCATGACCCGACACGCCGAACAGCTCCGCCGGGACGCCCGCGACCGGTGCAGTACGTGACCCGTACCCCCACGCCGGGAGGGGCGCCTTCGTAGACGCAGGGAGTGATCACCATGGCCGGACAGCTTCCCCAGGATGCCGACGGCAACGGCATCGACGTGTGGTGCGGGGGTGCGTGTTGCGAGCGGAATCCCATCCGACCTGGTCAATCCCGCGAGTTGGGGCATGTAGAGGGCACGGCAAGGGTCGAGGGGTCTGGACAACAACGAAGGCCCAGGTCGCTGACCTGGGCCTTCGTATCTGAGCGGATGACGGGAATCGAACCCGCGCTATAAGCTTGGGAAGCTCATGTTCTACCATTAAACTACATCCGCATGGTGGACCAGTTGCCTGGATCCTTACCGTTGCACACTCTACCTCATGATCGACCCCCGGTGCGTTCGCCGCGGGGTCGTTGTCGTGTGTGGCGTGCACCGAGGCGTGTGCGTGCGGGAGTTGGGGCGTACCGTATGGGCTCGGAGCGGCGGCTGGAGCTGGGTCGCGATCATCCCCTAATGTGGCGATTCGTCGCAGTACAGCATGTAGGGGAAAGGGACTTGATGGAGCACACCGTCGTCCGTTGTGCCGAAGGGCACGTGTTCAGTACCGCCTCCTTCCCGCTGCAGCACCTCGGTGCCGGCCGGATCGGGCCGGGACGGCTGCTGCGGTGTCCGCGGTGTGCGCGGTTGCGCCAGGCCGTGCCCGTCGGTGGCGTGAAGCGGTAGCAGGAGGCGGGAGGCGCGCGCGGTGCCGCTCTCGATTGGGGGTGGCCCGTGCGGCTGCGTATCCTCGGGACGTGCTTCTCTCTGACAAAGACATCCGGGCCGAGATCGACAGCGGACGGGTTCGCATCGACCCGTTCGAGGAGTCGATGATCCAACCCTCCAGCATCGACGTGCGCCTCGACCGGTTCTTCCGGGTGTTCGAGAACCACCGCTACGCCCACATCGACCCCGCCATCGAGCAGGCCGACCTGACCCGCATGGTCGAGCCGGAGGGCGACGAGGCCTTCATCCTGCACCCGGGCGAGTTCGTCCTCGCCTCGACGTACGAGGTCATCTCGCTCCCCGACGACATCGCCTCCAGACTGGAGGGGAAGTCCAGCCTCGGCCGTCTCGGCCTGGTGACGCATTCGACCGCCGGGTTCATCGACCCCGGGTTCTCGGGTCACGTGACCCTGGAGCTGTCGAACCTCGCCACGCTGCCGATCAAGCTCTGGCCGGGCATGAAGATCGGGCAGCTGTGCATGTTCCGCCTCAGCTCGCCCGCGGAGTTCCCGTACGGCAGCGACCGCTACGGGTCCAGGTACCAGGGGCAGCGCGGGCCGACCGCCTCGCGCTCCTTCCAGAACTTCCACCGCACCCAGGTGAGGCACGAGGCATGAGTGACGTAGTACGCGAGAACCTCTCCTACGAGGGCTTCGGGAACGCCATCCGCGAGCTGGCGACCACCATCGCCGAGGACGGCTACGAGCCCGACATCATCCTGAGCATCGCTCGGGGCGGGGTGTTCGTCGCGGGCGGGCTGGCGTACGCGCTCGACTGCAAGAACATCCACCTGGTGAACGTCGAGTTCTACACGGGCGTCGGGACCACGCTGGAGATGCCGGTCATGCTGGCCCCCGTGCCCGAGGCGATCGACTTCACGAACAAGAAGGTGCTGATCGCCGACGACGTCGCCGACACCGGCAAGACGCTGAAGCTGGTCCACGACTTCTGCCTCGGCCACGTCGCCGAGGTGCGCTCCGCCGTCATCTACGAGAAGTCGCACTCCCTGGTGCAGTGCGAGTACGTGTGGAAGCGCACGGACGACTGGATCGAGTTCCCGTGGTCGGTCCTGCCGCCCGTCGTGAAGCGTGAGGGACAGGTGCTCGACGCCTAGTTCCACGCCCGTGGAGTTCCACGGGCGTGGGCAAAGGGAAGGGCCCGCCGTGCGGAGGATCGCGCGGCGGGCCCTTTTCGCGTGCGTGCGGGGGCGTGTGCGGCAGGGCTACAGCGTGCCCAGCTTGATGATCGACAGCAGGGCGATCAGCTGGATCGCGGACGCGCCCAGGGCCTTCGGCCACGGCAGGTCGTGCGACTTGCTGATCAGCGACGTGAAGAGCGCACCGGCCGCCACCCAGGTGGCCCAGCCGAGGACCTGGACCAGGCCGTTGTCCCCGCCCAGGAACACCGCGAACAGCAGGCGCGGGGCGTCGGTCAGCGACATGACCAGCATCGACAGGCCCACGGTCGGCTGCCAGGACCCGTCGCCGCCCATCTGGCGGGCCAGCGTGTGCGTGACCGCGCCCAGGAGCAGGCCGCAGATGACGAAGGCGGCTCCGGCGGACAGGACGATCGGGACGGCCTTCGACAGGGTCGCGTTGATCACGTCCTTGCGGGCGTCGTCGAAGCCGAAGACCGCGAGGAGGCCGTAGAGGAAGGTCACGGTCAGCGCCGGACCCCAGACGGCGTGGTCGCGCATCTGGAGGAAGGTCTGCCCGGGTCGGGTCACGATGCCGCGGAGCAGTTCCTTCCAGGGCAGTCGCGGCCCGGCGGGAGCCACCGCGGCCGCACCGGCCTGGTAGGTCGAGCCCTGGCCGTACGGGTCCTCGCCGAAGGCGAAGACCTGGGTGTGCCCCGGGTTGTCGTTCGTGTAACCCGGTCCGGGCGCTCCGTGGCCGTACGGCTGCTGCGGTTGCTGCTGACCGTACGGGTCGAAGTACTCGGGCTCGCCGTGCCCACCGCCTGCGCCCGGCTGCGGCCACTGCTGCTGCGGGGGCGGAGGGCCGGGAGGGTAGGCCTGCCGGCCGTACGGCTGCTGCGGTTGCTGCTGACCGTACGGCTGCTGCTGCGGGGGTTGTTGGGGCGGGCGGTTGTTGTCCCGGCCGCGTCCGATCCTGAATCCAGCCACGTGATCGAACGTACCTGGTCCTGCGGTGTCCGGTGACCGGGCGGCGGAAAGAAGCACCCTTTGCGGCTGAGCTGTGACATCCCCTAGGGGATGTCCGGGGGGACCCCGAGCTGTCCGGTTTACGCGTTTGCGTCGGGTTCTGCGGGTCTTCGTTACGTTGTCGACGGAATACGCACATATCGGGTCCGTAGCTTCGTGAGTGTCGCTGAACGAATGAACGCATCAACGAATCAACGAACGAACGAGAAGAGCCGCCCGTCATGCGCAGCACTGCCCGCACTCGCCGTACCGCCCTCCGCACCGCCGCCGTCGTCACCGGCGCGGCCGCCGTCATGGCCCTCCCGGCGGGCTCTGCCTTCGCGGACTCCCCGGCCGTCCCCGAGCCGCAGGTACTGCCGGGGATCGAGCAGCCGTCGGTCGAGCCGCCGGTGGACCCGTCGGTGAAGCCGGAGATCCAGCCGCCGGTGAAGCCGTCCGAGAAGCCGGTGGAGAAGCCGGTCGAGAAGCCGAAGCTGAGTGTGCGGGCGTACGTCACGACCGTGAAGCTGGCGGACGGCTCGATCGCCAAGGTCTACAAGATCTCCGACAACCACTTCGAGGCGGACATCTTCTCCGGCAGGACGAAGCTGGACACGCTGGTCAGCAAGGGCGGGGCCGCGACGTACGGCCGGAGCAATGGCCTGCACGTGGTGCTCCAGCCGAACGGCACCGTGACCTCGTGGGTCGAGGGCGCCGAGAAGCCGAAGCCGGAGGTCAAGAAGGAGAGCTCGGTCCGGCTGACCATGCCGGACGGGCGGATCGCGAAGCTGGTCGACGGCCCGAACGGCAAGCGCGTCCACATCTCCATGCCGAACGGGAACGCTCTCGGCACGATCGACCTGGAGCGCCCGAGCGTGCAGAACGACGGCTGGACGTACGAGCTCGTCCGGGACGGCAAGCGCGTGAAGTTCGTCGTCATCGACGGCAGGGGCGGCGGGAACAGCTGGGTGTACGACTTCAACGGCAGGCTGATCGAGAAGTACACGGTGGATGCGAAGCGCGACACGAAGCGCGATACGAAGCGGGAGACCGGGAAGGTGGACGTCGCGAAGGACGTCGCCAAGCCGGCCGTCGAGCGGATCGTCCCGAAGGGCGGGGTCAAGGCGGGTGCGGAAGGGGTCGCCACGGCGGACTCCGACACCCTGCTGCTGCCGGCCGCGGGCGGCGGCATGGCCGCGGTCGGCGCGGCGGGCCTGGGCTTCGCGATGCTCCGCCGCAACCGCACCTGACCCCCGGACTCCCGCTCCTCCGAACCCGCCGCCCCTCCCGGGCCCCGGGGGCGGACCGGGGACCCCTGTGGGGCCGGGTGGAACGCGTCGCGGCCCGGCCGGCCCCCTCGCGGGGCGCCGGACATGCCGGAACGGCCGGCCCCCCGGGTGGGGGACCGGCCGTTCCGGTGTGGTGCGGGTGGAACCCAGGGCCTACTTGGTGTCCTCGGCCTTGACCGCCCCGGGCTTCGCCTCGGCGTCGTCGTCCGCCGTCGCCGGCTCGGCCTCGTCCTTGGCCTTGGCCTCAGCCTCGGTCTCGGGCTTCGCCTCCGGCTCGGCGGCGGCTTCCGCCTCGGCCGCGGGGGCCTCGGCCTCCACCTCCGCCGCGGGAGCCACAGGCTCCGCCGCTACCTCGGCCTTGGCCTCGGATTCCGGCTCGGCCTCCGCCTTGGCCTCGGCTTCCGCCTTCGCTTCGGCCTCGGCCTTGGCCTTGGCGTCCGCTTCGGCCTCCGCCTTGGCCTCGGCTTCCGCCTTCGCTTCGGCCTCCGCCTTGGCCTTGGCGTCCGCCTCGGCCTTGGCCTTGGCGTCCGCCTCGGCCTTGGCCTTCGCTTCCGCCTCGGCCTTGGCAGCGGCCTCCGCGGCAGCGGCTTCGGCGGCAGCGGCCTCGGCCAGTTCGGCCTCCGTCGGGCCCGGGGCCTTCACCGACTCCAGGAGCAGCTGGGCCACGTCCACCACCTGGACGGACTCCTTGGCCTGGCCCTCGTTCTTCTTGCCGTTGACCGAGTCGGTCAGCATGACCAGGCAGAACGGGCAGGCGGTGGAGACGATGTCCGGGTTCAGGGACAGGGCCTCGTCCACGCGCTCGTTGTTGATGCGCTTGCCGATGCGCTCTTCCATCCACATCCGCGCACCACCGGCGCCACAGCAGAAGCCCCGCTCCTTGTGGCGGTGCATCTCCTGCTGCCGCAGGCCAGGAACGGCCGACATGATCTCGCGCGGCGGCGTGTAGACCTTGTTGTGGCGGCCCAGGTAGCACGGGTCGTGGTACGTGATCAGACCGTCGACCGGAGTCACCGGCGTCAGCCGGCCCTCGTCGATCAGGTGCTGGAGCAGCTGCGTGTGGTGGATGACCTCGTACTCGCCGCCGAGCTGCGGGTACTCGTTCGCGATGGTGTTGAAGCAGTGCGGGCAGGTCGAGACGATCCGCTTCGCCGACTTCGGCTTCTTCGTCTCCGGGTCGTCGTCGTCCTCGCCGAACGCCATGTTCAGCATGGCCACGTTCTCCTGGCCCAGCTGCTGGAACAGCGGCTCGTTGCCCAGGCGGCGCGGCGAGTCACCGGTGCACTTCTCGTCGCCGCCCATGATCGCGAACTTGACGCCCGCGATGTTCAGGAGCTCCGCGAAGGCCTTCGTGGTCTTCTTGGCCCGGTCCTCCAGGGCGCCGGCGCAGCCGACCCAGTAGAGGTAGTCGAACTCGGAGAGGTCCTCCGCGTCCTTCCCGATGATCGGGACCTCGAAGTCCACCTCCTTGGTCCACTCGACGCGCTGCTTCTTCGCCAGGCCCCAGGGGTTGCCCTTCTTCTCCAGGTTCTTGAGCATCGTGCCCGCCTCCGACGGGAACGCGCTCTCGATCATCACCTGGTAGCGGCGCATGTCGACGATGTGGTCGATGTGCTCGATGTCGACCGGGCACTGCTCCACGCACGCACCGCAGGTCGTGCAGGACCACAGCACGTCCGGGTCGATGACGCCGTTCTCCTCGGCGGTGCCGATCAGCGGGCGCTCGGCCTCGGCCAGGGCGGCCGCCGGGACGTCCTTCAGCTGCTCCGCCGACGCCTTCTCCTCGCCCTCCATCGTCTTGCCGCCGCCGGCCAGCAGGTACGGGGCCTTGGCGTGCGCGTGGTCGCGCAGCGACATGATCAGGAGCTTCGGGGAGAGGGGCTTGCCGGTGTTCCAGGCGGGGCACTGCGACTGGCAGCGGCCGCACTCGGTGCACGTGGAGAAGTCGAGGATGCCCTTCCAGGAGAACTGCTCGACCTGGGAGACGCCGAAGACGTCGTCCTCGCCCGGCTCCTCGAAGTCGATCTCCTTGCCACCGCTGGTCATCGGCTGGAGCGCGCCCAGCGCGGTCGCGCCGTCCGCGTTGCGCTTGAACCAGATGTTCGGGAAACCGAGGAAGCGGTGCCAGGCGACACCCATGTTGGTGTTCAGCGAGACCGTGATCATCCAGGTGAAGGACGTGACGATCTTGAGGGCCGCGAAGAAGTACGTGAGGTGCTGGATCGTGCCCAGGCTCAGCCCGTCGAAGGCGGCGATCAGCGGGTACGAGGCGAAGAAGCCCGGCTCCCAGCCGTCGACGTGGTGCTGGACGCCCTCCAGTGCGCGCAGCGTCATGATGCAGACGCCGACGATCAGGATGACGGCCTCGACGAAGTACGCCTGGCCCGTCTTGGACCCCGCGAAGCGGGACTTGCGGCCCGCCTTGCTCGGCCGGCTCAGCTGCCGGATGACGATCAGGGTGACGATGCCGAGCACGGTCATCAGGCCGAGGAACTCGGTGAAGATCTCGTACGGCAGCCAGTCGCCGATGATCGGGATCAGCCAGTCGGCCTGGAAGAGCTGGCCGAAGGCGTTGACGATCGTCAGCAGCAGCGAGAAGAAGCCCACCGCCACGAACCAGTGGGCGAAGCCGACGATGCCCCAGCGGTTCATGCGGGTGTGGCCGAGGAATTCCTTGACCAGGGTGATGGTGCGCTGCGTGGGGTCGCCGGTGCGCGTGCCCGCGGGCACAGGCTGGCCGAGGCGCACGAATCTGTAGATCTGCGCGATGGCACGGCCGAACAGCGCGACGGCTACCACCGTGATGACCAGCGACACGATGATCGCGGCGAGTTGCATGGGCGGGCTCCTCGGGCAGCACTTACTAAGCGGTAACTTATGAAGTCAAGGCTTGAGGTTACCCATTCCCGACGCCGCAATGTAGCCGAGCGTGCGGTGATCTGTGTCGCTCAGGCGAGCCTTTGCCGCAAGGCCGCCCGAGGGGTCTGCGCGAGGATCGCCAGGTCCATCCCGAGCCAATGGTTCTCCACATAATGCCGGTCGAGCAGGGCCATCTCCTCCCAGGGCAGGTCGGAGCGCGCGCTGACCTGCCACAAGCCGGTCATTCCGGGACGTACGAGCAGTCTGTCGGCGCGATCGGTGCGGGATTCCGGGCGCGGGCCGACGAGGGACATCTCCCCGCGGAGCACGTTGAGCAGCTGGGGCAGCGCGTCGAGGGCGCAGCGCTCGACCGCCGCTCCGGTGCGGCCCGCCGGCGCCGTGCGGAACCTCCAGGTCCGGAACGGCCGCCCCGACAGCCCCGCCGCGGGCTCCCGTACGAAGACCCGCCCGCCCTGGGTCGCGCAGAGCAGTCCGGCGGCCAGCGCGAGCGGTACGGCGCACAGGGCCAGCAGGGCGGCCGCGCCGAGCAGGTCGAACACCCGCTTCGCCGAGGGCCTGGCCGGCCGTGGTACTGACCGGGCGATGAGGGACGTTGCCATGCCAGCACCGTGCCGTACGCCTCCCGGCGGGGGTGGGTGCCGCGCGGCCGGGTGACCCGTTCGGCTGCGCCGCCGGGGCTCCGCCCCGGACCCCGCGCCTCAAGCGCCGGCGGGCTTGATTCGGCAGGGTTGCGTGTAAGGGCGGCCTAAAGGTTGAGTCGACTCGACTCAGTTCTGTTGACGTGCGCGCCGCGATGAGTCATGGTTGAGTCTGTTCCACTCAAGTCAGCTGGAGGAATCAAAATGGCACGTGCGGTCGGCATCGACCTGGGCACCACTAACTCCGTCGTCAGCGTTCTGGAAGGCGGCGAGCCCACCGTCATCACCAACGCCGAGGGCGCCAGGACCACGCCGTCCGTCGTCGCCTTCGCCAAGAACGGCGAGGTCCTCGTCGGCGAGGTGGCCAAGCGCCAGGCGGTCACGAACGTGGACCGGACCATCCGCTCCGTCAAGCGCCACATGGGCACTGACTGGAAGATCAACCTGGATGGCAAGGACTTCAACCCGCAGCAGATGAGCGCCTTCATCCTGCAGAAGCTGAAGCGCGACGCCGAGGCCTACCTGGGTGAGAAGGTCACGGACGCGGTCATCACCGTCCCGGCCTACTTCAACGACTCCGAGCGTCAGGCGACGAAGGAGGCCGGCGAGATCGCGGGCCTGAACGTCCTGCGCATCGTCAACGAGCCGACGGCCGCCGCCCTGGCCTACGGTCTCGACAAGGACGACCAGACCATCCTCGTCTTCGACCTCGGTGGCGGCACCTTCGACGTGTCGCTCCTGGAGATCGGCGACGGCGTCGTCGAGGTCAAGGCCACCAACGGTGACAACCACCTCGGTGGCGACGACTGGGACCAGCGCGTCGTCGACTACCTGGTGAAGCAGTTCGTGGGCGGCCACGGCGTGGACCTCTCCAAGGACAAGATGGCGCTCCAGCGCCTGCGCGAGGCCGCCGAGAAGGCGAAGATCGAGCTGTCCTCCTCCACGGAGACCTCGATCAACCTGCCGTACATCACGGCCTCCGCCGAGGGCCCGCTGCACCTGGACGAGAAGCTCACGCGCTCCCAGTTCCAGCAGCTGACCGCGGACCTGCTCGACCGCTGCAAGACCCCGTTCCACAACGTCATCAAGGACGCGGGCATCAACCTGTCCGAGATCGACCACGTGGTCCTGGTCGGCGGCTCCACCCGCATGCCGGCCGTCGCCGAGCTCGTCAAGGAGCTCACCGGCGGTCAGGACGCCAACAAGGGCGTCAACCCGGACGAGGTCGTCGCCATCGGCGCCACCCTCCAGGCCGGTGTCCTCAAGGGTGAGGTCAAGGACGTCCTGCTCCTCGACGTGACCCCGCTGTCCCTCGGCATCGAGACCAAGGGCGGCATCATGACCAAGCTCATCGAGCGCAACACCACGATCCCGACCAAGCGGTCCGAGATCTTCACGACGGCCGAGGACAACCAGCCGTCCGTGCAGATCCAGGTCTACCAGGGCGAGCGCGAGATCGCGGCGTACAACAAGAAGCTCGGCATGTTCGAGCTGACCGGCCTGCCGCCGGCCCCGCGTGGCGTCCCGCAGATCGAGGTCTCCTTCGACATCGACGCGAACGGCATCATGCACGTGACCGCGAAGGACCTCGGCACGGGCAAGGAGCAGAAGATGACCGTCACCGGCGGCTCTTCGCTCGGCAAGGACGAGGTCGACCGCATGCGCCAGGAGGCGGAGCAGTACGCGGACGAGGACCTCCGTCGCAAGGAGGCGGCCGAGTCCCGCAACCAGGGCGAGCAGCTCGTCTACCAGACGGAGAAGTTCGTCAAGGACAACGAGGACAAGGTCCCGGCCGAGGTCAAGGCCGAGGTCGAGACCGCCGTCGCCGAGCTGAAGGACAAGCTCAAGGGCGAGGACACCGCCGAGATCCGCACCGCGACCGAGAAGCTCGCCGCGGTCAGCCAGAAGCTGGGCCAGGCGATCTACGCCGACGCGCAGGCCGCCCAGGGTGCCGCCGGCGCCGCGGGTGCCCAGGACAAGGCCGCCGACGACGACGTCGTCGACGCCGAGATCGTCGACGACGAGAAGCCGAAGGGCGGCGCTGCCTGATGTCGGAGGAGACCCCGGGCTTCGAGGAGAAGCCCGAAGTCCCCGCCGACGGCAAGCCCGAGGAGTCGAAGGCCGCCGAGTCCGCCGAGTCCGCCAAGGACACGGCGGCCCCGGCCGGGGACGACAGCGCAGCAGCACAGGCCGCAGGCCAGGAAACGGCCCTTCTGGCGCAGCTGGACCAGGCCCGTACGGCGCTCTCCGAGCGCACCGCGGACCTCCAGCGGCTCCAGGCGGAGTACCAGAACTACCGCCGCCGGGTGGAGCGGGACCGGATCACCGTCAAGGAGATCGCGGTCGCGTCCCTCCTGACGGAGCTGCTCCCGACCCTGGACGACATCGGCCGGGCGCGGGAACATGGCGAGCTGGTCGGCGGCTTCAAGTCGGTGGCCGAATCGCTGGAGACGGTCGCCGCCAAGATGGGTCTGCAGCAGTTCGGCAAGGAGGGCGAGCCCTTCGACCCGACGGTCCACGAGGCCCTGATGCACTCGTACGCGCCGGACGTCACCGAGACGACCTGCGTGGCGATCCTGCAGCCGGGGTACCGGATCGGCGAGCGTACGATCCGTCCCGCACGGGTCGCGGTGGCCGAGCCCCAGCCGGGCGCGGCCCCCAAGTCCGAGTCGTCGGAAGGCGACGCGTCGTCCGACAAGGACGCGGATGCAGCCGACAACGGCTGAGCTTGAACCAGTAGTGGCACGGGAGGAGGGACACCGGGGATGAACACGAAGGACTTCGTCGAGAAGGACTACTACAAGGTCCTCGGTGTCCCGAAGGACGCCACCGAGGCCGAGATCAAGAAGGCGTACCGGAAGCTCGCCCGCGAGTTCCACCCGGACGCCAACAAGGGCGACTCCTCGGCCGAGGAGCGCTTCAAGGAGATCTCCGAGGCGAACGACATCCTCGGCGACCCGAAGAAGCGCAAGGAGTACGACGAGGCCCGCGCGCTGTTCGGGAACGGTGGCTTCCGCCCCGGTCCCGGCGCGGGCGGCGGCTCGTTCAACTTCGACCTGGGCGACCTCTTCGGCGGCACCCAGCCGGGTGGCGCCGGGGCCGGCGGTTTCGGCGGCGGCCTGGGTGACGTCTTCGGCGGCCTCTTCGGCGGCCGGGGCGGCACGGCGGGTCCGGGCACCCGGACCCAGCCGCGCCGCGGCCAGGACATCGAGTCCGAGGTCACCCTCTCCTTCACGGAGGCGGTGGACGGGGCCACGGTCCCGCTCCGGATGTCCTCCCAGGCGCCCTGCAAGGCCTGTGCGGGCACCGGCGACAAGAACGGCACGCCCCGCGTGTGCCCGACGTGCGTCGGCACCGGCCAGGTCTCCCGGGGGAGCGGCGGCGGCTTCTCGCTGACCGACCCGTGCGCCGACTGCAAGGGCCGCGGCCTGATCGCGGAGACCCCCTGTGACGTCTGCAAGGGCAGCGGTCGTGCCAAGTCCTCCCGCACCATGCAGGTCCGGATCCCGGCGGGCGTCTCCGACGGCCAGCGGATCCGGCTGCGCGGCAAGGGCGCGCCGGGCGAGCGCGGCGGTCCCGCCGGCGACCTCTACGTCGTCGTGCACGTCGGCTCACACCCGGTGTTCGGCCGCAAGGACGACAACCTGACGGTGACCGTCCCGGTGACCTTCGCCGAGGCCGCCCTGGGCGCCGACATCAAGGTGCCGACCCTGAACGGCCCCTCGGTGACGCTGAAGCTGCCGCCGGGCACTCCGGGCGGCCGCACCATGCGGGCCCGCGGCAAGGGCGCGGTCCGCAAGGACGGCACCCGCGGCGACCTGCTGGTCACCGTCGAGGTCGCGGTGCCGTCGCAGCTGTCGGACAAGGCGCGCGAGGCGCTGGAGATGTACCGCGAGGCGACGGAGTCCGAGGACCCGCGCTCCGCGCTGTTCGAGTCCGCGAAGGGAGCATGACCATGGACGGCCGCCGACGACAGTCCTCCCGCCTGGGCGGGGGCTACCAGCTCACCGACGAGACCCCGGTCTACGTGATCTCGGTGGCCGCCCAGCTCTCGGGCCTGCATCCGCAGACCCTCCGCCAGTACGACCGCCTCGGCCTGGTCTCCCCGGACCGTACGGCCGGGCGCGGCCGTCGGTATTCGGCCAGGGACATCGAACTGCTCCGCACGGTGCAGGCGCTGTCCCAGGACGAGGGCATCAACCTGGCGGGCATCAAGCGGATCATCGAGCTGGAGAACCAGGTCGCCGCGCTCCAGCAGCGCGTGGCCGAGCTCTCCGCGGCGGTCGACGGCGCGGCGGCGGTCCTCCAGCAGCGCGAGGCCCAGGTCCACGCCTCCTACCGCCGCGACCTGGTCCCGTACCAGCCCCCGCAGCCGGGCAACGCCCTGGTGGTGTGGCGCCCGGCACCGAAGCGTCCGATGGACTGAGCGCACCTCGCGGACGTCCGCGTACGAGAAGGGCCCCCGGACCGGACAGCCGTCCGACCGGGGGCCCTTCTCGCGTTCCGTGCGCGGCGGCCGCCGTTCAGGCCACCGGGCCCTCGTCGGGCTTGGTGGGGTCCTCGGGTCGGCCCAGGATGCCGGACTGGGCGATGAGGAAGCCGAGTTGGGCGCGGCTGCCGCTGCCCAGGGCGGTGGCGAGCTTCGCGATGTGCGCGCGGCAGGTGCGTACGTTCATCCCCAGCCGGCGCGCGATGGCCTCGTCCACGTGCCCCTCGATGAGGAGTTGGGCGATGGTGCGCTGCACGCCGGAGATGCCCGACGGCATGGGGTCGTACGTCACCTGCTCGGTGAGCGGTGTGGCGAGGTGCCACAGTGCCTCGAAGACCCTGATGAGGTACTCGACCAGCCCGGGGTGACGCAGTTCCAGGGCCACGCTGCGGTCGTCGCTCGCCGGGATGAAGGCGACCGTGCGATCGAAGACAATCAGCCGCGGGATCAGCTGCTCCAGGGTGCGGACTTCCACCTTTCCAGGGGAAATGTGCTCCACGTACGCGAGGGTGCCGGGGCTGTGCCGGACGGTGTGCTGGTACAGCGTGCGTATGCTGACCCCCCGGTCGGTCAGCGGCTGGTCGCGCTGCAGGGCCTGGGTGAGGGCCGGCGCGCTGCGGGCGCCACCGGGCTGGATGGTCAGCATCTCGGTGCGGCAGTCGGCGGTGGCGAGGTTGAGCGCCAGGTTGATGCGGTCGAACCCCTCCAGCACGGTGATGGCGTCCGCGTTGGGCGGCATCTGCGTGCTGATGGCGAGGAAGGGCTCGAAAGCTTCGGCGAGTTCGATGGAATGCCGGCGCCGGTCCTGGATCTCCCGCTCGATGGGGTGAAGACGCTGTGCGAGTGCGACGGACGGGGGAACCGGGCGCAGCAGGTTCGCGTCGTCAGGATCGGGGTGGAGCAGTGCGAATTCGAGCAGGCAGGGGGCCGCTTGCACGTCTGCGCGCGCGATCCGGCCGGCGCCGAGCGCCTTCGCGTACAGACGGGTGCCCTCGGGGCACAGGTCTGCAATGGAGTGGTGATGTGTCGTTTTCGTGCTGCTTTGAGGCAAATCTCCACCCCCCAGGGTCCTGAACATGCAAGAACATGATGCATCGTCCCTGTGGCATCGACGTGCCCGAATGAGCCATCGTCTAGTTCGCGGGGGAGAGGATTTCATCAAGTTAGGACGAAGCCGACCATGTACAGAAGAATGCTTCGCTCGACGCTTGCCACCGTCATCTTCTCGACCGTGGGCTTCGGGGGGCTGATCGGCGCGGGCCTCGGAGCCGTCGCAACCCAGGCGAACAGCCCGGTCGACAGCGGGTGGGACAGCGTACAGGCCGGGCGGCTGGACAGTGGATGGGATTCGAGCCCCATGCGTACGGACGGCGTCCCCGTGGCCGGAGGGAGGGCGGCGTGACCCCCGACGACCGCGGCTTCCGCCGCGAAATGGCCTCTGCCTACCGATCCGGCTGGCAGTTCATCGACCTCGCCACGGCCATCCCCCACCCTGGCGACTCGTTGATGGTCACGCTCTTCGGACAGCCGATCGTCATCGTGCGCGAGGAGGACGAGGACGTACGTGCCTACAGGTGCCTGCGCCGGCCGCGCGGCGCGCCGCAGCCCGTCCGCTGCGAGGTGCGCTACGGAATGGTCTTCGTCAATCTCGATCAGCGCGACCACCAGCTCTTCGAACCCGATATCACCACCGCCACCCCCCGCAGTGCCTGACGCGATTCCCCCGTCGTTCCAGATCGCTCAGGTGCTACCCCCACACAACGGCGCCATCGTGGACCTGACCACGATGGCGCCGTTGTGATGTCCCCGTCCAGTGGTTGAACGGGACAATATGCGCGGGACGATTTCCGGCCCGCACCCCTCCGCTTTCGCTCAGGCCCGGCCCATCGCCCGTTCCAGGGTGATCTCCAGGACCACCCGGTCGGGATTGGGCGAGGGAGTGCGCCCGTACCGCTGCGCGTAGCGCGCCACGGCCTCGGCGACCGAGGCCTCGTCCGTGCGGATCACCGCGCGCCCCTCCAGCGTCGCCCAGCGGCGCCCCTCCATCTGGCAGACCGCGACCCGGGCCCCGCCCGGCTCGGCGGCCTGGTCCGCGAGGACGTTGCGCACCTTCTTGCTGTGCTTGTTGCTGATGACCCGGGCCAGGCCGGCCTCCGGGTCGTAGGTCACGCCCACCGGGACCACGTGCGGAGAGCCGTCGGGCCGCGAGGTGGTCAGGGTGCAGACGTGCCGCTCCCGCCAGAAGGCGAGGTACTCGGGCGTCGGGTTGAGTACGTCATGGGACATGGCCCGAAGGGTACGGGCAGACCGGCCCCGAATCGTCCTTGAGTGGAATAGACTCAAGTTTGCATACGCTGATCCTGTCAGAATTCTTGTCCGCACGAACCGTGTAGCCCTCCGGAGAGGAGAAGACGCAGTGGACGCCGAGCTGACCAACAAGAGCCGGGACGCCCTGAACGCGGCGACCAGCAGGGCCGTCAAGGACGGCCACGCCGACCTGACCCCCGCACACCTGCTGCTGGCACTGCTCGCCGGCGAGGACAACGAGAACGTCATCGACCTGCTGGTCGCCACCGACGCCGACCAGGCGGCCGTCCGGGCCGGCGCCGAAAGGCTGCTCGCCGCCCTCCCCAGCGTCACCGGCTCCACCGTCGCGCCCCCGCAGCCCAGCCGCGACCTGCTCGCCGTCCTCGCCGAGGCCGACGCGGAGGCGGGCAAGCTCGGCGACGAGTACCTCTCCACCGAACACCTGCTCATCGCCGTCGCCGCCAAGGGCGGCGCGGCCGGTGAGGTCCTTTCCGCCCAGGGCGCGACGGCGAAGAAGCTGCTCGACGCCTTCCAGAACGCACGAGGAGCACGGCGGGTGACCACCCCCGACCCGGAGGGCCAGTACAAGGCCCTGGAGAAGTTCGGCACCGACTTCACGGCCGCCGCCCGCGACGGCAAGCTCGACCCGGTCATCGGCCGCGACCACGAGATCCGCCGCGTCGTCCAGGTGCTCTCGCGCCGCACCAAGAACAACCCGGTGCTCATCGGCGAGCCCGGCGTCGGCAAGACCGCCGTCGTCGAGGGCCTGGCCCAGCGCATCGTCAAGGGCGACGTCCCCGAGTCCCTCAAGAACAAGCGCCTCGTCTCCCTCGACCTCGGTGCGATGGTCGCCGGCGCCAAGTACCGCGGCGAATTCGAGGAGCGCCTCAAGACCGTCCTCGCCGAGATCAAGTCGAGCGAGGGCCAGATCATCACCTTCATCGACGAGCTGCACACCGTCGTCGGCGCGGGCGCCGGCGGCGACTCCGCCATGGACGCGGGCAACATGCTCAAGCCCATGCTGGCCCGCGGCGAGCTGCGCATGGTCGGCGCGACCACCCTCGACGAGTACCGCGAGCGCATCGAGAAGGACCCGGCGCTGGAGCGCCGCTTCCAGCAGGTGCTGGTCGCCGAGCCGTCCGTCGAGGACACCATCGCCATCCTGCGCGGGCTCAAGGGCCGCTACGAGGCCCACCACAAGGTGGTCATCAACGACAGCGCGCTGGTCGCCGCCGCGACCCTCTCCGACCGGTACATCACCTCCCGCTTCCTCCCCGACAAGGCCATCGACCTCGTCGACGAGGCCGCGTCCCGGCTGCGCATGGAGATCGACTCCTCACCCGTGGAGATCGACGAGCTCCAGCGCTCCGTCGACCGGCTGCGGATGGAGGAGCTGGCGCTGAACAACGAGTCGGACCCGGCCTCCCGCGAACGCCTCGACAAGATCCGCAAGGACCTCGCCGACAAGGAGGAGGAGCTGCGCGGCCTGACCGCCCGCTGGGAGAAGGAGAAGCAGTCCCTCAACCGGGTCGGCGAGCTCAAGGAGCGCCTGGACGAGCTGCGCGGGCAGGCCGAGCGCGCGCAGCGCGACGGCGACTTCGACTCCGCCTCCAAGCTGCTCTACGGGGAGATCCCGGCCCTGGAGCGCGAGCTCGCGGAGGCCACCGAGGCCGAGGAGGAGGCCTCCAAGGCCGGTGCGGCCAAGGACAGCATGGTCAAGGACGAGGTCGGCCCCGACGACATCGCGGACGTGGTCGGCGCCTGGACCGGCATCCCGGCCGGCCGCCTCCTCGAAGGGGAGACCCAGAAGCTGCTCCGCATGGAGGACGAGCTGGGCCGCCGGCTGATCGGCCAGACCGAGGCCGTGCGGGCCGTCTCGGACGCCGTGCGCCGCACCCGCGCCGGCATCGCCGACCCGGACCGCCCGACCGGCTCCTTCCTCTTCCTCGGCCCCACCGGCGTCGGCAAGACCGAGCTGGCCAAGGCCCTCGCCGACTTCCTCTTCGACGACGAGCGGGCCATGGTCCGCATCGACATGTCGGAGTACGGCGAGAAGCACAGCGTGTCCCGCCTCGTCGGCGCCCCGCCCGGGTACGTCGGCTACGAGGAGGGCGGCCAGCTCACCGAGGCCGTGCGCAGGCGCCCGTACTCCGTCGTCCTCCTGGACGAGGTGGAGAAGGCCCACCCCGAGGTCTTCGACGTCCTGCTCCAGGTCCTCGACGACGGCCGCCTCACGGACGGCCAGGGCCGCACCGTGGACTTCCGCAACGCGATCCTGATCCTCACCTCGAACCTGGGCAGCCAGTTCCTGATGAACCCGGTCACACCCGCGGACGAGAAGAAGAAGCAGGTCCTGGACGTGGTCAGGGCCAGCTTCAAGCCGGAGTTCCTCAACCGCCTCGACGACCTGGTGGTCTTCTCCGCGCTGAGCGAGGACGAGCTGGCGCACATCGCCGAGCTCCAGATCGGCCGACTCGCCAAGCGGCTGGCCGACCGCCGCCTGACCCTGGACGTCACCCCCGAGGCGCTGGCCTGGCTGGCCGACAAGGGCAACGACCCGGCGTACGGTGCCCGGCCGCTGCGCCGCCTGATCCAGACGGCGATCGGCGACCGGCTGGCGAAGGAGATCCTGGCCGGAGAGGTCCGCGACGGCGACACCGTGCGCGTGGACGTGGCGGGCGAGGACCTGCTGGTCGGCAAGGCCCTCTGAGCGGGGCGGCCGCGAGCCGCTCGGCTCGTCCCAGGAAGCCTCGGAACGCCTCGGAACGCCTCGGAACGTCTCAGGGCGTCTCAGGACGCGTCGAAGCGGACCTTCGCGGTCGTCCCGACCTCCGGGGTGATCCGCAGCCGCAGCCCGGCCGCCCGGCCGGGCTGCGGCGTGTCGTGGGCCAGGGTGAAGCAGCCCTCGCTCTCCGGGTCGTAGTTCTCCGGACGGGGCCCCGGGCAGGCGACCGGCTCCGGTGCCTTCGGGAAGGACGCGACCCAGGCCTCGACGTCGGCGTGCTCCATGCGGAACGTGCCGAGGACCGTCGCGCGGCCGTCCGCCGTCGTGCGCCGGTCGCACCTCCCGTCCCGGAAGTCCGCCGGAGGGGCCATCCGGGCGAATGCCAGGACCTCCGCGCAGTCGGCCGTCCCCCGGGGCCCGTCGGGGTCGTCCGGATCCCCCACGACCGACCACAGCACCGCGGCGCCCGCGGCGACGCCGACGACCACCGCCACCCCCAGGACCTGCTTCGACGCACCGCGCGTGGCCATGCATTCCCCTTGATCGGTTCTTACTCGTTCCGCCCGGAGCGGATCGTACGTGCGGGGCTGGACACAAGGTGGGCGCGATGGGGGAGGATGCAGGTATCCGCACGAAGGGAAGAACACGGTGAGCATCGACCCGGCCTCGATTCCGAATTTCGGAGGGCAGCAGCCCGAACCGCAGGCCTCAGGACCGGCGGGCCCCGTCGTCCCCGACCAGGATCTGGTCAAGCAGCTTCTGGAGCAGATGGAGCTCAAGTACGTCGTCGACGACGAGGGTGACCTCGCGGCGCCGTGGGAGGACTTCCGCACGTACTTCATGTTCCGCGGCGAGGACGAGCAGCAGGTCTTCTCGGTGCGGACCTTCTACGACCGTCCGCACAAGATCGACGAGAAGCCGCAGCTTCTCGAGTCGATCGACGACTGGAACCGCCGCACCCTGTGGCCGAAGGTCTACAGCCACACGCACGACGACGGCTCGGTCCGTCTGATCGGTGAGGCGCAGATGCTGATCGGCACCGGCGTCAACCTGGAGCACTTCGTGTCCTCCACGGTCAGCTGGGTCCGCGCCTCCATCGAATTCGACAAGTGGCTCGTCGAGCAGCTCGGCCTCGAGAAGGAGATCGACTCCTCCGAGGACGACGGCGAAGGCGACGACACCAACTAGACGGCTACAGCGGTACGCGGGCGACCAGCAACAGGTACAGCCCGTAGCCGTAACCGAGCCCGGCCAGCACCGCGGTCACCACGATCGCGGTGCGCGGCCGGGCTCTGGCCATCACGGCGGCCATCGGCAGCAGCAGCGGGAACGCCGGCAGCAGGAACCGCGGCTTCGACTCGAAGTAGCCGGCCCCGCCGAAGGCGATGAGCAGCAGTATCCCGGTGTAGGCGAGCAGCGGCAGCGGCGTCCGGTCCAGTACGAGGAGCATCGCGAGCAGCCCCGCGACGGACAGCAGCACCACCGTCACGGTGGTGGCGAGCGGCACGTGCCCGCCGGTCAGCACCTGTTCCGCCGAGCGCAGCGCCCCGACGCCGAAGTCGAACCTCGACCCCCAGTTCCGCTGCACGGCGAAGTAGCCGCCGAGGGGATCGCCCACGTGCACCCCGACGGCCAGGACGTACGCGGCCCAGCCCGCCGGCGCCAGCAGCCCGGCCGCCCACACCTCGGGCGCGCGGGACTTCCGTACGACGATCGCGTGGAGCGCCATGGCCGACACGGCGGCCGCGACCGCCAGCCCCGTGGGCCGGGTCAGCCCGGCGAGCACGGCGAGGCCGGCGGCCCACAGCCAGCGCCCCCGCAGCAGGGCGTACAGGGCCCAGGCGGCGAGCGCGGCCAGCAGGGCCTCGGTATAGGCCAGGGACAGCACCACCGCGTGCGGGAGGGCCGCCCAGAGCCCCACGAGCAGCAGCCCGGCCCGCGGGCCGATGACCATCTCGCCGATCTTGTACACCCCGACGGCGGCCACGGCGGCCGACACCCAGGCGATGAGGATCCCGGCGGGGACGAGCCCGCCGGGCAGCACGGAGCCGAGGAGCCGTATCAGCGTCGGGTAGAGCGGGAAGAAGGCGAAGTCGCTCTGGATCAGCCCGGTGCCGGTGGCGTGGGGGCTGGGCCACATCTGGGTCCGCCCGTAGCCGTTCGCGGCGATCTTCAGGTACCAGACGGAGTCCCAGGAGACCCCGAGCACCTTCATGGGAGAGCGCCCGGCCCACCAGGACCCGATGACGAGCACCAGCACGCCGGCCCCGCGTACGGCGGCGAACAGGGCGAGTGCGATGAGGCTCGTCGGCGCGGCGGACCGAACGACTTTGAGCGCGCGGATCTCCAGGGGCGACGAGGTCACCGTCGCTCTGCCCGTTGCCATGTGTCCCGACTTTCGGCTCGTGATGGTTCCCCTCACGGCGTCGTGAGTGGCTTCGGGCACGTTCGCACCGACAGCTTCACATCGGCCTCAGCCACCTCGCAAGCACGCACGAATGCCCTAGAGCGCACGCAGGCGGGAAACCGCCTCCTGGAGCACATCGGTCCGCTTGCAGAAGGCCCAGCGGACCTGGGTGGCCCCGGCGGCCGTGTCGTCGTAGAAGACCTGGTTGGGGATGGCGACGACCCCGCAGCGCTCGGGCAGGGCGCGGCAGAAGGCGAGGCCGTCCTTCTCGCCCAGCGGGGTGATGTCGGTGGTGATGAAGTAGGTGCCCTGCGGGCGGAAGACCTCGAACCCGGCCGCCGCCAGCCCCTCGGAGAGCAGGTCGCGCTTGGCGGCCAGGTCGGCGCGGAAGCCGTCGTAGTAGGCGTCGGGCAGGGCGAGGGCCTCGGCGATCGCGTACTGGAAGGGGCCCGAGGACACGTAGGTGAGGAACTGCTTCGCCGAGCGGACCGCCGTGACCAGCTCCGGGGGCGCGGTGACCCAGCCGACCTTCCAGCCGGTGAAGGAGAAGGTCTTGCCGGCCGAGGAGATGGTGACCGTGCGCTCGCGCATGCCCGGCAGCCCGGCCAGCGGGGTGTGGACGCCTTCGAAGACCAGGTGCTCGTACACCTCGTCCGTGACGACGAGGAGGTCGCGCTCCACGGCGAGGGCGGCGATCGCGGCCAGCTCCTCGCCGGTCAGGACGGTGCCCGTCGGGTTGTGCGGGGTGTTGAGCAGCAGCAGCCGGGTGCGCGGGGTGACGGCGGCGCGCAGTTCGTCGAGGTCGAGGGCGAAGGTCCCGGCGTGCGGGCGCAGCGTGACGGGGACGCGGACCGCACCGGCCATGGCGATGCAGGCCGCGTACGAGTCGTAGTACGGCTCCAGGGCGATGACCTCGTCGCCCGGTTCCAGGAGGGCCAGGAGGGAGGCGGCGATGGCCTCGGTGGCCCCCGCGGTGACCAGCACCTCGGTGTCGGGGTCGTAGGACAGGCCGTAGAAGCGCTGCTGGTGGGCGGCGATCGCGGTGCGCAGCTCGGGGACGCCGGGGCCGGGCGGGTACTGGTTGCCGAGACCCGTGAGGACCGCGCGGGAGGCGGCCTCGGCGATGGCCGCCGGGCCGTCGGTGTCGGGGAAGCCCTGGCCCAGGTTGATCGAGCCGGTGCGGGCGGCCAGCGCCGACATCTCCGCGAAGATCGTGGTGCCGAAGGCCGCCAGACGGCGGTTCAGGAAGGGGCGGTCGCTGCTCACGGGTGCGCTCATGGGCGCCATCCTGCGGGCAACCTCTGGACTTGCTCAAGTGTGCTTTGGGCCGCGTGGCCCGGGGGCATCCACCCTGCACGCGGGACGAGGGGATCCCGCTCCCCGGGAGGACCGGGGTGTGAGAGAGGAGGTGACCACCATGACGTTCGTCCTTGTGGTGGGCCTTGCCGTCTTCGTCTTCATCTTCGTAGTGGTCATGGCAATCCGGGGGTTCATGAAGGGGTACTCGGGCTCCGGCTCGGGCTCCGGATACGGCTCGGGTTCGAGCAGCAGCAGGAGCTGGTGGGCGGGGGGTCACTCCGGATCCGGCTCCTCCTGCGGCGGCTCGTCCTCCTGCGGTTCCTCGTCCTCCTGCGGCTCGTCGTCCTCCTGTGGCGGCGGCGGTGGGTGCGGCGGTTCCAGCTGACACGGGGCAGCGGGCACCGCGGCGAGCGGGGTGCCCGGCGGTCCTGACACCGCCGGGCGCCCTCTCGTCGACCACCGCACCGCGACGCGCCGGCGCCGGCCGGTTGAACACCTGAACTGTGGAGCCCCCGGGGGGATGTAAACCACGTCAAGTTGGGTAAAAACGCTGTGAGTGCCGTGCCTTTCATGATTCCCTCGGTTGAGTAGACCAGTCCTCGGACCCACCCGGACTTCCTGTGGACCCGTGCCGGTGTCCCCCCGCCCGTTGCCTACCGCCGGCGGACCCCGGCCATCTCCCTCGCGCGTTTGCGGAGCCGACTCATGCTCACGACCCTCCAGACCTCCTACACCGACACGCGTGCCGCCGATCTCGCCTGGGCCCTGGGACGGGACCGGCTGCCCGCCCTGGCCGTACTGAACCTCGAACTGGCTGACGCCAAAGTGGAGTTGCGTCTGCTCGGGGCCTCCCATCAGGTACTCCTGGAGGAGGGCGAGGTGCTCTGCTCGGAGACGGTCGCCTGCATGCCCGGCAGCAGCACGCCGCTGCCGCTCGGCGTCGCGAAGCGGGTGGGCGACTGGGAGTACGAGTTCGCCGCGCGCGTCGAGACCCTCTCCCGCGGGTCCTTCGCGGGGCGGGCGCAGGAACTGCTCGCCCTGGTGGCGGATCACCCGAACGGGCTCGCGGGAACCTTCCCGGGCAGCCCGCACGCCTTCACCGCCATGCTCGCGCAGCGCTGGGAGGGGCAGGTGCGGTGGCGCACTTGGCACGCGTACCCCCAGGAGGGCCAACTGGTGGCCACCCGTACGCGCGTCGGCGTGCGGATGGGCGCCCCGGCGCCCGTGCCCACGTAATCCCCCGCACTGCTCTAGATCTGTTGTTCGGGGCGCGGGCGCCCGCTCCGCGGTTACGCCAACCGGGTGGATCAGTACGCCACTTGCACCCATGTGGGTGACCGGGTGCGAGTGGGTGGTGACGTACGGTTCGCTTCATGATCGACCGTTCCGTCCCGCGCCGGGTGCTCCCGGCACCGGAGCCGAGGGGTGCGTCGGCCGTCCCGTCCGCCCTGCCCGTACGGCCCCGGACCGGCCGACTCCTCGTCCTGGCCACCGTGTTCGTCTGCGCCGCCTGCGGGCTCGTGTACGAACTGGAGTTGCTCGCCCTCGGTTCCTACCTCATCGGCGACTCCGTCACCCAGGCGTCGGTCGTGCTGTCCGTCATGGTCTTCGCCATGGGCGTCGGCTCCCTGCTCGCCAAACGGTTCCGCCGCCACCCGGCCCTCGGCTTCGGCGCCATCGAGGCCGTGCTGGCGCTCCTCGGCGGGCTCTCGGCCATGGCGCTGTACGCGAGCTTCGCCTGGTTGGGGGAGTCCCGGCCGGCGCTCGTCGGCTTCTCCTTCGCCATCGGGGTGCTCATCGGCGCGGAGATCCCGCTGCTGATGGTCCTCATCCAGCGCATCCGCAGACAGGACGCGGGCGGGGCCGTCGCCGACCTGTTCGCCGCCGACTACGTGGGCGCCCTCGTCGGCGGGCTGGCCTTCCCCTTCCTGCTGCTCCCGCTGCTCGGGCAGCTCACCGGCGCCATGGTCACCGGCGCCGTCAACGCGGTCGCCGGGGGCGTCCTGGTGCTGTGGTTGTTCCGCCGCGACCTGAGCCGGCGCGGCCGCTGGCTGCTGATCGCCGCGAACGTCACCGTCCTCGCCGTGCTCGCCGCCGCGACCGTCCTCGCCGGGGACTTCGAGAGGATCGCCCGGCGCGCCGTCTACGGCGCGGAGGTCCGCGTCGCCGTCCAGACCGGGGTGCAGGAACTGGTCCTCACCGGGCCGGCGACCGGCTCCCCGCGCTCCCTCGACCTCTACCTCGACGGGCGGCTGCGGGTCAGCGGCTACGACGAGTACCGCTACCACGAGGCACTCGTGCACCCCGCGATGACCGGACCGCACCGCCGGGTCCTGGTCCTCGGCGGCGGCGACGGCCTCGCCGCCCGCGAGGTGCTGCGCTACCGGGACGTCGACTCCGTCACCGTCGTCGAGATCGACCCGGGCGTCGTCCGTCTCGCCCGCACCGACCCCATGCTCTCCGCGCTCAACGCGGGGGTCTACGAGGACCCGCGCCTGGGCGTCGTCACCCAGGACGCCTTCCGCTGGCTGCGGGGCCCCGCCGCCGAGGGCCGCTTCGACGTCATCGTCTCCGACCTCCCCGACCCGGGGATCACCCCCAGTACGAAGCTGTACTCGCAGGAGTTCTACGGGCTGGCCGCGCGGGCCCTGCGCCCCGGCGGCCGGATCGCCGTGCACGCCGGACCGGTGGCCACCCGGCCGCGGGCGTACTGGACCGTCGAGTCCACGCTGCGCGCGGCGGGGCTGCGCACCGCGCCGTACAGCGCCGGCGGCCGGCTCTCGGGCTTCGCCGCCGGGCCCGACCGCAGCCCGCTGGGCGTGACCGGCACGCGGCCGCAGGACTGGGGCTTCGTACTCGCCGCCCGCGACGCGGCGCCGGTCCTGCGGGTGGACCGCGACACGCCGGGGCTGCGGTCCCTGTCGACGGCGTCCCTGCTGGACTCCGCGCGCGACGCGGAGCGGACCAGGGTGCCGGGACTGCCGCCGTCGACGCTTCCGCATCCGCGGTATTCGTGACCGTGAGGTGTGTCGTCGGTAGGCTCGACCGCATGGAGCATCAGGTGTTCGTTCCGGTACCCGCAGACGATCTCCGCGCCGCGCTGCGCGACCCTGCCCGGGTGGCCCGGTGCGTACCGGGGCTCCAGCAGGACGCCGACACCGAGGCCGGGCCGCTCGCGGGCCGCCTCAGGATCCGGGTCGACGGGCACACCGTGACGTACCGGGGGGCGCTGTCCCTGACCGAGCGGGACCCGGACCACTTCGTCCTCGAAGGCGAGGGCACCGAGGTGCGGGGCAGTGGCACGGTCAAGCTCACCCTCGACGTGACGCTGACCCCGGAGGGCGGCGGGACCCGGCTGGACTTCACCGCCGAAGCCGCCGCCGACGGCCGCGCGGCGGCCTTCGGCCCGGAGTCCGCGACCGCCGCCGTACGCCGCCTCCTGGACCGCACGACCACCCGCCTGACCACCCCTCCGACCACGTCCGAACTGCCGCCCGGCAGCGTCACCGCGGACCTGGCCGACGCCGGCGTCTCGGACCCCGTGGCCGAAGCCGAGGAGGCCGAAGCGGACTTCGCCGACACCGACCGGCCAGAGTCCGGAGCAGCCGGGGACGGCCTGCCCGGTGCCGCGGACCGGGCCGAGCCCGGCGGAGCCGAGGACGACCGGCCGGGCGCAGCCGAGCCGGCCGAGTCCGGCGCAGCCGACGCGGCAGCCGAGCCCGCCGAGCCCGGCGCAGCCGAACCGGCCGCCGAGCCCGCCGAGCCCGCCGCAGGCGAACCGGCGGGGGAACCGGTGCCGCTCGATCCCTTCCTCGCCGGGGAGTTCGACGCGCTCGAAGGCGCCCCCCGCCCCCCGGCCGAAGCCGCGCACGCCCGCCGGACGATGATCGGCCGGAGCGCCGAGGAGGTCGACCACGCGCCGCCGCGCGGCCGGTACGCCCCGGTCCCCGCACCCGCCGCCACCACCGCCGGGGCGGGCCTGCGCTGGATCGCCCCGGCCGCCGCC
This sequence comes from Streptomyces sp. NPDC002467, assembly GCF_042889825.1. Taxonomy (NCBI): domain Bacteria; kingdom Bacillati; phylum Actinomycetota; class Actinomycetes; order Kitasatosporales; family Streptomycetaceae; genus Streptomyces; species Streptomyces sp. NPDC002467. The sequence continues at coordinate 236,116 of NZ_JBIARJ010000001.1, read as the reverse complement.
CTCGCCCTGGCCTCGGCCGTGGTGCTCGGGCGGGCGCTGCGCCGCCGCCGTTGAGCGGGGACGGTCCCGGACACCCCCTAATCTCGGTCGCATGACTACGCAACTGAAGGCCGGCGGCGCCGAGCTGACCGTCGACCAGGAGAACGGCTGCCGGATCGGCAGCCTGCGCATCGACGGGACCGAGCTGCTCCGCCAGGGCCCGCACTACGGGGCCTTCCCGATGGTCCCGTGGTGCGGCCGGATCGAGAACGGTCAGTTCCGCGACGGCGCCGCCCTCCACCAGATGCCGGTCAACCACCCGCCGCACGCCCTCCACGGCTTCGGCCGCGACGCGCCCTGGCGCCGGGCCCGGGCCACCGACACCGAGGCGGTGTTCACGTACGACCTCGCCGACCCGTGGCCCTACCCCGGCAAGGTCACCCAGATCGTCGAGCTCGCCGAGGACTCGCTGACCCTCACCATGGGCGTCGAGACGTACCAGGACTCCTTCCCGGCCCAGGCCGGCTGGCACCCCTGGTTCCTGCGCGAGCTCACGCCCGGCGGCGGGGACGTGGAGGTCTGGTTCGAGGCCGCCTGGCAGGAGGAGCGCGGCCCCGACCACCTGCCCAACGGCCACCGCATCGAGCCCCAGCCCGGCCCGTGGGACGACTGCTTCGGCATGCCGGACGGGGTCGACGTCACCCTCACCTGGCCCGGGGCCCTGGAACTGCGGGTCACCAGCCGGGCCGAATGGGTGGTCGTCTACGACGAGCAGCCCGAGGCCGTCTGCGTGGAGCCCCAGTCCGGCCCGCCGAACGGCCTGAACACGCTGCCGCGCCTGGTCACCCCGGTGGATCCGCTGGAGATCTCCACGACGTGGACCTGGCGGCGGCTCTCCTAGCGCGCAATTAAGCTCGGGACCATGACTGACGTACGCGATGCGCTTCTGCAGCAGATCAAGGACAAGGCCGTCGTGCACGGCAAGGTGATCCTCTCCTCCGGCCGCGAGGCCGACTACTACATCGACCTCCGCCGGGTCACCCTCGACGGCGAGGCGGCCCCCATGGTCGGTCAGGTCATGCTCGACCTGACCGCGGACCTCGACTTCGACTGCGTCGGCGGTCTGACCCTGGGCGCCGACCCGGTCGCGACCTCGATGCTGCACGCCTCCGCCGCGCGCGGCCGGCGCCTGGACGCCTTCGTCGTCCGCAAGGCGCAGAAGGCTCACGGCATGCAGCGCCGCATCGAGGGCACCGACGTCAAGGGCAAGCGCTGCCTGGTCGTCGAGGACACCTCGACCACGGGCGGCTCCCCGCTGACCGCCGTCGAGGCCGTCCGCGAGGCCGGCGGCGAGGTCGTCGCGGTCGCCACGATCGTCGACCGGGGCGCGGCCGACGCCATCGCCGAAGCGGGCCTGCAGTACCTCACCGGCTACCTCCTCGAGGACCTCGGTCTCGCCTAGGTCCCGCCCGGGAATCTCCCCGTGGGGTGATCGTGCGGTGATCGTCAGCGTGCCGGTACCGGGCGCCCGGTGCTCCGGGACGACTCGTGACCAAGGTCCCGAGATGTCCTGATCAAGGCCCTGACCTGCTCTTTCCCGGCCGGCCCGGATGTTTCACGTGAAACGTCCAGGCCGGCCGTGCCCGTACCGGTACGCAGGTGGGCTGGACGGTCGCGCCGAGTCTGGAAAGATAGGCGCGACGATGACGTCGCCCCCAGGTCAGGGCCGTAATAAGCACACTCCCCGCACATCCCAAGGAGCGGACAGATGCCCATCGCAACCCCCGAGGTCTACAACGAGATGCTCGACCGGGCGAAGGCAGGCAAGTTCGCCTACCCGGCCATCAACGTGACCTCCTCCCAGACCCTGCACGCCGCCCTGCGCGGTTTCGCGGAGGCCGAGAGCGACGGCATCATCCAGATCTCCACCGGTGGTGCGGAGTTCCTGGGTGGCCAGCACAACAAGGACATGGTCACCGGCGCCGTGGCCCTGGCCGAGTTCGCCCACATCGTGGCCGCCAAGTACGACATCACCGTCGCGCTGCACACGGACCACTGCCCCAAGGACAAGCTGGACGGCTACGTCCGCCCGCTGCTCGACATCTCCGCCGAGCGCGTGGCCAAGGGCCAGAACCCCCTCTTCCAGTCGCACATGTGGGACGGCTCCGCCGAGACCCTGGCCGACAACCTGGCCATCGGCCAGGAGCTGCTCGCCAAGGCCGCCGCCGCGAAGATCATCCTTGAGGTCGAGATCACCCCGACCGGCGGCGAGGAGGACGGTGTCAGCCACGAGATCAACGACGAGCTGTACACCACCGTCGAGGACGCGATCCGCACCGCCGAGGCCCTCGGCCTGGGCGAGAAGGGCCGCTACCTGCTGGCCGCCTCCTTCGGCAACGTGCACGGCGTCTACAAGCCGGGCAACGTGGTCCTGCGCCCCGAGCTCCTGAAGGACCTCCAGGCCGGTGTCGCGGAGAAGTTCGGCAAGGCCTCGCCGTTCGACTTCGTCTTCCACGGCGGTTCGGGCTCCACGGCCGAGGAGATCGCCACCGCGCTGGAGAACGGCGTCGTGAAGATGAACCTGGACACCGACACCCAGTACGCCTTCACCCGCCCGGTCGTGGACCACATGTTCAGCAACTACGCCGGCGTCCTGAAGGTCGACGGCGAGGTCGGCACGAAGTCCAAGTACGACCCGCGCACCTGGGGCAAGGCCGCCGAGGCGGGCATGGCCGCGCGCGTCGCCGAGGCCTGCGCGAACCTGCGCTCCACCGGTACCCGCCTGAAGTAGCACTTCCGGGGCACCGGCACTCCGAGGGGCCCGGCCCCCGTCTCACGACGGGGGCCGGGCCCCTCGTGTTTCACATGAGGGGTGGGACAACAGCGGTACAGGGGTGAGACGCCTGTGGACGGATGCCCGGGGATGGGGTGGACTGTCGGCAAAGGTGCGTACCTGGAGGTATGTTCGTGATGAGGGCTGACCGACCGCAGGTGAAGCAGGACCGCGCGCTGCGCACGCGCCGGGCGATCCTGGAAGCCGCCGCAGCGCTGTTCGAGGACCGGGGCTACGACGGCGCCACGCTGTCGGACATAGCCGGGCTGGCCAAGGTCACCAAGGGCGCGCTCTACTTCCACTTCGCGTCCAAGGAAGACATCGCGCAGGCGGTGATCGAGGCCCAGGCGAGCACCCACCCGCCCTTCGTGCCGCAGGAGTTCAAGGCGCAGGAGTTCGTCGACGTCGGCATGGTCTTCTCGCACCGGCTCCGGCACGACGTGCTGACGCGCGGCAGCGCACGGCTCACCTTGGAGGAGAGCTGCCGCAGGCTGCACCGGGCGGCGCCGTACCAGGAGTGGATCGACCTGCACACGGCCCTGATGGTGGAGGCCAAGGAGTGTGGCGAGCTGCTTCCGCACGTGGATCCGGGGCAGCCCGCGCGGCTGGTGGTCGGGGCCTTCGCCGGGCTCAACGTGATGTCGCAGACGCTCGGGTTCGACCTGGACCGCGAGGTTTCGGCGCTCTACACGGGCGTGATGCAGAGCCTGGTGTTCCCCGCCGTGGCCGCCCGGCTCGACACCGCGCCGGGTCGCGGCGCGAGGGCCCTGCACGGCCCGGACGGGGCGTTGTCGTGCGACTGCGCGGCACGGTCCGCCGCGGAGCCGCTCGTGGAGGCGCTCACAGCGGGCTGACGTCCGTACGCGGGGCCGCGTACGGGCATGCCCGTGTGCCCGCCCCCGGGGCAACTCCCGCCCCGGGGGCCGGTGATGGCTGAAACATAAACCTCGATATTCTTTTTTGGATCGAGTCGAGTCCGTGCCGACGCGGACTCCGCCTGCCTGGGAGAAGATTGTGGACATTGACGTGCTCGGAGGGCTGGACGTTTTCGAGAACGGTGTGGCCATCGCGCCTGCCGCACCGTCGGAGAGGCAGGTCCTCGCCGTCCTGGCCGCGCACGCCGACCGGGTGGTGCCGGTCGACGTACTCGCGGAGGAGCTCCGGGCGTTAGTGCCGCGGGAGCAGACGCATCCGGTGCTGCGGGCCGCCGTGCGCCGGCTGTACGAGCGGCTGGACGCGGCCGTCGCCCCGTGCGGTGACCGTACGGCGGGATCCGCGCTCGTGCGGACGGCACACGGCTACCGCCTCGACACCGACGGCGGCGGCCTCGACGTACGGGAGTTCGCCCGCGAGGCGGACGCGGGACATCTCGCCCTGGCCCGCGGGGAGTACGCGACGGCGGCCGTCCGGCTGCGGGGTGCGCTGCGCCTCTGGAAGGGCCCGGCCTTCGACGGGGTGACCCCCGGGCCCCGCCTCACCGCGCGCATAGTGGAGCTGGAGTCGGCCCGCAAGAGCGCCGTGGAAGGTTGGGTGGAGGCCCAGTTGGAGCTCGACAGGCTGCGCCGGTCCTTCGACGGGGCGGAGGGAGGGGCGGGAGAACCGGCCCCGGCGTTCGACGGGGCGCGCGAGAACCGACCCGCGCCCGTGCCGGGACTCCGGCCGCTGCCCCGGCAGTTCGCGCTCGTCGCCGCGGGGGACTCCGGATGGAACCGGATGCGTCCCGGACGGGCATCCTCCCGTACGACCGCCCCTGACGCCGCCGACCGGGGCGGCATCCGCCTCGCGGCCTGCCGGATGCGGCGCACGCACGCCCGCTGATCCCGCCCGGGATCCGACGCGCCGTCCGCGCCGCCCCACCCGGGTGGGGCGGATGCCGTCGGGACGGGGGGCCCGGCAGACTGGGGGCATGTCGATTCACCAGAACCTGCTCGGGGGCCCCGCCCCCACCCACCTCCCCGACGAGCCGGGCCGCGAGGCCGTCGCGGCCGGCACCCCCGCCGTCGAGGTGGCCGCCGCGCACCCCACCTCCTCCCTCGCCTGGGCGGTCCTCGCCGACGAGGCCTTCGAGGCCGGCCGCACCGTCGAGTCGTACGCGTACGCCCGTACGGGCTACCACCGCGGTCTCGACGCCCTGCGCCGCGCCGGCTGGAAGGGCCACGGCCCGGTGCCGTGGGAGCACGAGCCGAACCGGGGCTTCCTGCGCGCCCTGTACGCGCTGTCCCGCGCGGCCGAGGCGATCGGCGAGAAGGAGGAGTACGAGCGCTGCTCGACCTTCCTGCGGGACTCCTCCCCGACGGCGGCCGACGTCCTGACCGCCTGAGTCCACAGGTCCGTACGAAGGGTGTGACGCGAGGCCCGCTGTGACCTGTGTCACTCTCCGCTGGAGCCCCGCCCCGACCGTGTCCTACGATGCGGGCAGGGGACCGGGGCTCCACTTGCCTCACGGAAGGAGCGGACCGCTACCCGGAAGCACGTGTCGAGGAGACAGCGATGTCGAACACCCTTGATGCCTCCGGAGCCGGTTCGGACACCCCGAACCTCGACTTCGCCGGCACGACCCCGTACGAGGACTACGTCCAGGCGGACGTCCTCACCCACCTCCAGCACCCCCGTTCGGACGATCCGGGCGAGATGGTCTTCCTGGTCACGACCCAGGTCATGGAGCTGTGGTTCACGGTCATCGTCCACGAATGGGAGACGGCCGCCCGCGCGCTCGGCGAGGACCGGATCCCCGTCGCGATGGACGCGCTGAAACGATCCCTCCGCGAACTGGAGGCCCTCAACAACTCCTGGCGTCCGCTCGCCCAGCTCACCCCGGGCCAGTTCAACGCCTACCGGGCCGCGCTCGGCGAGGGTTCCGGTTTCCAGTCGGCGATGTACCGGCGCATGGAGTTCCTGCTCGGCGAGAAGTCCTCCTCCATGCTCGTCCCGCACCGCGGTGCGCCGCGCGTCCACGCCGAGCTGGAGAAGGCCCTCCAGGAGCCGAGCCTCTACGACGAGGTCCTGCGCCTGCTGGCCCGCCGCGGGTTCCCGGTCCCGGCGGAGGTCCTGAACCGCGACCTCTCGCTGCGGTACGAGGCCTCGCCCGAGGTCGAAGCCGTCTGGACGGGCCTGTACGCCGCCCCCGACGAGCACCCGGACCTGCACCGCCTCGGCGAGGTCCTCACGGACGTGGCCGAACTGGTCTGGCGCTGGCGCAACGACCACCTGGTGGCGACCCGCCGCGCGATGGGCGCGAAGACGGGCACGGGCGGCTCCGCCGGGGTCACCTGGTTGGAGAAGCGCGCGACGAAGAACGTCTTCCCCGAGCTCTGGACGGCCCGCAGCCATGTCTGACGAGACCCTGATACCCGCCGCGCCCGCCGCCCCCGCCGCGCAGGACCTCGGCGCCCGGGCCGCGGCCCTGGACGCCGCCGACGAGCTCGCCAAGCTCAAGGAGCGCTTCGTCCTGCCCGACGGAGTCGTCTACCTCGACGGCAACAGCCTCGGCGCCCTCCCCGCCGGGGTCACCGAGCGGCTCGCCGACGTCGCCTCCCGCGAGTGGGGCGAACTCCTCATCCGCTCCTGGGACGAGAGCGAGTGGTGGACCGCCCCCGAGCGGATCGGCGACAGGATCGCCCCCCTCGTCGGCGCGGCCCCCGGCCAGGTCGTCGTCGGCGACTCGACCAGCGTCAACCTCTTCAAGGCCCTCGTCGGCGCGGCCCGCCTCGCCCTCCCGGGGCGGACGAAGCTGCTGGTGGACGCGACCACCTTCCCCACCGACGGGTACATCGCCGCGTCCGCCGCCCGGATGACCGGCCTCACCGTCACCCCGGTGGAACCGGGCCGCGCGGCCGAGGCGATCGACGGCGACACCGCCGTCGTCCTCCTCAACCACGTCGACTACCGCTCCGGCCGCCTCCACGACCTGCCCGCCCTCACCGCCGCCGCCCGCGCGGCCGGGGCGATCACGGTCTGGGACCTGTGCCACTCGGCCGGCGCGCTCCCCGTGGGCCTCGACGCCCACGGCGTCGACCTGGCCGTCGGCTGCACGTACAAGTACCTCAACGGCGGCCCCGGCTCGCCCGCGTACCTGTACATCGCCGCTCGCCACCAGGCAGGTTTCGACTCCCCCCTGCCCGGCTGGAACAGCCACGCGGAACCCTTCGCGATGACCCCGGACTACCGGCCGGCGGACGACGCGCGCCGCGGCCGCGTCGGTACTCCGGACATCCTGTCGATGCTGGCCCTGGAGTCGGCGCTCGACGCCTGGGACGGGGTCTCCGTGGAGTCCGTACGGGCCAAGTCCCTCGCGCTGACCGACTTCTTCCTCGAATGCGTGGCGGCGTACGTCCCGCAGGGCAAGGTCGAAACGGTCACCCCGGCCGGCCACGCCGAGCGCGGCAGCCAGGTGTCGCTGCGCACCGAGAACGCCCGCGAGGTCATGGGCGAGCTCATCTCCCGGGGCGTGATCGGCGACTTCCGGGCCCCCGACGTCCTGCGCTTCGGCTTCACGCCGCTCTACGTCGGTTTCGCCGACGCGGAGCGCGCCGCGCGCACGCTGGGTCACATTTTCGGGTGACCCGGTAGCGAAACGTCACGGCGCGGGGCGGGCGGGGCTACGGCTCCGCCCGCCCCGCCACATCCCGGGCCTCGCACGGAACGCCGTGTTCCAGACTGATACGGTCCCGCTCTGCCGGACCACCGGAACATCTGTCCCCGCTGTCCCACGCGTTACCGAGAGGTTGAGCCGATGACGGACCCCGCCGCCGTGGAACGGGACGCCGCCGAGGCCGCCTCGGCCTTCTCCCATCCGGCCGTCGCGCCGGACGCTACGGCCGCGTACGGGGAACACCCGGACCAGGTGGTCGACTTCTACGCCCCGCGCGGTGCGGGAGCGGGCCCGGCCCCGCTGGTGGTGCTCCTGCACGGCGGGGCGTGGCGGGCCCCGTACGACCGCCTGCACGTCACCCCGCTCGCGGACTTCCTGGCCCGGCAGGGTTTCGCCGTCGCCAATGTCGAGTACCGGCGTGGCAGTTCCCTGCCGCACCAGGACGCCGAGGGGCCCGTCGCCGGTCGCTGGCCGGAGACCTTCGACGACGTGGCCGCCGCCATGGACGCCCTCCCGGGCCTCGTGGCGACGGCCCTCCCACAGGCCGACGTCCGCCGCGTGGTCGTCACCGGCCACTCCGCGGGCGGCCACCTCGCGCTGTGGGTCGCCGCCCGGCACGTGCTCCCGTCCGACTCCCCGTGGCGGCTGCCCGCCCCGCCGGAACTGCGCGGCGTGGTGGCGCTGGCCCCGATCGCGGACTTCGCGGTGGCGGAGGACCTGGGCGTGTGCGGCGGAGCCTCGGCCCAGCTGCTCGGCGGGGATCCGCACTTCACGGCCCGCCTGCCGTACGCGGACCCGGCGGCGCTGCTCCCGACGGGCATCGCCACGGCGGTCGTACAGGGGCGGCAGGACATCGTCGTCCCGGCGGCGGTGGCGGAGTCGTACGTGGCGGCGGCCGCGAAGGCGGGGGAGACGGTGGGGCTGACCCTGCTGGACGGGATCGGTCACTTCCCGCTGATCGATCCGGCGGCGGACGCGTGCGCGGTGGTCGCGGAGGAGATCTCGCAGCTGGCCTGGTAGGGCCGGGCATCGGGCCGGGCATCGGGCCGGGGAGCGGGCCGGGGAGCGGGCCGGGCATCGGGGCGGGCGCCGGGTCCGGACATCCGGGAAATGGGGTTGATCCTGTCCGGCATTGCTGCTCTCCTTCAGGTCGGAGCCCGCGCAGCACGGGCGGACGGCGGCGTGGAAGCGTGACACGAAGCCGGCGACGGACGCCCGGGCCGGGGGGCCCGGGCGAATAACACTGACCCGCCGTTGACCGTCCAACTCGGCTGTGTACTCTGGGCTCGCTTGCGTTCCTGATCGCGTTCAAAAACGAAAATGGGGGGCCGGTGCGCAATCGCCGTCTCGTAATGTCCGCTGCCGCACTCGTTGCGGCCGGTGTAGGTCTCATGCCGGGTATGGCCCACGCGGCCGACCCGGGCTCGCACGGCACCAGGGGGGTGTCCGCGCCTGCCGTCGACCTGACGAAGGCCGCGTCGCAGAACTTCAAGACGTACCACAGCTCGGCCGACAAGTCGGTCAAGAAGAACCTGGGCGCGAAGAACCAGGGCGCCGCCACCCTCCAGGCCGAGGGTGTCTCCGCGGGGAACCCGGACCTGAACATGGTCCTGAACGCCACGCCGATCTCCGCGCACGGCTTCAGCCTCGACACCGAGATCCTGAGCGCGCCGGACGTCTCGCTCACCCTCACCGTCGACTGGGGCGACGGCTCGCCCAAGGACGTCACCCCGGCCGGCGGCCCCGGCGTGGTGAACAACAAGCACGTCTACGCGGAGCTCGGCGAGTACCAGGTCACCGTGACGGTGACGGACGCCGCGAACGCGAAGGAAGTCACCAACGTTCTGGAGAACGTCGGGACGGTCGGCTCGGAGTTCACCCCGTACGGGCCCACCCGCCTCCTGGACACCCGCGAAGGCATCGGAGCCCCCGTGGCCCCGGTTCCCGGCCGTGGCATCACCCGCGTGAAGGTCGGCGGCAACGGCGGCATCCCCCAGGGGGTCACCGCCGTCGTCCTCAACGTCACCGTGACCAACACGCGCAGCAACGGCTTCATCACGGCGTACCCCGAGGGCTCGGACCGACCGAACTCGTCGAACGTCAACTTCCACGCCGGTCACACCATCCCCAACCTGGTGGTCGTGCCGGTCGGCAAGAACGGCTACGTCGACCTGTACAACGGCGCCTGGAACGCCGGTGACACCGTCGACCTGATCGCGGACGTCACCGGTTACTTCAGCCAGTCCTCGGCCAGCGGCTACAAGTCGCTGGACCCGGTCCGCTTCGTCGACACCCGTGAGGGCCTCGGCACGAAGCAGGGTCAGGTTCCCGCGCGGGGCAGCTTCACCACCCAGATCGCCGGCATGCGCGGCGTGCCGAGCGGCATCTCCGCCGTGGCGCTCAACGTGACGGTCACCAACCCGAAGTCCACGGGTTACCTGACCGTCCTGCCGGGTGGCGGCGCCATCCCGAACGCGTCCAACCTGAACTTCACCTACGGCCAGACGCTCGCCAACTCGGTGATCGTGCCCGTGTCGCCGGACGGAAAGATCACCGTCTTCAACGGCACGTGGAACGGCGCCACCGACGTCGTCATCGACGTCGTCGGCGCGTACAGCAAGTCCGAGTCCGGCGCGTACATGCCGATCGCTCCGGAGCGGCTGTTCGACACCCGTGACCCCCAGGACCCGGTGTACGGACCGATGGAGAGCGACAGCTACATCTACGCGCCGCTGTCCACCCGGCGTCCCAGCATCACGGCCTTCGTGACGAACGCCACCGTCACCAACACGAAGAGCCCCGGCTACCTCACGGTCGCGCCGGACCCGAACACCATCGAGCAGTACAAGAACAAGACCGCCGGCTGGCCGAACCCGCCGTTCGTCTCGAACCTGAACTGGATCTCGGGTGACACCGTTCCGAACCTCGTCCAGGCGAGCACCGGCAACAACGGCATCATCGACTTCTGGAACAAGGGCTGGGGCAACACCGACCTCGTCGTCGACCTCTTCGGCTTCTACGACACCAAGTAACACGCGGTAGAGCAGGTACGCCGAAGGGGCGGTGCGCGAGATGCGCACCGCCCCTTCGGGCGTTCAGGTACCGCTCGCCGTGCCCGCCGTGCCTAGAGGAACGAGTTGATCTCGATCGTCTCGGTGCGGCCCGGGCCGACGCCGATCGCGGAGATCGGGGCGCCCGACATCTCCTCCAGCGCCTTCACGTACGCCTGCGCGTTCTTCGGCAGGTCGGAGAAGGTCTTGGCCTTGGTGATGTCCTCGGACCAGCCGGGCAGGTTTTCGTAGATCGGCTTCGCGTGGTGGAAGTCCGTCTGCGAGTACGGGAGCTCCTCGACGCGCTTGCCGTCGATCTCGTACGCGACGCAGACCGGGATCTCCTCCCAGCCGGTCAGGACGTCCAGCTTGGTGAGGAAGAAGTCCGTCAGGCCGTTGACGCGGGTCGCGTAGCGCGCGATCGGGGCGTCGAACCAGCCGCAGCGGCGGTCGCGACCGGTGGTCACACCGCGCTCGCCACCGATGCGGCGCAGGTCCTCGCCGTCCTGGTCGAACAGCTCGGTCGGGAACGGGCCGGCGCCGACGCGGGTCGTGTAGGCCTTCAGGATGCCGATGACGCGGCTGATCTTCGTCGGGCCGACACCGGTACCGGTGCAAGCGCCGCCCGCGGTCGGGTTCGACGAGGTGACGAAGGGGTACGTGCCGTGGTCGACGTCGAGCAGGGTGCCCTGGCCGCCCTCGAAGAGCACGACCTTGTCGTCGTCCAGCGCGTTGTTGAGGATCAGGGTGGTGTCGGCGACGTAGCCCTTGATCTGGTCCGCGTACTGGAGCATCTCCTCCACGATCGCGCCCGCCTCGATGGCGCGGCGGTTGTAGAGCTTCGCGAGGAGCTGGTTCTTGCCCTCCAGCGCCGCCTCGACCTTCTGCGTGAGGATCGACTCGTCGTAGAGGTCCTGCACGCGGATGCCGACGCGGTTGATCTTGTCCGCGTACGTCGGGCCGATGCCGCGACCGGTCGTACCGATCTTGCGCTTGCCGAGGAAGCGCTCGCCGACCTTGTCGAGGGTGACGTTGTACGGCGTGATCAGGTGCGCGTTGCCGCTGATGAGCAGCTTGGAGGTGTCGATGCCGCGCTCGTTCAGGCCGCGCAGCTCGGAGAGCAGGACGGCCGGGTCGACGACGACGCCGTTACCGATGACCGGGGTGCATCCGGGGGAGAGGATGCCGGAAGGGAGAAGGTGCAGCGCGTACTTCTGGTCGCCCACGACGACCGTGTGGCCGGCGTTGTTGCCACCCTGGTAGCGCACTACATAGTCAACGGATCCACCGAGCAGGTCGGTGGCCTTTCCCTTGCCCTCGTCACCCCACTGAGCTCCGAGCAGCACAAGAGCGGGCACAGGCGTACACCTCTTCCGGATGGGGCATGTCCAAGGTCAGGGGGCGTACGACGATGTACACCGCAGGCTGAGCCGTCGGACCGGTACCCCGGAATAGACGAAGGCCCTGGCGCAATAGCGCAAGGGCCTCTTGCACAAAGATGCTACCCGAGGAAGGACCGAGGTGTCGGCTCCAGAGCCCACCATGAGCCACGCGGGCGCGCCGGTAGGCGGCCTGCTCGTGCTCGTCGACCCGGTCGCCCGCCGTCTTGACGGCGAGTCCGTGCGGATCGCGAAAGATGTGTTGTCAGCGGGCGCGGCGGCGAAGATCTGCCTTCCCGACTCACGGGAGGAGTTCGCGCGGGCCCTTGCCCGCCGGGGTCAAAGGCGGCCGGTGATCGTGGGCGACGACAGGGCGCTGGTGCGGGCCGTCGGGCTGTTGCACCGGGAGCGGGCGCTGTCGGGGGGCGTGATCTCGCTGATTCCCGTGGGGCCCGTGGGGTCCTTGGTGCTGGCGGGATCGCTCGGTGTGCCGCTTTCGGCCGTTTCCGCGGCGCGGGCGGTCCTGGACGGCGTGGTCCGGGCCTGCGACCTGCTGGTCGACGACAGCGACGGGGTGGTGCTGGGGGACCTGCGGATCGCCTCGTCCGAGCGGTCGGGGTCCCGTCCGGCGGCCCCGTCGGTGTGGAACGCGTACCGCTCGCTGGTGCGCACCCTGGTGCGCCCGCCGGCGGGCGGCGGGCTGCGGGTGGAGGCGGACGGGGTGCTGTTGGCGGACCTGGACGAGCCGGTGCTCGACGTGTCGGTGTCGGCGCGGGAGGGCCTGGCGGAGGTGGTGGTCCGGGCCGGATCGGGCTCCGGTCCGGGCGGGGGCGCGGGCGGGCCGCGGGTGGCCCGGGTGCGGTCGGTGACGGTGTCGGGGCCGGACTTCCGCTACCGGGCGGACCAGGCCGTGACCGGCCCGGTCAGGCGCCGCACGTGGACGCTGCGCCCGGGCGCGTGGGGGCTGACGGTGCCGCGCCAGAGGTGATGGCGTGGTGGTGCCGGCGGCGAGGCCCCGGCGGTGATGGCGTGGTGGTGCCGGCGGTGCGGGGGCCCTGGCGGTGAGGGGCCCCGGCGGTGAGGGGCTCTCCGGGTCCTCTACCGGGGCGCGGGGTCAGGAGCCCGGGTGGAGGGTGGCGCGGTGGGTGCGCCAGCGGTCCATCAGGCCGAGGAGTTCCTTCTGCATGAACTCGAAGAACTCCGCCGTCTCCGCGACCCGCACCCCCGCCGGGGAGCCGGCGCCCAGGCTCGCCGCGCCCTCGCGCAGGGTCTTCTCCCACAGGGTCAGGATCTGGTCCCGCCGGGTGAAGGTCTCGTACCAGAGCTCGTTGTGCAGCACGTACCGGTCCCGGCGGGAGCCCGGCTCGCGCTCGCGGCTGACCATGTTGACCTGGGTCAGGTACGAGACGGCTCCCGACACCGCGGCCGGGCTGATCCGCAGCGCCTCGCCCAGCTCCGCCGAGGTCATCGCGCCGCCGTCGCTGGCCAGCAGCTGCGCGAAGACGCGCGAGGCCATGCGCTGCATGCCCGCGTCGGTCAGCTGCGCGGCGAACCGCTCCACGAAGCGGGAGACCGCTTCCTCGTCCCGTGCCGCCGGTACCGCCATCTCTTTCGCCACCCTTCAAACTTTATACGATTCCTTAAGTTCACAATTTTGTGAAAGTCGCGTACGTTCGGAAGTATGACGAAGGCCATCAGGGTCGCCGGACTCCACAAAGCGTTCGGCCGCACCCACGCACTGGACGGACTCGACCTCTCGGTCACCACCGGCGAGGTCCACGGCTTCCTCGGCCCCAACGGAGCCGGCAAGTCCACCACCATCCGGGTCCTGCTGGGCCTGCTGCGCGCCGACTCCGGCACCGCCGAACTCCTCGGCGGGGACCCCTGGGTCGACGCCGTCGCCCTCCACCGCCGGGTCGCCTACGTCCCCGGGGACGTCACCCTGTGGCGCAACCTCTCCGGCGGCGAGGTCATCGACCTGTACGGGCGCCTGCGCGGCGGCCTCGACCGGGCCCGCCGCGCCGAGCTCACGGAGCGGTTCGAGCTCGACCCCACGAAGAAGGGGCGCACGTACTCCAAGGGCAACCGGCAGAAGGTCGCCCTCGTCGCCGCCTTCGCCTCCGAGGCCGAACTCCTCATCCTCGACGAGCCCACCTCCGGCCTCGACCCACTGATGGAGGAGGTCTTCCAGGGCTGCGTCGCCGAGGCGCGCGCCGCCGGGCGCACGATCCTGCTCAGCTCGCACGTGCTCAGCGAGGTCGAGGCGCTCTGCGACCGGGTCAGCATCATCCGCGGGGGCCGCACCGTGGAGACCGGCAGCCTCGCCGAACTGCGCCACCTCACCCGTACGTCGATCACGGCCGAGCTCGCCGGTCCGCCGAACGGCCTCGCACACCTGCCGGGCGTCCACGACGTCGAGGTGCGGGGGCTGAAGGTCCGCCTCCAGGCCGACACCGACAAGCTGGACGCCGTACTGCGGTCCCTCACCGCCTCCGGGGTGCGGTCGCTGACCTCGACGCCGCCCACCCTCGAAGAACTCTTCCTGCGGCACTACACGGAAGAAGCGGCGCGATGAGGAACGACCGGCTGGCCGGCACCGGAGCCCTGTTGAGGCTCGCCCTGCGCCGCGACCGCGTGATGATGCCGGTCTGGGTACTGGGCATCACGCTGCTGGTGGCGAGCATGCCCGGCGCGCTGGGCAGCGTGTACTCCACCGCCGCCGAACGCGCCGCGGCCGCCGCCTCGATGAACGCCAACAGCTCGATGCGCGCCCTGTACGGGCCCGTCTTCAGCGACTCCCTCGGCGGCCTGACCGCCTGGCGCGCCGGGGTCTTCGGCGCTGTCCTCGCGGCCTCCATGAGCCTGGTGATCGTCGTCCGGCACACCCGTGAGGAGGAGGAGACGGGCCGGCAGGAGCTGCTCTCCGCGGCCATGGTGGGGCGGCGGGCCCCGCTGACCGCGGCCCTGCTCGCCGCGCTCGTCGCCAACACCTGCGTGGCCCTGCTCGTCACGCTCGCCCTCGCCGGGCAGGGCGCGGGCGGCGCGCTCGTCCTCGGGGCGGCCCTCGCGGGCACCGGGATGCTCTTCGCCGGCGCGGCCGCCATCGCCGCCCAGCTGACCGGGAGCGCCCGCGCCGCGAAGGGGCTCACGGCCGCCGTGCTCGGCGCCGCCTTCGTGATGAAGGCGGCGGGCGACGCCGGTACGGCGGGCGGAACCTCGCCGCTGACCTGGCTCTCGCCGCTCGGCTGGGTGGAGAACGTACGGGCCTTCGCCCCGGCCCGCTGGTGGGTGCTCGTACTGCTCGCCGCGGCCGTCGTGGCGCAGGCGGGCGCGGCCTACGTGCTGGCCGGGCGCCGAGACCTGGGCATGGGCTTCCTCCCGGCCAGGCCCGGGCCGGCCGAGGGGCGGCTGGGCACGGCGGGCGGGCTGGCGTGGCGGCTCCAGCGCGGCAGCGTCATCGGCTGGAGCGCGGGCTTCCTGATCGCCGGGGTCGTCTTCGGCGGGATGGCGGACGGCGCGGCCGACCTGGTCGGCGGCAACGAGAAGACCCGGGAGATCATCGAGCGGATGGGCGGGCAGAGCGGGCTCACCGACGCCTTCCTCGCCACGATGGCCGGCATGTTCGGGCTGATCGCCGCGCTGTACGTCGTCGCGTCGGTACTGCGCCTGAGCGGCGAGGAGTCGGGGCAGCGCGCCGAACCGCTGCTGGCGAACGCGGTCGGCCGACTGCGCTGGGCCGGCGGGCACCTGGTCGTGGCCTTCGGCGGATCGGCGCTGATCCTGCTGCTGGCGGGGCTCGGCCTGGGCATCGGGCACGGGCAGGACCTGCCGGGGACGATCGGCGCCACCCTCGTGCAGCTCCCCGCGGTCTGGGTGATCGGAGCCCTCGCGGCGTTGCTGTTCGGAGCGGCACCCCACTACGCGGCCGGCGCCTGGGCGGTCGCCGGGATCGCGCTCGCACTGGGCTGGATCGGCCCCGCGCTGCGCCTGCCGCAGGCAGTCCTGAACCTCTCGCCCTTCGCCCACCTGCCGAAACTCCCGGGCGCGCAGTCGTTGTCCTGGTCCCCGCTGCTGACCCTGACGGTTCTGGCGGTCGCCCTGACGGCTGCCGGACTCACGGCCCTGCGCCGCCGCGACCTCGCGTTGTAGACCGTCCCTCAGAACTCGACCAGCAACCGCTCCAGTCCTCGGATGACGTACCCGTCCCGCCACCGCGGCTCCTCGACGAGCCGCAGCGGCGGGACCCCGTCCGCCAGCAGCGCCCCGAACGAGGCCTCCAGCTCCCGGCGCGCGAGCGGCGCCCCCAGGCAGTAGTGGATCCCGGCCCCGAAACTCAGGTGCGGATTGTCGGCCCGCGCGAGGTCCAGCACGTCGGGGTCCGCGAACCGCGCGGGATCCCGGTTCGCGGAGCCGAAGAGCAGCGCGACCTCGGCACCGCGGGGGATGACGGTGTCCCCGATCCGGATCTCGTCGAGCACCCAGCGTTCGAACATCTGCAGGGGCGTGTCGTAGCGCATGAGTTCATCCACAGCTGTGGACAACTTTTCGGGATTGCGCCTGAGGTCCGCCAAACCGGCCGGATTGCGGAACAGCGCCCACCACCCGTTGACGGTCGTGTTGACCGTCGCCTCGTGGCCGGCGTTCAGCAGGAGCACGCAGGTGGAGATCATCTCCTGCTCGCTGAGCCGGCCCTCCTCATCGTGGGCGGCGATCAGCCCGGAGATCAAATCCTCCCCCGGACGCGCCCGCCGTTCGGCGATCAGGCCCCGCAGGTAGGAACTGAACTCCACGCTCGCCCGCACCGCCCGCCGCGCCGTCTCCTCGTCGGGCCGGAGCTCGAACATCCCGCAGATGTCCGCAGACCACGGCCGCAGCAGCCCCCGGTCCGCCTCCGGAATCCCCAACAGCTCCGCGATCACGGCCACCGGCAGCGGCTCGGCGACGGTCGTGAGCAGATCCCCGCCCCCGTCCGCGAGCAGCCGCCCCACCAGCCCCTCGGCGAGGCTCCGCACGGCGGGCACGAGCCGCTCCACCGTGCGCGGGGTGAAGGCCTTCGCCACGAGCCTGCGCACCCGCGCGTGCGCGGGATCCTCCAGGTCCAGCAGGCCGTTGCCGTTGAGCACGTGGAAGGGCTCGTGTTCCGCCGGCGGGGCCTCGCGTCCGAACTCCTCGTGCGAGAACCGGTGCAGGTAGGTCCGCCCCAGCCGCCGGTCCCGCAGCAGCGCACTCACGTCGTCGTAGTGCGGCACCAGCCACTGCCCCGTGGCCTCCCACCACAGGGCCCGCCCCTGCTCCCGCAACTCCCGGTACGCCGGATAAGGATCGGCGACGAACTCCGCGTCCCACGGATCAAAGCCCATCCCCGCACCCTACGACGGAGTGACCAGCCGGGTCTCGTAGGCGAACACCGCCGCCTGGGTGCGGTCCCGGAGGCCCAGCTTCACCAGGATCCGGCTCACATGCGTCTTGATCGTCGATTCGGCGACCACGAGCCGGTCGGCTATCTCCGCGTTGGACAGTCCCTGCGCGATCAGTACCAGCACCTCCGTCTCCCGCTCCGTCAACTCCCCGACCCCCGCCGGATCGGTGAACCTGCGCGCCTCCGAGAGCTTCGAGAACTCCGAGATCAGCCGCTTGGTCACCGAGGGCGCCAGCAAGGCCTCCCCGGCGGCCACGACCCGCACCCCGTCCGCTAGCTGACGGGCCGACGCGTCCTTGAGCAGGAACCCGGAGGCCCCGGCCCGCAGCGCCTGGTACACGTACTCGTCGAGGTCGAAGGTCGTCAGGACCAGCACCTTCGCGTCTGTGTCCGCGGCCACGATCTCCCGTGTCGCCTCCAGCCCGTTCATCTCCGGCATCCGGATGTCCATCAGGACCACGTCCGGCCGCAGCGCCGCCACCTGCGCGACCGCCTCCCGGCCGTCGACCGCCTCACCGACCACCTCGATGCCCTCCATGGCATTGAGCAGGACGGAGAACCCCTCGCGCACCATCATCTGGTCGTCGACGATCAGCACCCTGATCGTCATGCCGAACCCTCTTCGGGCGCCGCCGGGGCCGGAGCCGGCCGACTCGGCACGGGTATGAACACCGCCACCTCATACCCCCCTCCGGCCGTCGGACCGACCGTCATCTCCCCCTCCAACATGGCCACCCGCTCCCGCATCCCGGTGATCCCGTGCCCCGCGCCCGGCGAGGGCCGCACGTCCCCGGTCGGCGCCTCGTTGACGATCCGTATCCCCAACCCGCCCAGTACGTAGCTGACCTCCACCCCGGCGACCGCGCCGGGCGCGTGCCGCAGGGTGTTGCTCAGGGCCTCCTGGATGATCCGGTACGCCGACAGCTCCACTCCCTGCGGCAGCTCCCGCACCGCGCCCGTCACCGTCTTCTCCACGCTCAGCCCGGCCTCGCGCACATTGGCCAACAGCCCGTCCAGCGAGGCCAGCGTCGGCTGCGGGGCGTCCGGCGCCTCGTAGTCCGCGGAGCGCACCACGCCCAGCACCCGCCGCAGCTCGGTCAGGGCCGCCACCGCGTTCTCCCGGATGGTGACGAACGCCGCCTCCAGCTCCGGCGGCGGGTTCTTCACCCGGTACGGCGCCGCCTCCGCCTGGATCGCCACCACCGACATGTGGTGGGCCACCACGTCGTGCAGCTCCCGCGCGATCGTCGTCCGCTCCTCCAGCAGCGTCCGCCTGTCCCGCTCGACCGCCGTGACCTCCTGCTGCGCGCTCACCTCCGCCTTGGCGTGCCGGCGTATCTGGATGCTGCTCGCGATCACCAGGGCGAAGGCCGAGGTCACCGCCATCTCGGGCAGATTCGTCCCGTACCCGTACCCGGAGCCGTTCCTGAACACCACCGAGACGGCGAAACCCAGCGCGAGGGTCAGCGTCCACATCCAGGCCGCCACCCGGGGCCCGGTCCGCAAGGTGACGAGGACCATCACGGCGACGTACGCGAGGAAGCCGCCCGGGGTCCACGGCCAACTCGAGCCACCGCCGAGCGCGGCGAACACCAGTGTCAGCGCGACCGCCGCCCACCACGCGGCCACCGGCCGGACGAGCGTCATGACGACCGGGGCCGCGGCCATCATCCCCATGAGCAGCTCGCCGGCATCCCCCAGGTAGCTCGACTGCGAGCCCGCCGTGAACACGATGATGAAGAGCGCCAGCGCCCCCACCATCGCGTACCGCGTCCACGGGAAGTACGCGCGTATCGGGCGGGGAAGGCGCCGCACGAACCGCCCTGGCGTCTCCTGGAGCGGCAGCGGCCGGTAGGCGAAGGCATTCGTGACGAGGTCCTGGCGCAGGGTCTCGATCACCCCCGATGCCAGTCGGAACTCGGGTGTCCGGGCTGTCCCCCCGGTGGTCGTCTCGGTCATAGCAGAACCGTAGGTCCGCGATCCCGTAGCCCGCGTCGCCGCAGATGGGGATTTCCCGGCGTCCCCCTCAAGTACTACCCGGGGCAGATCAGTAGCCCGCGGGACGGACCAGACCCGTCTCGTACGCGAACACCGCCGCCTGAGTGCGGTCCCGCAGTCCCAGCTTCACCAGGATCCGGCCCACATGGGTCTTCACCGTCTGCTCCGCCACGGTCAGGTGCGAGGCGATCTCCGCATTGGACAGGCCCTGGGCGACCAGCGACAGCACCTCGGTCTCCCGACCGGTCAGTTCGTCGATCCGCGCCCGCGACGGCGCTCGCGGCGCCCCCAGCCGGGAGAACTCGGTGATCAGCCGCTTCGTGATGTTCGGCGACAGCAGCGCCTCCCCGGCCGCGACCACCCGCACCGCCTCCGCGAGCTGGTCCGCCGACGCGTCCTTGAGCAGGAAGCCGGAGGCTCCGGCCCGCAGCGCCTCGTACACGTACTCGTCGAGATCGAAGGTGGTCAGCACGAGCACCTTCACCTCGGATCCCGCGACACCGGTGATGACGGACGTGGCCTCGATGCCGCCCATCCCCGGCATGCGGATGTCCATCAGGACCACGTCCGGCGCCAGCTCGGCGACCTTCGCCACGGCATCGGCACCGTCCACGGCCTGGCCGACCACCTCGATGTCCGGCTGGGCATTGAGGAGCACGGTGAAGCCCTGCCGGACCATCATCTGGTCGTCGGCGATCATCACCTTGATCGGGGTGGTCATGATGTCCTCTTCGGCTCGGGGGAGGAACCGCCGGGCGGCGACGGCGCATCCATCGGAAGTACGGCGGACACCTCGTACCCGCCGTCGGGGCACGGGCCGGCGGCCAGTTCGCCCCCCAGCATGCCCGCCCGCTCCCGCATCCCCAGCAGCCCGTGCCCCGCGCCGTGCGAGGGCGGGACCGGCCGGGTCGGCGCGGAGTTGGCGACGCACAGGTGCAGCTCGCGCGGCCCGTACGCGATACCGACCTCCACCCGCGAACCGGGCGCGTGACGCAGGCAGTTGCTGAGCGCCTCCTGGACGATGCGGTACGCGGTCAGTTCCGCGCCCGGAGTCAACGCCCTTCGCACCCCGGCCACTTCGACGGTGACGTCGAGCCCGGCCCCCCGCACGTTGTCCACGAGGCCGTCCAGCTCGGCCAGGGTGGGCTGCGGATGATGGGGGCTCGCCGGATCGTCAGGCTGCTCGGAACGCAGCACGCCCAGCACCCGGCGCAGCTCCGTCAGGGCCTCCAGCGCGTTCTCCCGTATGCCCGCCAGGTTCTCCTTGAGCTCCTCGGACGGATTCTCCACGAGGTGCGGGGCGACCTGTGCCTGGATCGAGATGACGGACATGTGGTGCGCGACGACGTCGTGCAGCTCGCGCGCGATCCGGCTGCGCTCCTCCAGCAGGGTGCGCCGGGCCCGCTCCTCCTCGGTGAGGGTCTCCTGCTCGACCAGCTCGCCACGGGCCAGGCGCAGGGCGCGCAGCGCGTAGCCGAGGAGTGCGACGAAGCCGAAGAGGAGAGCGGTGCTCGGGAGCGTGGTCGCGCTGCGCTCCGGCTTCAAGGCCAGCTCGGCGAGCCCGGTGAGGGCCAGCGTGACACCGGTGACCCAGACGGTCACCCGCGCCGGCACCCTGAGGGCGACCAGCAGCAGCACCGGGGCGAACGCGAAGATCCCGCCCGGCATCCAGGGCCAGCTCTGCCCCGGTCCGACCTGGTCGTGGATCAACCAGGCGATGAGGCCGGCGGAGAGCAGGCCGAGCCACCACGCCGCGATCGGGCGGAACATCGCGAGGCCTATGGAGACGCCCGTCGCGATCGCGAGGACCAGCGGTGGACCGCCCGTGACGTGGTAGTGCTCCTGAAGCTGCTCCGTGGTGAGGAAACCGAAGAACAACGCCAGGTAGACGACCACCACATGGGGCAGCCGGGCCAGCCAGTGGGGCCGGGACAGCGGGGGAAGCGGATCCCGGTCCATGCTGGTCAGCTCAATCGCCACCGCCTGCAAGCGCGACCAACGGCCCGTGTGGGCGACGCCGTCGGAGCCTTCCCGAACGCTGCCGGGATGCGCACGGTCGGTCGGGGGCGAGGGCTGTGTGATCACACGGGCCAGCCTAGACATGGACGGCTCCCCGGCCGGAGACGTGGGCGAGCGGGGACCGGTGCTCATGCGCGGCGCGGGCAGCCGGGCCCGCCTGTGCGGGCGCGGTCGGTCCGGACGGCAGGGAAGGGCCGGAGGCCGTGACCACGCGGTCCGGGCGCCGCCGGGGACGGGCGCCCTGTTCGTAGGCCCGGAACGCGGCCCAGCAGAGCGTCAGGGCCGCGGCGAAGACGGGCAGCCACAGCAGGCGGGCCGCTATCCAGCCCGGGGACCCGGGCACCGTGTGCAGCCCGGGCAGATCGGCGGACACGAGCAGCCCGAGGGAGGTGACGGCCATCATGGCGGTCTGGTGCCACAGGAAGACCGTCATCGCGGAGAGGTTCACCAGGGCCACCTTCGCCCAGGCGGCCGGCCGCCGCATGGCCCGTGCCAACGGCTCGCGCACGAGCAGCGCCAGCCCGCACTGGGCCAGGCCGAAGGCGACCGCCGCGAGCGTCGGCGGGTTCAGATTCGACACCGCGGCCCCGGGGACACCGACCATGGACGCCGGGTACCCGCCCCAGAGGACCAGTGCGGCAGCGGACACGGCTCCCCCACCCAGGAGCAGGGCCGGTGAGCGGCGGCCGGCGAACGAGCCGGAGGCCCAGGCGGCGCCCAGCGCGTAGGGGACGAGCCAGCCGGCGCCCACGTTCACCCAGCCGACCCACTCGGGCCCCCCGAACCCGAACCGCCACACGTCCACCCCCGCGACCACGGCCGCCGGCCACACCGGGCTGAGCCGTGCCACCAGCGGCGTCGCCGCCGTGAGCGCCGCGAACACCAGCAGGAACCACAGCGGCGACAGGACGAGCCTCAGCAGCGTCCACACGGTGCTCGGTTCCACACCGCCGATCAGCATCCCGGCCGCGACCGCGGCCCACAGCACGAGCACGGCCGCGACCGGCCGGAAGAGCCTCCCCAGCCGCTGCCCCACCCAGGTGCGGTACGAGCACTTGCGGGCCCGCGCCGAGGCGTAGCCCTTGGCCGCGACCTGACCGCCGACCAGGAAGAAGACGGCCAGGGTCTGGAACACCCAGGACACCGGGGCCAGCCAGGGCATGTGCGCCAGCGGACTGGTGGTGCTCAGACCGCCGTCGGTGGTGGTCAGCGCGGTGACGAGCCAGTGCCCGAGGACCACGCCCAGGATCGCGACGGCCCGCAGCGCATCCACGCTCCGGTCCCGGTCGGCGGGGGTGCCCTCATCGATCCGGGCGGCCACAACGGCCCAACGGGCGCGGAGCTTACGCATGGCGGCCCTCCGGGGCGGTACCGAGGACGATCGCGGCCAGGCCGTCGAGGGACTCGGTGCCGGGCTTGAGGTAGTCGCTGTGCCCGCCGGGACCCGCGGCGAACACCCAGGCCCCGAAGGCGGGGTCGACGGGATCGGCCCCGAAGCCGATCCCGCCGAGCCGCACGTGCGGGACGCCGGAGATCCAG
Source organism: Streptomyces sp. NPDC002467 (assembly GCF_042889825.1). Lineage (NCBI taxonomy): Bacteria > Bacillati > Actinomycetota > Actinomycetes > Kitasatosporales > Streptomycetaceae > Streptomyces > Streptomyces sp. NPDC002467. The sequence goes on along the minus strand of NZ_JBIARJ010000001.1, from coordinate 213,309 downwards.
TCCGCGCCGCCGCGCCCGGCCCAGACGCGGGCGCCCGTCGGCAGCTCGTCGGCGGACTCGGCTCCCGTGCCCGGGCTGCCGAACAGCGCGATGGCGGTGACCGCGGGCCCGGTCGGCGTACGGGCGCAGACCACGGATCCGTACGAATGGCAGAGCAGCGAGAGCCGTGAGCCGGGCGCGGTCATGCCGGTCAACCGGTTGAGGAAAGGAGCCAGTTCGGATGCGGCCTCGTCCGCCCGGTCGGCGGTCAGGACGGTCGTACTGACCGTGCCGGGGGTGTCGTACCCGAGCCAGGCCACCACGGCGGAGCGTGGATGCTCGGCCTGGAGGCGCTGCCCAAGGGCGACGGCCCCGGCACGGAACCTTTGGTAGGTGTCCAGGGTCGTATCGGAACCGGGCACCAGAACGGCGATCCGGTCGGCGCTCTCCAGATCCCCGAGCACCTCGACGGCCCGCCCCCTGCCGCGGCCGTCGAAGGCGAGGAACTGGGCCGTGCCGTCCGCCTCCATGGCGCGGAGCCTGGCGGCCCGGCCCGTCCGGCCCGCCTCCTCGGCCATCCGGGCCGCTTCGGCGAGACCGGCGCGGTTGGCCGCGTACCGGCTGTGCGGTGCGGCGTCCTCGGCGAACGCGGCCGGTGGGGGAGCGGGGACGTCGGCGGAGGCGGCGGCGGAGACCGGGAATATGACCGCCGAGGCGACCAGCGCGGCCAGCAGGGTGCGACGCCTGCGGCCGCGACTACCGCTCCTCGTACCCGCCGTCGGTGCCCCGTCTGCCGTGCCTGTCGTTCGTGCCGCGCCTGCCGTTCCCGCCGTGCCCGTCCCCCGCGCCGCCATGATGTCTTCTTCCTTCGGTCCGGAAGAGCACTCCGCGCTCTTCTCTTGAACCGAAGTTAGAAATCAGGGCCCGTCGTCGGCGTCACGCTGGGGAGCCGTGTTCGCACGTAGCTCTCAGGTATGACGAGGGGTACCTGAGAGCTCCAAGGTCGGTGTTCTTCGCGTGACTTCGCGCCTCAGACGTCGACGGGGCCGGAGGGAGCGGTCACCGTGTCGAGGGCCGCCGAGAGGCGTTCCAGGACGCGGGCCGTTTCCGCGAAGGCGGCTTCGCCCAGTTCGGCCTCCAGACGAGTGGCCAGGGAGGCGTGGCCCGGGCCGATGCGGGCGATCGCAGCGCGCCCCTCTTCCGTAGGGCGGAGCAGTTTCGCCCTGCGGTGGGCCGGGTTCGGGACGTACTCCGCCAGGCCTTTCGCGGCCAGCAGGTCCGCGATGCGCTGGACGCTCTGCCGGGTGATGCCCATCGCACGGGCGATGCCCGCCACCGGGAGGGGTTCGCGCAGCACCGCGCCCAGGACCTGCCACCAGGCCGCGGTCAGCCCGGCCGGCCGGGCCAGTTCCTCCGAGACGGAGAGGAACTGGCCGTTCAGCCGGAACACCCCGAGTGCGGTGCGGCTCAGCAGATCCTGACGGGCCCGCAGGGATCCGGGCTCGGGCACGCCGTCGGTCACGGGATCGGGCACGGACTCGGACTCGGCCACGGGATCGGGCACGGACTCGGACTCGGACTCGGCCACGGGATCGGGCACGGACTCGGTCACGGGATCGGGCTCAGGCCCGGACTCGGACCCGGACTCGGACTCGGACTCAGGCATCGCCCGACTCCGTGGCCGCCATCAGCACGGGGAACGCGCTCTCGTCCGAGTCGTGGAACAGCCGGTACCACGCGTCGAGCACGTCCGGCTCGTACACGTCCAGCCGCGCGAAGACCTCCCGGGCGAACGCCACCGGTTCCGTCGGCCCCGCCGTGATCAGGTCCCCGTCCGTGACCGCGTCCGCCTCGACGTAGCGCTCGGCGCCCCCGTACCCGGGCTGTGGCGCCAGGTAGAAGGAGGCCGCGCTGGTGTGGGCCCGGTCGTCCAGTACGCCCGCCCGCGCGAGCCCGGCGGTGGCCCCGCAGATCGCCGCGACCGGGACCCCGGCGGCCAGGAACTCCGCCGCCTTCGCCGCGAACGGCGCCAGTTCGTCGCCCGCGTCCCACAGCTCGGCCCCGGTGAGGATCAACAGCGAGGAGTCCTCCGGCCGCAGCTCGGACAGTGCCATGTCGGGCAGCATCCGCACACCGCCCATGGTGGTCACCGGCTGCCCGGCGGCCGTGCCGACCGTGCGGATCCCGTGGCCGCGCTGGGTGAGGTGGGCCGTGGTGTGGCCGGTCTCCCAGTCCGCGTACGTGTCGTAGACGGCCAGGTGGACCGGCTTGCGGTCGGATTCCCGTCGGGAGTCGTGCGTCGTCTCGTTCATGTTCTTCGCCTCCGGTGAGGTGGGAGAGGTGCGAGAGCGGTGAGAAACGGCTGGAGCATCGATATGACAGCATTCTGTCTTATCGACAGGATGCTGTCAATAGAGGGCCTCCGGCGGTCCGATACCGACAGACTGCCGAGACCCGCCCCCCACCCCCATACAGTCCGCCGATATCGCCCCCCACCTGCACACTTCTAGCGTGACGACATGACCCCTCACTCCGCCCCGCACACCCTTGCCGAAGTCAAGGACGCCGACCGGAAGCACGTCTTCCACTCCTGGTCCGCCCAGGCCCTGATCGACCCGCTCGCCGTCGCCGGGGCCGAGGGGTCGTACTTCTGGGACTACGACGGCAACCGCTTCCTCGACTTCTCCTCCCAGCTGGTCAACACCAACATCGGCCACCAGCACCCCAAGGTCGTCGCCGCGATCCAGGAGCAGGCCGCACGCCTGTGCACCCTGGCCCCCGGCTTCGCCGTCGACGTCCGCTCCGAGGCCGCACGCCTCATCGCCGAGCGGACCCCCGGCGACCTCGACAAGATCTTCTTCACCAACGGCGGCGCCGAGGCCGTCGAGAACGCCGTCCGCATGGCCCGCCTGCACACCGGGCGCGCCAAGGTGCTCTCCACCTACCGCTCGTACCACGGCGCCACCGCCGCCGCGATCAACCTCACCGGCGACCCGCGCCGCTGGCCCTCCGACACGGCCGCCGCCGGCGTCGTGCACTTCTGGGGCCCGTTCCTCTACCGCTCGCCGTTCCACGCCACCACCGAGGCCGAGGAGTGCGAGCGCGCCCTCGCCCACCTCGCCGACACCATCGCCTTCGAGGGTCCCGGGACCATCGCCGCGATCATCCTGGAGAGCGTGCCCGGCACCGCCGGCATCATGACCCCGCCGGCCGGCTACCTCGCGGGCGTGCGCGAACTCTGCGACCGCCACGGCATCGTCTTCGTCCTGGACGAGGTCATGGCCGGCTTCGGCCGTACCGGCAAGTGGTTCGCCGCCGAGCACTGGGACGTCACCCCCGACCTGATCACCTTCGCCAAGGGCGTGAACAGCGGGTACGTGCCGCTCGGCGGCGTCGCCATCTCCGGCGCCATCGCCGAGACCTTCGCCACCCGCCCCTACCCGGGCGGACTGACGTACTCCGGCCACCCGCTGGCCTGCGCCGCCGCCGTCGCCACCATCAACACGATGGAGGAGGAGGGTGTCGTCGAGCACGCCGCCCACCTCGGTGAGAACGTGATCGGCCCCGCGCTCGCCGAGATCGCCGAGCGGCACCCGTCCGTCGGCGAGGTACGCGGGCTCGGCACCTTCTGGGCGCTGGAGCTCGTACGGGACAAGGAGACGCGCGAGCCGCTCGTCCCGTACAACGCGGCCGGGGCGGACAACGCGCCGATGGCCGAGTTCGCCGCGGCCTGCAAGGCGTCCGGCCTGTGGCCGTTCGTCAACATGAACCGCACCCACGTCGTTCCCCCGTGCAACATCACGGAGGCGGAGGCGAAGGAAGGCCTGGCCATCCTCGACGAGGCGCTGACGGTCGCGGACCGGCACACCGCGTAGGCCGGCCACGTCGCTCGTGCCCGCCACGTCCGCGTAGCGGGCGGCAGGTGGGCGGTGGATCCGCATATCGACCGCCCATCGATCGGTTTCGGCCGGGGTGTCTGGCCTAAGGTGTCCGGAGTTCTACTACAGGAGACGGACCCTTATGCCAGGCAGCGGAGCTGTCACCCGCAACACACTTCGCCAGCAGATCGCGGACGCGCTGCGTGACGAGGTGCTCGCGGGACGCCTGCCGCCGGGGACCGAGTTCACCGTCAAGCAGATCGCCGAGCAGTACGGGGTCTCCGCGACCCCGGTCCGCGAGGCGCTGGTGGACCTGTCGGCGCAGGGGCTGCTCGAACTGGTCCAGCACCGCGGGTTCCGCGTGCGGGTCTTCTCCGTGGACGACTTCCGGGGAATGGTGGAGGCCCGCTCGCTGGTCGTGGACGGGATATTCCGCCAGCTCGCCGAGCGGGGCGCCGGGGCGGGTTGCGGCGAGAAGCTGGTGTCGGTGCGCCGCCGGGCCGAGGAGGCGCAGAAGGCGGCGCGCAGCGGTTCGCTCGAAGTGTTGATCGGCTACGACCTGCGCTTCTGGCGGGAACTGAGCGCGCTGGTCGGCAACGCTTACATCTCCGATTTCCTGCACCGGATCCGGGTGCAGTGCTGGGTCTTCGCCGTGCCGCACCTCCAGCGCGATCCGCGGCTGCGGGACGCGCTGTGGGACGGGCACACCGACCTCGTGGACGCGGTGACGCTGGCGGACGCCGACGCGGTGCGGCGGATCGTGCACGCGTACAACCAGCACGGGCTGGACTGGGCCGCCGGGCTCTGAGGGGTCCGGGGTCGTGCCCGTGGGCGTCCCGGGGCCTGCCGCGGGCGCCCTGTGGCCGTGCCGTGGCCGCGCCGTGGCCGTGCCGTGGTCGTGCCGTGGCTGGTCGGCGGCCGGCCGGTTCGCGCGCGGTTCGCGGGGGCCTCTGTTCGCCGAGGTTCTCTCCGCACCCCTTCGCGGAGTGTGTTCGGCGCACTACTCTGGCTCGATCGGCGACAACGACTGATCGGAGCCCGCGTGGCCTGTGACCTGTGGCTGGTCCCCCTTGTCGACGTGCTGTGCCACAGCCCCGACAACCCCTTCGCGGAAGAGATCGCCTCGTACGACAAGGCGCTGGGCGAGGCCGGACTGCCGTCCGTGCCGGTGTTCGCGTACATGCCGGGGCTGTCGGGGGACGTCGCCCCGGTGGCCGGATTCGACTACGACGCCCTGCACTTCCTGCGGCGGGCGTACCTGCTCCAGCTCTGCGGGCTGCCGGTGACCCCGGTGGACGAGCTCGGCGGGGACTACGAGCAGCTCCTGGAGATGTTCGAGCCCACGGCGCAGCAGTCGCACCTGGTCTGGCACTACGACCACGCGGGGGCGTACGTCCCGGTGGACTTCGCGGTGCCGCTGGCCAACGAGGAGCTGTTGGCGGGGGGCGGGCCGCTGGGGTCCGCGCAGGGGCTGCTGCGGGAGCTGCTGTTCGTGGCCCCGGCCATCGGGATAGACCCGGGGAATCCGCCGGCGGCGCCGGCGCCGCCGGGGCGGCCGACGTCGTTGGAGGAGCCGGCGGGGCCGATTCCGTACGACGACAGTCCGTTCGCGCGGGAGCGGCACGTGTGGTTGGGGTTGCATGCGGCGGCCACGCGGAGTCTCGGCCAGGGGTCGATGATCATCTTCAGCTGACCGCGGTCGGTTCCCTGTGGGGGTGCGGGGTGCAGGATGGGGCGGGGTGCGGGTTCCGCTGTGCGGAGCAGGTCCCCGCCCCGCCCTTCCTCCGTTCCCCGGGTCTCCGCCCCGGACCCCGGTCCTCAAGCGCCGGGCGGGCTGAGAAGACTCGGGGCTCCGCCCCGGACCCCGCGCCTCGAACGTCGGCGGGGGTGGAAGGCCCCGGGGCTCAAGCGTCGGCGGGGCTGGGAAGGCTTGGGCCCAGGGGGGTCAGCGGGGTTGTTCCGGGGGGCGTTGGCGGGGCATGTTCGGGCGGGTGCCCGGGGGGAGGGGGAAGCGGGCCGGGGGGACGTACGCGTCCGGTCGGGAGCCGCCCGCGCCCAGCGACTGCATCACCAGCGGTGCCGGGCCCGAGCTGAACTCCACCATCCACTCCGCGGTCTCCGACCGCACCAGCTCCGTCACGTCCTCCGAGAACCGCCGCAGGACGGTGAGGCAGCGCTCCGCGGCCTCGCTCGCCGTGCCCTCCGTCGGGCCGAGCACCTCGCGCACGTTCTCCGAGGCCCAGTCGAACTGGAGGGTCTGCAGACGCCTCTGCACGGCCTGCGCGGTGGCGACGTCCCGCATCCAGCCCGAGGTCAGCCCGAAGAACCGGTCGCAGGCCAGGCAGGCCGCGCCCAGCAGCAGCGCCAGGAACCCGTACGAGGACGCGCCCGGCGCCGAGCCCGTCAGCTCCAGCAGCGGCATCGCGGCGCCCGTGATCGCGCCGGCGGCCGCGCCGACACGCATCACCCGCGCACCGCGGCGCTTCCACGCCCGGTCGGACAGGTACCACTCGGCGGTGCGCAGCGCGTCGGCCTCGACCCGCCGGTAGAGCTCGTCCAGCCGCTCCGCGGGCTCGCCCCAGTCCCCCAGGGGGAAGGGCCGACCGGTGAGATCGCCCGCCGCCATAGGTCCGCCGCCTTCCTCGCGGGGATCCCGGGGTGGCCCCTCGGGCTGCATCTCCGGCTGGCTCACCCGGCACTCCCTCTGCCTGCGCTGACGTGTGGTGGTGCGCGTGTGCGCAATGGTGCGCATGCTCTTCCTACCTTCGAATGACGCGCAGTGGGCGCCGAATCCCGCGATTTCCGCCCACAAGGAGGGCTCCATCAGGTACGCGTGCGCCCCGTCTCTCACTCGAAAGAGTTGGTCCTCACGGCGTAGGGCGCGGCGCCCGGGGAGCACGTAGGCTCGGATTGACCAAGCGTCCCGACGGTATGGAGTGAGTTACCTGTGATTCCCGGTGGTGGCCAGCCCAACATGCAGCAGCTGCTCCAGCAGGCCCAGAAGATGCAGCAGGACCTCGCCGCGGCCCAGGAAGAGCTGGCGCAGGCCGAGGTCGAGGGCCAGGCCGGCGGCGGTCTCGTCAAGGCGACCGTGACCGGCTCCGGCGAGCTGCGCGCCCTGGTGATCGACCCGAAGGCCGTGGATCCGGACGACACCGAAACCCTTGCCGACCTGGTGGTGGCGGCGGTGCAGGCGGCCAACGAGAATGCGCAGGCACTGCAGCAGCAGAAGCTGGGCCCCCTCGCCCAGGGTCTGGGCGGCGGCGGCATCCCCGGCCTCCCGTTCTAGTACCGACCGCACACCGACCGCACACCGACCGGCACACCGACCAAGAAAGAAGGCAGTCCGTTGTACGAAGGCGTGGTCCAGGACCTGATCGACGAACTGGGCAGGCTGCCCGGCGTCGGGCCCAAGAGCGCGCAGCGGATCGCCTTCCACATCCTGCAGGCCGAGCCCACCGACGTCCGCCGCCTCGCGCACGCGCTGCTGGAGGTCAAGGAGAAGGTCCGGTTCTGCGCGGTGTGCGGGAACGTGGCGCAGGAGGAGCGGTGCAACATCTGCCGCGATCCGCGCCGCGACACCACGGTCATCTGTGTCGTCGAGGAGCCGAAGGACGTCGTCGCGATCGAGCGGACCCGCGAGTTCCGGGGCAAGTACCACGTCCTCGGCGGCGCGATCAGCCCGATCGAGGGCGTCGGCCCCGACGACCTGCGCATCCGCGAGCTGCTGGCGCGACTGGCGGACGGCGAGGTGACCGAGCTGATCCTGGCCACCGACCCGAACCTGGAGGGCGAGGCGACCGCCACCTACCTCGCCCGCATGATCAAGCCCATGGGCCTGAAGGTCACCCGCCTGGCCAGCGGGCTCCCCGTCGGGGGAGATCTGGAGTACGCGGACGAGGTCACGCTCGGGCGGGCCTTTGAAGGAAGGCGACTTCTCGATGTCTGACGCAACGCTGCACGCCCTGGGACAGGATCCGGACGACTTCGCGGCCTCGATCGCGGACCAGATCGAGTCCTTCATCGTCGCGGTCACCGAGGTGGCCAAGGGCGAGGACCCGGACAGCGCCGTGCCCTTCCTCCTCCTGGAGGTCTCCCAGCTGCTGCTGGCGGGCGGCCGGCTGGGCGCGTACCAGGACGTGCTGCCCGAGGAACGCTACGAGCCCGACCTGGGCCCGGAGCCGGACGTGGACGATTTGCGCGAGCGCTTCGCGATCATGCTGGAGCCGGTCGACGTCTACTCCGAGGTCTTCGACCCGTACGAGCCGCGCAAGGCCCCGGTGGCGCACCGGATCTCCGACGACCTGGCCGACGTGGTCGCCGACCTGCGGCACGGCCTCATCCACCTCCAGGAGGGCCGCGTCACCGAGGCGCTGTGGTGGTGGCAGTTCTCGTACTTCACCAACTGGGGCCCGACGGCCTCGGCCACCCTGCGCGCCCTCCAGTCGCTGATCGCGCACGTACGCCTGAACCAGCCGCTCGCCGCCCTGGACGGCCTCGACACGGACGAGGACCTGACCGAGGACGACCTGGCGGAGCAGGCCGGCCAGGTCATGGCCGAGGAGCTGGGCGGCCTCGGCCGCAAGTGACCGCGAGCCGCCGGCCGTGCCGCGGCCGGGGGAACTCATCCTTTGGTCCGTTCGTCTCATGATGTGGTACGAGGCGGTCGGATCCCGGTCGCTCGTTAGACTGCACCAGCAATGAGACGGACTGAGCGAGGAGCGCACGTGGGCCTTGTCGTGCAGAAGTACGGAGGCTCCTCCGTAGCCGATGCCGAGGGCATCAAGCGCGTCGCCAAGCGGATCGTGGATGCCAAGAAGGACGGCCACCAAGTGGTCGTCGTGGTGTCCGCGATGGGCGACACGACGGACGAGCTGATCGATCTCGCCGAGCAGGTATCCCCGATGCCTGCCGGGCGCGAATTCGACATGCTGCTGACCGCCGGAGAGCGGATCTCCATGGCCCTGCTGGCCATGGCGATCAAAAACCTGGGCCACGAGGCCCAGTCGTTCACCGGTAGCCAGGCAGGCGTCATCACCGACTCGGTCCACAACAAAGCGCGCATCATCGATGTCACGCCGGGCCGTATCCGCACCGCGCTGGACGAGGGCAACATCGCCATCGTCGCCGGTTTCCAGGGCGTGTCCGCGGACTCCAAGGACATCACCACCCTGGGCCGCGGCGGCTCGGACACCACCGCCGTGGCGCTCGCCGCCGCGCTGGACGCCGAGGTCTGCGAGATCTACACCGACGTCGACGGCGTCTTCACCGCGGACCCCCGCGTCGTGAAGAAGGCCAAGAAGATCGACTGGATCTCCTCCGAGGACATGCTGGAGCTCGCCGCCTCCGGTTCCAAGGTGCTGCTCCACCGCTGTGTCGAGTACGCACGCCGATACAACATCCCGATCCACGTCCGCTCGTCCTTCTCCGGACTGCGCGGCACCTGGGTCAGCAACGAGAAGCCGCAAGGGGACGACCAGGTGGAGCACGCCATCATCTCCGGAGTCGCTCACGACGTCTCCGAAGCCAAGATCACGGTCGTCGGCGTCCCGGACAAGCCGGGCGAGGCCGCGGCGATCTTCCGCGCCATCGCGGACGCCGAGATCAACATCGACATGATCGTGCAGAACGTGTCGGCGGCCTCCACGGGCCTCACCGACATCTCCTTCACGCTCCCCAAGGCCGAGGGCCACAAGGCCATCGACGCCCTGGAGAAGGCGAAGGGCCAGATCGGCTTCGACTCCCTGCGCTACGACGACCAGATCGGCAAGATCTCCCTGGTCGGCGCGGGCATGAAGACGAACCCGGGCGTCACCGCCTCCTTCTTCCAGGCGCTGTCCGACGCGGGCGTCAACATCGAGCTGATCTCGACCTCCGAGATCCGCATCTCGGTCGTGACCCGCCAGGACGACGTCAACGAGGCCGTCCGCGCCGTGCACACGGCCTTCGGTCTCGACTCCGACAGCGACGAGGCCGTCGTCTACGGAGGCACCGGACGATGACCTCCGCCCGGTCCTCCGGCCCGGCGCTCGCCGTGGTCGGGGCGACCGGAGCGGTCGGCACCGTCCTGCTCCGGATGCTGTCCCTGCGGGCGGACGTCTGGGGCGAGATCCGCCTGATCGCCTCCGCGCGTTCGGCCGGCCGCATGCTGGCCGTCCGTGCGGAGGAAACAGAGGTGTTCGCCCTCACCGAGGACGCCTTCGACGGCTTCGGCGTGGGCGACGTCGCCCTCTTCCTGACCCCGGCCGACATCTCGGCCCGCTGGGCTCCCGTGGTCGCCGCGCGCGGCACCGTCGTCGTGGACCAGTCCGACGCCTTCCGGGAGGATCCCGAGGTGCCCCTGGTGGTGCCCGAGATCAACGCCCACGCCGTACGGATGCGCCCGCGCGGGATCGTCGCCGCCCCGGACACCGTGACCGCCGCGATGATCGCCTCCCTCGGCGCGCTGCACGCCGAGTACGGCCTCGCCGAGCTGGCCGTCTCCACGTACCAGGCCGCGAGCGCCGCCGGTCGGGCCGGCACCGAGACGCTGCGCCGCCAGCTGTCGCTGGTCGCGGGCACCTCGCTGGGCGAGCAGCCCGGGGACGTACGCGCCGCCGTGGGCGAGGACACCGGCCCCTTCGCGGCGCCGCTGGCCCTCAACGTCGTGCCGTGGTCCGGTGAGCTGCGCGAGGACGGCTGGTCCTCGCACGAGCTGGCGGTACGGGCGCAGACCCGCCGGATCCTCGGGCTGGACCGGCTCCCGGTGGCGGTGACCTGCGTACAGGTGCCCGTACTGACCGGGAATTCGCTGACGGTACGGGCCCGGTTCGAGAACGTGGTCGACGCCGTGCACGCCCGCGAGATCCTGGACACCGCGCCCGGCGTGGTGCTCGTCGACGATCCCGCGGCGGGGGAGTTCCCGACCCCGGCGGATGCCGTCGGGACGGATCCCGCCTGGGTGGGACGGGTACGGGCCTCGCTCGACGACCCGCACTCGCTGGAGTTCTTCGTGTGCGCGGACAACCTCCGCAAGGGCGCCGCTCTGAATGCCACTCAGATCGCGGAACTGATCACAGGTGAATTTGCGTAATTCGCTTTGTAGGATCGGACCTGATCCCTTGATCAAGGTGATGGCCCGACTGCCGTCTCGATAGGGCGGGGCAATCGGGAAGAGCGGGTACGCATGAGGGCAATTGGGATTTCGCCGGGCCGGCAGCCTCGCGCGTACAACCCTGACGGGGGGACGGGTGTCCTACAGGCGTGGCAGAGGCACTCCTCGAACTGGCAGTCCTTCCGGCGCGCACCGGGATCATCCCTTCGCGCCGGGGCTTGCGCGCACCCGGCACGTCCGGCAAGACCCTCGGTGGGGTCCCCGTGATCGTGCCCGTCCCGCCGGTCGGGCCCCCCGAGACGCCCGTTCGGCCCGCCGTCCCGACCCCGAGCGGCCTCGTGCCCGCACCGCGCGAAAGCGCTGACGCGGGCGCCGGCGGGAGCGGCACGGCCGAGGCGGGTGCGGCGGGCGAGGTGAAGGAAGTGGTGGCCGGCACCACGGTCGACCACCTCACCGAGACCTACCGGGCGCACTACCGCTCGCTGCTCGGCCTCGCCGCGCTGCTCCTCGACGACACCGCCTCCTGCGAGGACGTCGTCCAAGAGGCGTTCATCCGCGTGCACTCGGCCCGCAACCGCGTCCGCGACCGGGACAAGACCCTGGCGTACCTGCGCCAGACCGTCGTGAACCTCTCGCGGTCCGCCCTGCGCCGGCGCATCCTCGGCCTCAAGCTGCTGTCGAAGCCGATGCCGGACATGGCGAGCGCCGAAGAGGGCGCCTACGACCAGCTGGAACGGGACGACCTGATCAGGGCGATGCGCGGACTCCAGCGCCGCCAGCGCGAGGTGCTGGTACTGCGCTACTTCGCGGACATGACGGAAGCCCAGGTCGCCGAGACGCTGGGGATATCCCTCGGCTCGGTGAAGGCGTACGGATCGCGGGGCATTGCCGCGCTGCGGGTGGCGATGGAGGCTGCGCAGTCATGATGGACGACCACACCGTGCCGGGCGGCGCGAGCGACGAGCAGGCGCTGCGGGGCCTGCTGCGCGGGGCCGTCGAAGGCCTGGAGCCCTCCGAGGACGCGCTCGAGCGACTGCGGTACGCGGTCCCGGCGCGTCGGGCCCTCAAGCGCCAGGTCCTCATCGGCGCGGCGTCGGTGGCGCTGCTCGCGGGGACCGCGATCCCGGTGGCCATGCACCTGACGTCGGGCGAGGGCACCAACCCCGACCACTCGACGATGGCGGGCCACGACTCCTCCTCCGGCGCCAAGCCGGGCATCAAACCCTCCGATCCGCACCAGAACGGCTCGGGAGCCACCCCCAAGTCCACCCACTCCACCGGAACCGGCCCCGTCACGGGCGGCACCACCGGGCAGCCCAGCGCCACAGCGGGCGCCTCGGCGGGCGGAGCGACGGTGGGCCCGTCCGGAAGCGCCGGCTCGGCCGGACCCGGCGGCTCGGGCGGCGTGGTCGTGGGCCCGGGCCCGCTGCCCCCGGTGGCCGCACCGGGCCTGCCCGGATGCGGGGCCGCGCAGCTGGGCGTGGTGGGCTCGGCCCGCGCCCCGGAGCCCGACGGCAAGGTGTACGGCAGCTTCAAGGTCACCAACCTGTCGGCGCAGGGCTGCGCCGTCACCGGCCCGGACACCGTCACGGCGGCCGGCTCCGCGACGGGTGCGGGCGCGGCGGTTCCCGTCGTCGGCCACACGGCGGGGGACCCGGCGAGCGGACTGCTGCCGGATCCGGCGAACCAGGCCACGGTGCTGGCGCTGCCGCCGAACACGGCGTACGAGGTCCGCTTCGCGTGGGTGCCGTCCGGCGAGCCCTGTACGGAGGCGACCTCGGGCGCCAACCCGAAGCCCCCGGCCGGCCCCGCGACGGTGCCCGGCGCGGCGGATGTCCCCGGACAGGACCAGTCGGGCGTCACGCCCCCGGCGGCCCCGGCCGGTGTGGAGGTCTCCCACACCCCGCAGCCTGGCTCCCCGACGACGCAGACGACCATTCCCCAGGCGTGCGGCGGCACGATCTACCGCACGGCCCCGATCCCGGTGAGCACCAAGCCGTAGCGAATCCGGCCCCGCCGGCGTTCGAGGCGCGGGGTCCGGGACGGAGTCCCGGCGGCAGGGCCGCGGGCGATACCGCTCAGCCCCGCTCGGCCCCGGCAGCCGCCCCCGCCTCGGCCGGCGGGGCCTCGGGCAGCAGCCCCGCCTCGGCGTCCCGCAGGGTCTCCACCTCGCGCCTGTACAGCCGTACCCACATGAACAGCACGAAGGCGACGAAGACGAACCACTCGCCGGTGTAGCCGAGGTTCTGGAAGGCCTTCAGGTCGAGCCCGGTGTTGACCGGCGCCTGCGCCGGCACCGGAAGCATGCCGTCCACAGGCGTCTGCACCGTCAGCCACGCGTCGTACAGGTCGTACGGGACGATGTTGACCAGCGAGGCCGCACCGATCACGCCCAACTGCCCGGCCGGCAGCCCGCCCGCCGCGTGCACGCCCTTGCTGCTGGAGCTCTCCGAGGCCTGCAACGCCCCGGTCACCTCGACCCGGCCCGTCGGCGCGGCCGGCGCCTTCGCCGGGTCCGCCGCCCCCGGCAGCCAGCCCCGGACCACCGGGACGGCCTTGCCGGAGTCGGTCTTCAGCAGGGTCAGCACGTAGAAGCCGGACTCGCCGCCGAGCAGCCGCTCGGGGACCAGCAGCTGCTCCCCGTACGTCCCGGAGGCGGACGCGAGGCGTCCGGAGGTGTTCGTGTCCACCGGGAGCAGCGAATCCAGCGGCGCGGCCACCCGGTCCGCGGGCCGCTCGGCGCTCGCCTCCCGGTGGCTGTCGACGCGGTCCTCGAAGCGGCCGAGCTGCCAGGACCCCATGAACAGGCAGAAGGGGACGGCGAGCGCGACGAAGACGTTGATCCCCCACCAACGCGGGGTCAGGAGAAACCGGTGCACCCCACCACGGTACGGGGGGAGCACCGGAGACTCCCGGGCGGGCCCCTGGGCCGTCCCTTCCGGATCTTGCCTGGCCCGCGCCGCCCGCAGGATCCGAACGGGACGGCCTAGCGCGGCAGGTGCTTCAGTGCGAATTCCAGGTCCATCCGGACCTGCTTGATCCGCTCCTCCACCACCAGCGAGCCGTGTCCCGCGTCGTAGCGGTACACCTCGTGGACCGCACCGCGTGCCGCCAGGCGGTCGACGTAGTTGTCGATCTGCCGGATCGGGCAGCGCGGGTCGTTCACGCCCGCCGCGATGTGCACGGGCGCCTTCACCGAGTCCACGTACGTCAGCGGCGAGGAGGCCTCGAAGCGGTCCGGGACCTCCTCCGGCGTGCCCCCGAAGAGGGTGCGGTCCAGCGCCTTCAGCGCCTCCATCTCGTCGTGGTACGCCGTCACGTAGTCCGCGACCGGCACCGCGGCCAGGCCCACCGCCCAGACGTCCGGCTGCATGCCCAGCCCCAGCAGCGTCAGGTACCCGCCCCAGGAGCCGCCCGACAGCACCAGCCGCGCCGGGTCCGCGAGGCCCGAGGACACGGCCCACTCCCGGACCGCCGCGATGTCCTCCAGCTCGATCAGGCCGACCCGGTGCTTGAGGGCGTCCGTCCACTCCCGGCCGTAGCCCGTCGAGCCCCGGTAGTTGACCCGGACCACCGCGAAGCCGTGGTCCAGCCAGGCCGCCGGGGTCGCCGCGAAGGCGTCGCTGTCGTGCCAGGTCGGTCCGCCGTGGATCTCGAACACCGTCGGGAAGGGGCCCTCACCGTGGCCGACCGGCCGCTGCACGAGCGAGTGGATCCGCCCGCCCGGGCCCTCCACCCACGCGTCCTCCACCGGCACCGAGCCGGGCGGCCGGAAGCCGGGCGGGTCCAGGACGACCCCGCCCGCGGTGGACTTCACAGACGAGGGCTCCGCGGCCGAGGACCACAGGTACTCCACCGTCCCGTCGGGCCGCGCCGTCGCGCCCGACACCGTCCCCGCGGGCGTGTCCACGCGTACGAGCTCCCGCGCGGCCAGGTCGTAGCGCCACAGCTCGCTGCGCGCCTCGAAGCCGTGCTCGACCAGCAGCGCGGAGCCGTCCGGGTACCACTCGGCGCTCACGTCGCCGGGCAGGTCGATCGCCAGCTCCTCCTCGGCGCCGGTCGCCACGTCCCACACCATCGGCTCCCAGCGGCCGCGCCGCTGGTGGCCCACGAGCAGCCGGGTGTCGCCCGCGATCGGCGCGAAGCCGAGCACCTCCAGGCCCAGCTCCTCGGTCCCGCCCCGCGAGTCGTCCAGCTCGGCGACGGTGGCGCCGTCGAGGGTGAGCACGCGCAGCGCGGAGTGCATGGCGTCACCGTGCTCGGTGTGCTCGACGGCGACGAGCGTCCCGTCGTAGGAGAGGTCGCCGACGCCCGCCGACTCGCGGTGCCGGTAGATCACGACGGGCTCGGTGCCGTCCGCGCGGACCACGTGGACGGTCGAGCCGTCCTCGTCGGTGGAGCGGCCGACGACCGCCGTCCCGTCGCGGCCGATGGCCAGCCCGGCCGGGTAGGAGGGCTCCAGGCCGGGCGTGGCGGGCTCGT
Source organism: Streptomyces sp. NPDC002467 (assembly GCF_042889825.1). Classification (NCBI taxonomy): domain Bacteria; kingdom Bacillati; phylum Actinomycetota; class Actinomycetes; order Kitasatosporales; family Streptomycetaceae; genus Streptomyces; species Streptomyces sp. NPDC002467. The sequence continues at coordinate 197,877 of NZ_JBIARJ010000001.1, read as the reverse complement.
CGGAGCCGCCCGCGAAGGGCTGGCGCACCCAGGTGCCGAACTCGTCGCCGTCCGTGTCGGAGAACCACCAGATCCACTCGCCGTCGGGGGAGAGGGTGCCGTCGGTGGTGCCGTTGGGGCGGTCGGTGGCCTGCCGCTGTGCGCCGGTGGCGCGGTCCCAGGCGTAGAGCTCGAAGGTTCCGGTCGCGTTGGAGACGAAGAGCGATCGGTCCGGGGCGTCCTCCGCCCAGTCGGGCAGGCCGACGCGCGGCGCCCGGAAACGCTTCTCCCAGTCGGGCATCTCGGGGGTGATCTCGCTGTCGCTGGTCATGCGCCCATTGTGGCCGCCGCGGGCCCCGGGATGCCGACTGCTCCATACGGGCGCACAGTGGAACTCGCACCCCAAGGAGGAACGATCATGGCGAAGAAGGCCCACACCGGGCACCACAGCCACCAGGATTCCGAGCGGGCCATCGCGAAGAACACGGCGGCGGAGGCCCGGGCCAAGGCCGCGAACCGGGACATCCAGTCATCCGCCGCGAAGACGCGCGGCATGCAGCAGAAGGCCAACGCCAAGCGGGGCTGAATCCGCAGGACGGTCCTAGGCTGGCGCCATGCGGATGATCGTCCGGGGCGCCCGGCTGCTGCACACAGATGGCCTGTCCGACGTCGAGGTCGGGGAGGACGGCCGCATCGCGCGGGTGGTTCCGTACGACGACCAGAAGGAACCGCCCGCCACGGGCATCCTCGTCGAGGCCCGCGGCTGCCTCCTCTCCGCCCCCTTCGTCGAGCCGCACATCCACCTCGACACCGCCCTGACGGCAGGCGAACCCCGCCCCAACGCCTCCGGCACCCTCTGGGAGGGCATCGCCCGCTGGAGCGAGCGCAAGCAGAACCTGACCCGTGAGGACGTGATCGCGCGGGCCACAGAGGTGCTGCGCTGGCAGGCGGCCAACGGCGTGCTCCACGTACGCACCCACTGCGACATCACCGACCCCTCCCTCACCGCGCTCGACGCGCTGCTCGAAGTGCGCGACCGGGTCCGTGACCTCATGACCCTGCAGATCGTGGCGTTCCCGCAGGAGGGCATCGTCTCCTTCCCGGACGGCGAGGCCCTGCTGCGCGAGGCGGTCTCACGCGGCGCGGACGTGGTCGGCGCGATCCCGCACTTCGAGGACACCCGCGAGGACGGCGTGGCCTCCCTGCGGACGGCGTTCGCCATCGCCGAGGAGCACGGGCTGCGCGTGGACGCGCACTGCGACGAGATCGACGACGAGCAGTCCCGGTTCGTGGAGGTGCTGGCCACCCTCGCGCTGCGTTCGGGCCTGCGAGAACGCGCCACCGCCTCCCACACCACGGCCATGGGCTCCTACAGCGGCGCCTACAGCTTCAAACTCCAGCGCCTGCTGGCCCGTTCCGGCATCAACCTGGTCTCCAACCCCTTCGCCAACCTCAATCTCCAGGGCCGCTTCGACGCCTACCCCAAGCGTCGCGGCCTCACCCAGGTCAAGGAGATGCTGGCGGCCGGGGTCAACGTGGCCTTCGGCCACGACGACGTCATGGACCCGTGGAACGCGCTCGGCACCGCCAACCCGCTCCAGACCGCCCTCGTCGGCCTGTACGCCGCCCAGCTCACCGGGGCGGATGAAGTCCCGGTCGCCTTCTCGATGGTGACGGACCGTGCGGCCCGCGTACTGGGCCTGTCGGAGGCCGAGTACGGCATCACCGCCGGAGCCCCCGCCTCCTTCGTCCTGCTCCCGGCCCCCTCCCCCGAGGAAGCGGTACGCCGCCAGGTCCGCCCCCGGTACGTGGTCTCGCGCGGCACCGTCCTCGCCGAGACCCCGCCCGCGCCCACCCGTCTCAACTGGCCGGGAGAACCCCCGTCGGAGGTCGACTTCAGCCGCCGCCCACGCTGACGCCCCGCGACCGCGTACGTCGCGTACGTCGCGGGCGGCGCGGCGGGGCGCGGCATGGCCGACCCGACGGACCGCGTCGGATAGCGTGCCCGCATGTCGTGGGACGAGGACGGAACGCCGCACCCGCTCGCACTGCGCCGCACCGGCCGCAGCGAACTGGACCCGGACCGGCTCCCCGAGATGCGGGAGCTGGAGGTGCTCGGCTGGGAGCCCGCGCCGGAGGAACTGCGCTGGGTGTTCCTCCCGTACGTGTGGCCCCCGGCCGCCCGGACCTGGATCCCCGACCGGTCCACGCACTGGGCGGTGGAGACCTCCCTGGACGGCCACGGCCACATCACCGGCGTCGAGGCCGCTCCGCTCCCCGAGGCCGACCTGCACGAACTCGACGCCGAGACCGACGCGGCCGTGGCCGCCCTCGGCCTGCCGCCCCGACCCGGCGGCCGGCTCTGGCTGCTGCGCCCGGTCGGCCCCTTCGGCACCCTCGACGAACTCCTCGGTCGGCTCGACGCACTGGCCGCCGAACGCGGGGTGGACGCCCGGACCGCCTCGCCGGAGTTCATGACCCTGGTACGGGCGGAACTGGAAGCCCTCGCCTAGGGAGCGGACTGGTTCGCAGGGACCTGGAGGCTCCCGTAGCGCTCCATCCGCTGCCAGTGCAGACGTGATCCCGCGACCGCGGTGAACACCGACTGGATGACGACCAGGTACATCAGCTGGCGGTAGACGAACTGCTGGAGCGGCAGGCTCCACAGCGGCCCGGGCCGTTCTCCGTCGAGGCGGAAGGCGTACAGGGCCATCAGGGTCTGGAGCAGCAGGAAGGCGCACCACAGGCCGACGATGCGGACCGGGTCGAGGAAGACCAGGCCGAAGACGGCGAAGACGTCCACGACGGGCGCGAGCAGCGGTAGCAGCACCTGGAACATCAGCAGGTAGAGCAGCCCGCGCCGGCCCAGCTTCCCGGCCTGCCCGCGCTGGGTGAGGGCGTCACGGTGCTTCCACATGGCCTGCAGGGTGCCGTAGCACCAGCGGTAGCGCTGCTTCCACAGGGCGCCGAGCGTGGCGGGAGCCTCGGTCCAGGCGATGGCCCGCTCCTCGTACACCACCCGCCAGCCGTCCCGGCACAGCGCCATCGTGAGGTCGGTGTCCTCGGCGAGGGTGATGTCGCTGAGCCCGCCGACGCGCAGCAGGGCCTCGCGGCGGAACGCGCCGACCGCGCCGGGCACGGTGGGCATGCATTCGGCGAGGTCGAAGAGGCGCCGGTCGAGGTTGAAGCCGACGACGTACTCGATGTGCTGCCAGCGTCCGAGCAGGCCGCCCCGGTTGACCACCTTCGCGTTGCCGGAGACGGCCCCGACCCGGCGGTTGGCGAAGGGCTGGACGATCATGCGGACGGCGTCCGGCTCGAAGACGGTGTCGCCGTCCACCATGACGACCAGGTTGCACGAGGCGGCGGCTATGCCGGTGTTGAGCGCGGCGGGCTTACCGGCGTTCTGTTGACGGATGACCCTCACGCCCCGCAGGTTCAGGGCCTCGACGATGTCGGCGGTGCCGTCGGTGGAGCCGTCGTCCACGACGATGACCTCCACCTGGTGGTCCTGGGCGAGCAGCGAGCGGACGGCCGCCTCGATGCCGGCGCTCTCGTTGTAGGCGGGGACGATGACGCTGACCGGCTCGGTGACCGGCCTGCCCCACGGCCTGCGCCGCATACGGACATGACGGCGCGCGGCGACGAACACGGCGATCGCCCGCAGCACGCTGATGGCGCCGGCCGCCCACAGCAGCCAGCCGAGCAGGTCGAGCACCCAGCCGCTGGCGCGCAATGCGTTGATCAGCGCCATTCCCTGCCATTCGTCGGCGGTCGAGGCGGGCTTCACGGGGGAGGGGAGGCCGACGGATTCGCTCACCGTGGTGAAGCGGAAGCCCGACTTCTTGAGGTCGGGCAAGAGCTGTTCCAGTGCCGCGACGGTCTGCGAGCGGTCGCCGCCCGCGTCGTGCATCAGGAGGATCTGGCCGTCGGTTCCCTTGGGAGTGGAGTTGGCGATGATCTTCTCGATGCCCGGGCGGCGCCAGTCCTCGCTGTCCTGTGTGGTGAGGACGGTGAGGTAGCCCTTCTGCCCGGCCTGCACGACGGTCTCCCAGTCGGCGTCGGTCAGCGCCTCGTTGGTGGAGGAGTACGGAGGCCGCAGCAAGGGGGTGGTGACGCCGGCGGCTCCGGCGATGGCGAGCTGGCTCTCGCGCAGCTCCAGCGAGCGCCGCCACGCGGAGGCCGCGCCGAGGTCGGTGTGGGTGAAGGTGTGGACGCCGATCTGGTGGCCCTCGTCGACGATCCGCCGGGCCAACTCCGGATGGGCGGACACCTGGGTGCCGACGGTGAAGAAGGTCGCGTGCACCTGGTTGCGGCGCAGCACGTCCAGGATCCTCGGGGTCCAGACGGGGTCGGGGCCGTCGTCGAAGGTCAGGGCGATCGTGCGGGGCCCGGGACCGGCCACGCGCCCGGCGGCGCCCTCGACGACCGGGCCGCCGGAGCGGATCTGCTCCGGCACGGCCGCCGACGAACCGGTCTCGCGGGCCGCCCCGTCGGGGGTGCTGTCGAACATGTGCTGGGCATAGCCCTGGAGCAGCAGGGCCGCCGAGAGGGTGAGGACGAGGGCGGTCAGCAGCAGCCAGTGGGTGCGCAGGGGGACGTTGCGCACCGTGCTGTGCCGCCCGCGGGGGAGGCGGCGGCGCCGGTTGTTCGACACGGGAGGGGTGCTTCCTGGCTGGGGTAGGGGATCCGGCGGGGGCTACGGCTTGGCGGTGGGCTTGCCGCCGCCCTGACCCGGCGGGGCCGTCGGCCTGCCGTGGCCGTTCGAGCCGGGGATCGGCGCGGGCCCGGTCGGGGCCGTGGTGGGTCTCGTGGTGGGGGCGGTACCGGATCCGTTCCCGGGCGCGGGTTTGTCGGGGGTCGGGGGCGCGGGGACCTGGGAGGCGGCCGCGGCCGGGGTGGCCGAGCGGCGCGGTGCGGCGGAGGCGGACGGTTGGGGCTCGGCGGCGGGCGCCTTGCTCGGGGCGGCGTCCACACCGCGGGGGGCGGGCAGGAACGGCGAGCGGAGCGCCGGCCCGCCGAACAACGAGCTGAGTACGAGGACCACGTACGCGACCGCGGGCACGACGAGCAGCCACCCCAGCCGGCGGACCCTGCGCTGGCGACGGCCCGAGGAGTCCACGAAGACGGGGCTCGCCTCGGCCGGCTCCGCCGCGTTCGGGGAGCCCACGGTGATCCGTGGAAGCTCCAGCGTGTCGTGGTCCGTGTAACCCGGCTGTGGTCGCATCGGTGGGGTCTGCCTCTACGGGGTGTGGCCGTTGGCCGGGTCGTCGTTGCGGTGCTGGGGCTGCGTCGGGGAGGCGTCCGGCTTGTCGCTCGGGCGGGGGCCGGTGGTGTGGGCCGGCACCGGGTCCTCGGGCCGCTTGGTCGCTTCCGGCTTGCCGCCCTTGCCGCCCCTGTCGCTCTTCTCGGGCTTCGGGGAGGAGCCGCGCTTCCCGTCCGTGGGTTGCGGTTCCGGGGATTCGTCGGGCGTCCCCGCCTGGCCGCCGCCCAGGGCCGGCGCGCAGTACCCCGCGACGGCGGCGGGCCCTCCGGCCGCGGCGACCAGCGGGGCGAACCGGCGCTCGGCCAGCAAATCGGCGGGCTTGCGCAGGCTGGGCGCGCTGTCCGCGGCGTAGGCACGGCAGAGCTCGGCGAGATCGGCGGGCAGCGCCTCCGCCGCGTCGGCGAGCGTCCCCGCGGTCGGCTCCGCGCGCTTGGGGACGGGCTTGGAGGTGATCGGAGCGGGGGCGCTGCTCACGGGCTTGCCGCCCAGGGCGGCGGGCAGATGGCCCGTTCCGGCGGCGACGGCGACACCGCCGAGGGTGGCCGCCGCCACGGCGCCCACGAGCATCGCGGGGGTGCGCATCCTCCGCTTGCGGCGGGCGACAGAAGCCACCGCATGGGATGAAACGGGTGTGAGACGGGCAGAGCGGAACGCCGCCATGGCGGCCTGCTCGCCGGGCAGTTCACCGCCGCCCACGGGAGCGGACGTGGCGGGAGCGGATACGGCGGCGAGCAGTTCGGCGAGGGCGGCGTGACCGGGTGCGGCGCCGGCCCCCGCGCCGGCGAGCAGTCGCTCGGCCGTGTCGCGGTCGATCCGGCGGGATCGGTTGGTGCTCATCTCGCATCCTTCAGCGTCGGAGACGTCGTCGGTGTCACTCCTGGGGCGAAACCGCCTTCGAGCGGCTGCTGAGCGCCGCCCGGTTCCGCTTCCCGCTGTTTCCGCTGTTCGAGCAGGCCGGCCAGCTTGCGAAGGCCCCGATGCGCGGCCGTGCGCACCGCCCCGGCGCGCTTGCCGAGCACCCGCGCCGCGCTCTCCGCATCCAGGTCCATGACCACGCGCAGCAGCACGGCCTCGCCCTGGTCGCGGGGCAGCCGGGCTATGAGCGCGAGCGCGTCGTCGGTGGCGACGCCGGCCAGCGCGCTCGACTCGGTGTCCTCGGGGGCCCGCCGGTCGAGCAGGTACTCGACGGGCAGATCGGCCACGGGACGCCGCTTCCGCCGACGCAGCAGGTCGAGCGCCCGGTTGCGGGCGATCGCGGTCACCCAGCCGCGGAACCCGTCGAAGTCCCCGTGGAACGTCCCCAGGTCACGGGCGACCTGCAACCAGGTCTCGGAGGCGGCGTCCTCGGCCTCCTCCCCGACCAGCACGGTCAGATAGCGCAGCAGCCCCGGCTGCACCTGCCGGAAGAGTGCCCGGAAGGCCGCCTCGTCCCCCTGTTGAGCCGCTCTGACCTCCCGGGACATGTCTCCCGGGCGTCCTGCCTCGTTGTCGGCTCCGCCGAACTCCTCCGCACTGTGCACGCGGGACATGATGCGTCAGATGAATCCGGCAGTTCATCCGAAGGGCCGGATATCACCTGATGTTCGCGCGAGGAAGCACGGTGCCGGGCCCTGGCCAAATCCCGCCCGCTTGAGCAAGGATCACGTCCGCACCACGCCACGCACGTTCTTCCGGCACATCACGCCCTCAACAGGAGGATGTTCATGCCTCGCCGTATACCCAGCGGCCTGATCGCCGCGGCCACCGCCACCGTGGCGCTCGCCCTGGCCGCACCCGCCTCGGCGTCCGCGTCCGTCCAGGACGCATCCCTCCCCCAGGGCCGCGTCTTCATGGTGAACCCCGTCCAGTCCTCCGGCGACCAGACGCTCGCCGACGCCAAGGACTTCGCCACCGCGGTGCCCGCTTCCGCTTACGTCACGACAGCCCTGCGCAACCTCGACGCGAGCGGCGGGCTCTCGGGCAAGTGGGTCCGCGTCAGGTCGGAGACCGGCGCGTCCGCGAAGGTCGCGGACGCGGCCTCGTACGACCGCCACGACGACCAGTTCGAGCAGGTCATGGCCTACTTCTGGGTCAACGAGGCGCAGGAGTACCTCCAGGGGCTGGGCTTCGGCTCGGAGCTTCCCGGGGCCAACGACCGCGCGCAGCCGGTCCGTATCAACCAGTACGGAGCGGACAACTCCTTCTTCACGGACAAGAAGGACGAGATCCGCTTCGGCAAGGGCGGCGTCGACGACGCCGAGGACGCCGAGGTGATCGTGCACGAGTACGGCCACGCCGTCCACGAGGCCCAGGTCCCCGGCTTCGGCGGCTCCCCGGAGGCCGGCGCGATCGGCGAGGCCTTCGGCGACTACCTGGCCGTCGAGGTCGGCGCCAACGCGGACGCCCGCTACGGCTGGCCCCGCAAGACGGACCTGGCGTGCGTCGCCGACTGGGACTCGGTCCCCTACAGCGACGCCCCGCACTGCCTGCGCCGGATCGACGGCTCCAAGGTCTACGCGGACCGGGTGGGCGAGGTCCACGCGGACGGCGAGATCTGGTCGCGCGCGCTCTTCGACATCAGGGGCGCGCTCGGGGCCCGAACCGCCGACCGGATCATCGTGAACGCCCAGTTCGGCTTCGCGCCGGACACGAGCTTCACGGACGCGGCCCTGAAGACGGTCGCCACGGCCGAGCGCATGTACGGCAAGGGCGCGGCGGATTCGGTCCGCGCGGCGTTCAAGGCGCGCCAGATTCCCGGAGTCTGACGGTCGCTCACCATCGCGCACTCGGCCCCGGGGTCCAACCGGCCCCGGGGCCAAGCGGAATGTTCCGTTTTTGACCGTTGAGCGGACGTCGGAGTCCTCTCAACGGACAACAACAGGTCAAATTCTTGTTGCATACCTGTCAATCCCTCGTCCCTTCCTGGCAATGTCGCAGCCGCCCCCACGGCAACGAAGGAGAACGAGTGACCCACCACATGTCCTCTACCCCCACCTCCAACAACCGGACCCGCGTGCTGCGCACCGCCGCCCTCGTAGGGTCCGCGGCGATGGTCGCGCTCGCCGTCCAGAGCGGCCCCGCCAACGCCGCCGCCGAGCGCGAGGCCGGAGCCACCGCCCTCACGCAGTCCGACTCCGCACGCGCCCAGGCGATCTCGGCCGCGCAGGGCGAAGCGGCCGGCACCGCGCGCGCCATCGGCCTCACCGACGAGGAGCGCCTCGTCGCCCGCGACGTGGTCAAGGACGCGGACGGCACGGTCCACACCCGCTACGAGCGCACCTACGCCGGCCTGCCCGTCCTCGGCGGCGACCTGGTCGTCCACCAGAAGAAGGACGGCAGCCGCAAGACCACCAAGAGCACCGAGGCCCGAATAGCCCCCGCCGCCGCCCGCTCCCTGAAGGCCGCGCCCGCCGGTGCCCGCCAGGTGGTCTGGGCCGCGACCGGCACCCCCGTCTTCGCCTACGAGGCCGTGATCAAGGGCACCCAGCCCGACGGCACCCCGAGCGAGCGCCACGTCATCACCGACGCCGCCACGGGCGCCGAGCTCTGGGCGTACGAGGCCATCGACAGCGGCACCGGCACCAGCGCCTACTCCGGCACGGTGACCATCGGCACCACCCAGAACGGCTCGTCGTACGACCTGACCGACTCGGCCCGCGGCGGCCACAAGACGTACGACCTGAACGGCGGCACCTCCGGCACCGGCAGCCTCTTCACGGACGCCGACGACAAGTGGGGCGACGGCACCCCGTCCAACCGTCAGACCGCCGCCGTCGACGCCCAGTACGGCGCGGCCGTGACCTGGGACTTCTACAAGTCGGAGCTCGGCCGCAACGGCATCGCCGGCGACGGCAAGGCCGCGTACTCCCGCGTCCACTACGGCAACGCGTACGTCAACGCCTTCTGGGACGACAACTGCTTCTGCATGACGTACGGCGACGGCGCGGGCAACTCCAAGCCGCTGACCTCGCTGGACGTCGCCGGCCACGAGATGAGCCACGGCCTGACCGCCGCCACCGCCAAGCTGAACTACAGCCGCGAGTCCGGCGGCCTCAACGAGGCCACCAGCGACATCTTCGGCACCTCGGTGGAGTTCTTCGCGAACAACCCCTCCGACATCGGCGACTACCTCATCGGCGAGAAGATCGACATCCGCGGCAACGGCACCCCGCTGCGCTACATGGACAAGCCCAGCAAGGACGGCGCCTCCGCCGACTACTGGTCGAAGACCGTCGGCCGGCTCGACGTCCACAACTCCTCGGGCGTCGCCAACCACTTCTTCTACCTGCTCTCCGAGGGCAGCGGGGCGAAGACGATCAACGGCGTGTCCTACAACTCCCCGACCTACGACGGCTCCACCGTCACCGGCATCGGGCGGACCAAGGCCTACAAGATCTGGTACAAGGCGCTGTCGACCTACATGACGTCGACCACCAACTACGCGGGCGCCCGCACGGCGACCCTCCAGGCGACGGCCGACCTCTACGGCACGACCGGCACCGAATACCAGCAGGTGGCGGCGGCCTGGAAGGCCGTCAACGTCAAGTGACGCCCTGACCCACGACGACCCCCGCGCCCGGCGGCGACTCCGCCCCGGGCGCGGGGGTCGTCGATCAAGACCGGAAACGCCAATCAGGGGCCTGATCCACTTTCGCGGATCAGGCCCCTGACCTGGTCTTACTCTGTCGGGGTGGCGGGATTTGAACCCACGACCTCTTCGTCCCGAACGAAGCGCGCTGCCAAGCTGCGCTACACCCCGATCGCCGCCTTGCAGCGTGTGCTGTCCTGGCGACATCGATTACTTTAGCGGACCCGCGGCCTGAGACGAAATCCGGTTTTCATCGGCCGGGCGCGGGGCGAGCGGGGACCCCGGCCGGTAGCGGTCCGCCGCGACCAGGGCGAGGCCGAGGGCGTAGAACAAGAGGCCCAGGACCAGCGCGTTCAGGGCCACGCGGGCGTAGCCGTACTGGGCCACGTCGATGAAGGGGTACGTGTACCGGGCCTTCGCGCCGGGGGCCAGTAGGGCGCCGCGGATCAGCGCGAAGGTCACGTACGCGAGCGGGTACGCCAACCACTGGAGGGCGTGGCGCGGGCGCAGGGTGCCCGGGGCGGTGAGGAGGAGGAAGTCCAGGACCGCGCCGGCGGGGGTGACCGTGTGCAGGAGCTGGTTGGCGACGGCCTTCGCCCCGGTCAGCTCGTTCAGCTCCGCCAGCACGTTGAAGGGGCTCGACGCGTTCGCGAGGACCAGGTGGAAGACCAGCCCGGTGATCAGGATGAAGAGCAGGACGCCGCCCCGGTGGAGGGGGGCGACGTCCGGGCGGCGCCGCCAGGCGCGGACGGCCGAGAGCGAGAAGACGACCGCGACCGCGATGTTCGTCCAGATGGTGAAGAAGCTCAGGACGACGGGGACGCTGCCGTGCGTGAGCTCGATGGCGACCCCCACCACGGCCGCGGCGGCGATCAGGGCGCGGAAGACCGCCTGGACGACGTACGTCGGTGAGGTCATCGCATCAACGTACCGGGGGAGGGGTGAGGAACCCTTACGCCTTGGGGGTGAGCGTCAGCAGTGTCGCCTCCGGCGGGCACGCGAAGCGCACGGGGGTGAACCGGTTGGTGCCGCAGCCCGCCGAGACGTGCAGGTACGAGCGCTGCCCGTCCGCGTCGTAGGTGGACAGGCCCTTCACCCGCTTGGTGTCCAGATCGCAGTTGGTGACCAGCGCCCCGTAGAACGGGATGCACAGCTGCCCGCCGTGCGTGTGGCCGGCGAGGATCAGCGGGTAGCGGTCGGCCGTGAAGGCTTCGAGGACGCGCAGGTAGGGGGCGTGCACCACGGCGACCGAGAAGTCGGCGTCGGTTTCCGGGCCGCCCGCGACCCGCTCGTACCGGTCGCGCTTGATGTGCGGGTCGTCCAGACCGGTGAAGGCCAGCTCCATGCCGTCCAGCTTCAGCCGAGCCCGGGTGTTGGTGAGGTTCATCCACCCGGCCGCGTCGAAGGCGTCCCGCATCTCCTCCCACGGGTTGTGGACGGCGCCGACGACCGGCTTGTTGCCGTTCAGCCCGTGCCGGCCCTGGGCCTTCTCGATCAGGTAGCGCCCGGGATTGCGCAGCCGGGGCCCGTAGTAGTCGTTCGACCCGAAGACGTACACGCCGGGGAAGGACATCAGCGGACCGAGGGCGTCGAGCACCTCGGGGATGCCCTCGGTGTCGGAGAGGTTGTCGCCGGTGTTCACGACGAAGTCCGGGCGCAACCCGGCCAGCGACTGCAGCCAGGCGCGCTTCTTGCGCTGCCCGCGGACCATGTGGATGTCCGAGACCTGCAGTATGCGCAGTGGGCGCATCCCCTGCGGGAGGACCGGGACCGTCACCCGGCGCAGGCGGAACGACCGCGCCTCGAAACCGGCGGCGTAGGCCACACCCGCGGCCCCGACCGCAGCGATTCCGGCAGCCGCCTTCAGGGGTACTCCGTAACGCGCACGCATGGGGCCATCGTCGCAGACGCGGAAAACGGGTGGGCGCCACCGCCCCCGTACCTGGCAGACTCATTGCATGACCACGCTCAAGGCCAAGCTCCAGGAAGACCTCACGACCGCCATCAGGGAGCGGAACGAGCTGCACTCGTCCACCCTGCGACTGACCCTCTCCGCCATCACCAACCAGGAGGTCGCGGGCAAGGAAGCCCGTGTGCTCTCCGACGAGGAAGTCCTCAAGGTGATCGCCAAGGAGGCGAAGAAGCGCCGCGAGGCCGCCGAGGCCTTCGCGCAGGGCGGCCGGGCCGAGCAGGCCGCGCGCGAGACCGCGGAGGGCGAGTTCCTCGACACCTACCTGCCCAAGCAGCTGGGTGACGACGAGCTCGACGCGATCGTGGCGCAGGCCGTCGAGGAGGCCAAGGCCGCGGGCGCCGAGGGGCCGCGCGCCATGGGCGCCGTCATGAAGATCGTGAACCCGAAGGTCGCGGGTCTCGCGGAGGGCGGGCGTGTCGCCGCCGCCGTGAAGAAGCACCTGTCCTAGTCGTACGAAAAGGGGAGGGCCCCCGCCGCATCCGACTCCGGATCCGGCGGGGGCCCTCCCCTTTTCCGTACTGTCGCGCGCCGCCTAGTCGCGGCCGCCGATGACGCCCGGCGGGAGCGTGATCCCGCCCAGCGGGTCGGTGCCGCCCGGGCCGCCGCCGGCTCCGGCGGCCGTCGCCCCGCCCGGCTGTCCCTCGCCGGGCTTGTTGTCGCCGCGGCCGGGCTTGCCCGGCCTGTTCGGCTTGCCCGTGCTGGGCTTGCTGCCGCCGACCACGGGGCTCGACGTGTCGGGGATGTTGACCGAGACGAAGCTCTGGGCCTCACGGCCGGAGAGAGCGCCCGAGACCGCCTGCTTCCAGATCGGGCCGGGCAGGCCACCGCCGAAGACCTTGTCGTAGTACTGGCCGCCGATGGTGATGTTCTCCATCGACACCTGCTTGGTGCCGCCGGAGCCGACCCATGTCGCGCCGGACATGTTCGGGGTGTAGCCGACGAACCAGGCGTTGTAGCGGTTCTCGGTGGTACCGGTCTTGCCCGCGCTCTGCCGGTCGGTCAGACCCGCCTGCTGGCCGGTACCGGAGTCGACCACGCCGAGCAGCAGCGAGTTGATGGTGTCGGCGGTCCTCTCGCTCATCGCGCGGTCGCACTTGGACTTGGGGACCGTCAGCGCCTTGCCGTGCGCGTCGGTGATCGACTCGATGGCGACCGGGGTGCAGTACACGCCCCGGTTGGCGAAGGTGGCGTACGCGTTGGCCATGGTCAGCGGGGACATGCCCTCGGTGCCGAGCGCGATGGACGGGACCTCGGGGAGCTTGGCGCCGTTGGCCGGGACCACGCCCATCTTGGTGGCCATGTCGGTGACGGGGCACACGCCGACCTCGGAGATCATCTCCACGAAGTAGGTGTTGACCGACTTGGCCATCGCCTCCTTCATCCCGTACGGGCCGACCTCGGACTCGCTCTCGTTCTCCACCCGCTCCTTGTTGGTGTTGACCCAGGGCTTGTCACCGCAGGTCTGCACCGGGCTCGGGTAGTACATGTCGTACGGGGACTGGTACGTCTTGGTCGGCGCCACCCCACGCTCTATGGCGGCCGCCGCGACGATGGCCTTGAAGGTCGAACCGGTCGGGAAGCCGAAGTTCGAGCCGCTCATCTTCTTGTCCACCGAGAAGTTGATCGTGGTCTCGTTCTTGGCGAAGCCGTACGGCTTGGACTGTCCCATGGCGAGGACGCGCCCGGTGCCGGGCTGGACGAGGGTGACGGCCGTCGCGACCTTGTCGTCCTGGTCCACGTGGTCCTTGATGGACTCGTTGACCGAGTCCTGCGACTGCGGGTCGAGGGTCGTACGGACCGTCAGGCCGCCCTGGTTCCAGACCTTCGCGCGCTCTTCGCGGGTCTTCCCGAAGGCGGCGTTGTCGAGGAAGAAGCTCTTCACGTAGTCGCAGAAGAACCCGGCGCCCTTGGCCGCGGTGATGCAGCCGTTCTTCGGCCTGGTCACCTTCAGCGCGACCGGCTTCGCCTTCGCCGCGTCCGCCTCCGCCTGGGAGATGTCCTTGATGTCGGCCATCCGCTGGAGGACGAGGTTGCGGCGCTTGGTCGCCTCGGTCACGTCGTTCACGGGGTCGAACCGGCTCGGCGACTGGACGACGCCCGCGAGCAGCGCGGACTCCTCCAGGGTCAGGTCCTTGGCCGGCTTGCTGAAGTAGCGCTGGGCCGCGGATTCGATGCCGTAGGCCTGCTGGCCGAAGAAGGTGATGTTGAGGTAGTTCTCGAGGATCTTCTTCTTCCCGAGTTCCTCCTCGACCTGGATCGAGTACTTCAGCTCGCGGATCTTGCGCCCGAGGCTCTTCTCCTGCGCCTCGCGCACCTTGGTCTCGTCGTCGCCGGCCTCTTCGACGAACACGTTCTTCACGTACTGCTGGGTGAGCGTCGAGGCGCCCTGTGCCGCGCCGCCCTCCTGGGCGTTGCGGTTGACCGCGCGCAGGATGCCCTTGAGGTCGATCGCACCGTGCTCGTAGAAACGCGAGTCCTCGATGGCGACGATCGCCTTCTGCATGTACGGGGAGATCGCCGTGAGCGGGACGACCTGCCGGTCGCGCGAATAGACGGTGGCGATCAAGCCACCTTCGGCGTCCAGGATCGTGGTCCGCTGGCTCAGCGGCGGCGTCTTGAGATTGGCCGGGATCTCGTCGAATCCCTCTACCGTGCCCTTGGCCGCGAGCCCCAGGGCCCCCGCCGCCGGAATCGCCATGCCGGCCAGCACAACTCCGGAGAGGACGGACACACCGAGGAACTTGGCGGCCTGCTGGCTCCCCGTGAGCCCGCCGCCCGAGCGCTTCTTTCCCATGGGGGGCAGCCTACGTTCTGATTCGCCGGACACACGCGAATGCCTTGGCCTAAGCTGACCCCAACTGTCACAGCAGTCCGGCGGGACATCAACCCCTCGGCTTGATTTTCACCCTTCCCGAATGGGGTGGACTCATGTCCGAATCCCGCTCCCTACCGTGACTGCGCCTTCGCGATGCCCCGCCGATTTCATCCGAATCGCCGGAATGGTCGGGCATGTCGCCGGATCACTCCGTCGGGTGATCTGCCGCTTACCCATAGTCCGTTCGGACCATTCAAGATTGGGCCCGTCGGGGGTGTTGCACTGTGCTCGCCTTCCGTAACGTCCTCAACTGGCAGCGGTGAATATGCCGCTACCGCCGTGGGGGAGCCTCGATTCGGGAGAGGACGGCGCCGGGATGGGCTGGGTTACCGACTGGAGTGCGCAGGCAGCCTGCCGCACTACCGATCCGGATGAACTGTTCGTTCAAGGAGCGGCACAGAACAGGGCCAAGGCGGTGTGTACCGGATGTCCGGTGCGGACCGAGTGCCTGGCCGATGCGCTCGACAATCGCGTCGAATTCGGCGTGTGGGGCGGAATGACCGAGCGGGAACGACGTGCGCTGCTGCGCCGGCGTCCCACCGTCACCTCGTGGCGACGGCTGCTCGAAACCGCCCGCACGGAGTACGAGCGCAGCACGGGCATCCTCACCATGGATGCAGACGCGGAGATCGACGTTCCGTACGAGACGTACGCGGCAGCCGGGTAGACCACACGGCCACCACGTCGTACGAACGCCTACGCTCCGGCCGGTACCCCGGCCGCGAGTCGCTCTCCGATGGCCCGCAGCCCGGCGAGGTCGTGCACATCGCCGGGCAGGGCGGCCACTTCGGCCACCGCCACTTCGGGGTGCAGTGAGGTGAAGCGATCGCGTGTGCGCTGCTCACGCGCGATCACCTGCATCCTCTCCGCGTGCAGGCGCAGCAGTCCTGCGGTGATGCCGTCCACGACGGCCGAACCGTCGGACGGGTGGGACACGTGGGTCGGATCGCCGTTGTCGGTTTCGGGGGAGCCGTCGTCGGCCGGGTCACGAAGTCCAGCTTTCCCGGACTCCTGATCGACAATGCCGCCGTCTTCAAGATTCTCCGCGGCGGCCAACGCCCGTTCCGCGGACAGCTGGTCGGCACCACTGCCGTGCACCCGGTTCAGGACGAGACCGGCCAGCGGCATCTTCTCCGCGGCCAGCCGCTCCACGAAGTACGCGGCCTCGCGCAGGGCGTCCGGTTCGGGCGCGGCGACCACGAGGAAGGCCGTACCGGGAGCCTGCAACAGCCGGAAGGTCGCGTCCGCGCGGGTCCGGAAGCCGCCGAACATCGTGTCCATGGCGGCCACGAAGGTCTGCACGTCCTTCAGCAGCGAGGCGCCCATCAGCTTGCTCAGGGTGCCCGTCATGATCGACATGCCGACGTTGAGGAACTTCATCCCCGCCCGGCCGCCCACCTTCGCCGGCGCCATCAGCACCCGGATGAACTTCCCGTCCAGGAAGGACCCGAGGCGCTTCGGCGCGTCGAGGAAGTCCAGCGCCGACCGGCTCGGCGGGGTGTCCACGATGATCAGGTCCCAGTCGTCCCGGGCCCGCAGCTGCCCCAGCTTCTCCATCGCCATGTACTCCTGCGTGCCCGCGAAGCCGGCCGACAGGGACTGGTAGAAGGGATTGGCGAGGATGGCCCGGGCCCGCTCGCCGTCCGCGTGCGCCTCGACGATCTCGTCGAAGGTCCGCTTCATGTCCAGCATCATGGCGTGCAGCCCGCCGCCGTCGGCGCCCACGCCGCCGACCTCGCGCGGGGTGTTGTCCAGCGAGTCGATCCCCATCGACTGCGCGAGCCGCCGCGCCGGGTCGATGGTCAGCACGACCGCCTTCCGCCCGCGCTCGGCCGCCCGTACGCCGAGCGCCGCGGCCGTCGTGGTCTTGCCGACCCCGCCCGCGCCGCAGCACACGATGATCCGCGTCCCCCGGTCGTCGAGCAGTCCGTCGACCTCCAGTCGCGGCGGAGAGTCCAGCGCCACCGTGTCCACCCCCTCGCTCATTCGCCCACCGACTGCTTGCGCAGTTCCTTGGCCAGCTCGTACAGCCCCGCCAGGTCCATCCCCGCGCCGAGCAGCGGGAGTTCGTACGTCGGCATGCCCAGGTCCCCCAGTACGACGCGCTGCTCGCGCTCCAGCTCCACCCGGCTCGCGTGCTCGGCGGCCTGCGTGAGCAGCGGCTCCACCAGCCGCTCGGCGAGCCCGCCGCGGCGCGCGCCGCCGAGCCCCGCGCGGGACAGCGCCCGGGCGACCCCGGCGCGATGGTCCTCGGCGGCGGAGCGCAGGGTGTCCTCGTCCAGATGGTGCGGGCGCACCATGTTCACGACGACGCGCCCGACGGGGAGCCCGGCCGCGCGCAGTTCCTCGATCCCGTCCGCGGTCTCCTGGACGGGCATCTCCTCCAGCAGGGTGACCAGGTGGACGGCCGTCTCGGGGGACTTGAGCACCTTCATGACGGCCTGCGCCTGGTTGTGGATGGGCCCGAACCGGGCCAGGCCCGCCACCTCGTCGTTGACGTTCAGGAAGCGGGTGATCCGCCCGGTCGGCGGCGCGTCCATGACCACGTGGTCGTAGACGAACCGGCCGGCCCGGTCCTTGCGCCGCACCGCCTCGCAGGCCTTGCCCGTCAGGAGCACGTCGCGCAGCCCGGGGGCGATGGTCGTGGCGAAGTCGATGGCGCCGAGCTTCTTGAGCGCGCGGCCGGCCGAGCCGAGCTTGTAGAACATCTGGAGGTAGTCCAGCAGTGCCCGTTCGGCGTCGATGGCGAGGGCGAAGACCTCGCCGCTGCCGCCGGGCGCCACCGCGATCTTGCGCTCCTCGTAGGGGAGCGCCTCCGTCCCGAAGAGCTGTGCGATGCCCTGCCTGCCCTCGACCTCCACGAGAAGAGTCCGCTTGCCCTCGCGTGCGAGGGCGAGCGCGAGTGCCGCGGCGACCGTGGTCTTGCCGGTGCCGCCCTTGCCGCTGACCACCTGGAGCCTGCTCACAGCGTCCGAGCCTAATTCCTTCGCCCCGGACCGCAGGCACTACCCTCGCTCCCATGACCAAGAAGTTCGAATACGCGACGGTCCCGCTGCTGGTCCACGCCACCAAGCAGATCCTGGACACCTGGGGCGAGGACGGCTGGGAGCTCGTCCAGGTCGTGCCCGGGCCGAACAACCCCGAGCAGCTCGTGGCCTACCTCAAGCGGGAGAAGGCATGAGCGCCGTAGAAGCCAGGCTGGCCGAGCTCGGCCTCACCCTCCCCGAGGTCGTCCCGCCGCTGGCCGCGTACCAGCCGGCCGTCCGGTCGGGCGCGTACGTCTTCACCGCGGGCCAGCTCCCGATGGTCAAGGGCAGCATGCCGATCACCGGCAAGGTCGGCGCCGAGGTCTCGGCGGAGCAGGCCAAGGAGCTCGCCGCCACGTGCGCGCTGAACGCACTGGCCGCCGTCAAGTCGGTCATCGGTGACCTCGACAAGATCGCGCGCGTCGTGAAGGTCGTCGGCTTCGTCGCCTCGGCCCCCGACTTCACCGCCCAGCCGGGCGTGCTGAACGGTGCGAGCGAGCTGCTGGGCGCCGTCCTCGGCGAGAAGGGCGTGCACGCCCGCAGCGCCGTCGGTGTGGCGGTCCTGCCGCTGGACGCGCCGGTCGAGGTCGAGATCCAGGTCGAACTGGTCCCCGGAGCCTGACCCCCTCCGGGGAGGGCCCTCCGCTCCGGCGAGGCTGGAAGATCCAGCCTCGCCGGCGTTTGAGGCGCGGGCGCGGAGCGCCGTGCAGTGACCGGCACCGGTCGAATGACGGCAGCGAAATCAAGCCCCTCCGGCGTTTGAGGAGCGGGGTACGGGGTGGAGCCCCGGAGGCCCTCGAACATCGGGCCGGATGGTCGTAGCATCCCGCCATGCCGAATCAGCAGCAGGCGCAGCCCACCCCGCCCCCCGCCGGAGGCCAGTGGTACCCCCCTGAGTGGCCCGACCGCATCCGCGCGCTCGCGGACGGTTTGCTCGTCCCGGTGGAACCGAAGCGCGCCGCCACCGTCATGCTGCTGCGCGACACCCCCGCCGGTCCCACCGTGCACATGCTGCGCAGGCGGGCCTCCATGGCCTTCGCCGGAGGCGCGTACGCCTATCCCGGCGGCGGGGTCGACCCCCGCGACGAGGAGCACCAGGTCGGCTGGGCCGGGCCCAGCCGGGCCGAATGGGCCGAGCGGCTCGGCACGGACACCCGTACCGCCCAGGCCATCGTCTGCGGAGCCGTACGGGAGACCTTCGAGGAGGCCGGCGTCCTGCTCGCCGGGTTGAGCGAGGACACCGTCGTCGGCGACACCACCGGCGACGACTGGGAGGCCGACCGCGAGGCCCTCGTGGCGCGGGAGCTGTCCTTCGCCGAGTTCCTCGACCGCCGTGGCCTGCGGCTCCGCTCCGACCTGCTCGGGGCGTGGGCGCGCTGGATCACCCCGGAGTTCGAGCAGCGCCGCTACGACACCTGGTTCTTCGTCGCCGCCCTCCCGGAGGGCCAGCGCACCCGCAACGCCTCCACCGAGGCCGACCGGACCGTCTGGATCCGCCCGGCCGACGCGGCCGCCGGATACGACAAGGGCGAGCTGCTGATGATGCCGCCCACCATCTCCACCCTGCGCTCCCTGGAGCCGTACGGGAGCGCCGCGGACGCCCTCGCGGCGGCCGGCGGCAAGGACCTCGGCCCGGTGCTGGCGCGGGCCTCGATGGAGGACGGCGAGCTGGTCCTGAGCTGGCCGGGCCACGACGAGTTCACCAAGCGCGTCGGCCTCGGTCCCGCCGACCGACCCGCGGACGGTCCCGCCGATCGCCCCGCCGACCGCCCCGGGAGCACCGGATGACCGCCGCCGGCGCGCTGCCCGGACAGCCTCGCGGAGTGGTCTCCTCCGGGCCCGCGACCGCCCGTGCCGTGAACGTCCTGGCCCCCAACGCCTCCGCGATGACCCTGGACGGCACCAACACCTGGCTGCTGTCCGAGCCCGACTCCGACCTGGCCGTGGTCATCGACCCGGGCCCACTGGACGACGGGCACCTGCGCGCCGTCATGGCCGCCGCCGAGCAGGCGGGCAAGCGGATCGCCCTCACCCTGCTCACGCACGGCCACCCCGACCACGCCGAGGGCGCCGGCCGCTTCGCCGAGCTCACCGGCACCAAGGTCCGCGCGCTGGACCCGGCGCTGCGCCTCGGCGACGAGGGCCTCGCGGCCGGGGACGTGATCCGCACCGGCGGGCTGGAGCTGCGCGTGGTCCCGACCCCCGGGCACACCAGCGATTCGCTCTGCTTCCACCTGCCGGCCGACCGGGCGGTGCTGACCGGCGACACGGTCCTCGGCCGAGGCACGACGGTCGTCGCCCATCCCGACGGCCGTCTGGGTGACTACCTGGACTCGCTGCGCCGTCTGCGCTCGCTCACCGTCGACGACGGCGTGCACACCGTCCTGCCGGGTCACGGGCCGGTGCTGGAGGACGCGCAGGGCGCCGTCGAGTTCTACCTGGCCCACCGGGCGCACCGGCTCGCGCAGGTCGAGACCGCGGTCGAGAACGGCTTCGTCACCCCCGACGCCGTGGTCCGCCACGTCTACGCGGACGTGGACCGCTCCCTGTGGCCGGCGGCGGAATGGTCGGTCCGGGCGCAGTTGGAGTACCTCCAGGAGCACGGCCTGATCCCCGGCGGCCCGGAGCTCTAGGTCTCCAAGGGCCCTCGGGGGCTCTTGGTGCCGTGCCGGGCCGCGTACTCGTCCGCGAGCCACGGCCCGAGGTCCTCGACGTACGAGCGCGGCACCGCCGGGTCGTCGACCGGATCCAGTGCCACGGCGGCCGCGGCCCGCATCTGCGCCGCGCGCTCGGGGTAGTACAGGCCGAAGATCTCCGCGGACTCGGCGAGATCGCTGGTCCAGCCGCCCCATCGGGGCATGACCAGGGTGAATCCGGTGCGTACGAGACGCCGTGCGAAGGACCGGCTCAGCTTCCGGTACTCCTGTGGGGTGGACGCGGCCCGGGTCCTGGCGCGCCAGTCGGGCAGCAGCTCGGCCAGGTCGCCGTTGGTCTCGCGGGCGAGCAGGCCGTCCGGCCGGTAGCGCGGCAGGTGCTCGGCCAGGTCCGCGCCGAGAAGCGGGGTGCACAGGCAGGCGAGGAACCAGCCGAGGTCGAATCGTTCCGCCTCGTCGAGCACCCGGTCCTTGCCGTGGAGCAGGACGTAGACCCCGTCGATCTCCGCGAAGTCCTCGTCGAGACCGCGGGCCAGCACCTCGGTGGTGTCGCGGTCCTCGTGCGCGGGCTCGTGGTGCAGGACGAGCAGCAGGTCGAGGCCCGAGCGCCCGGGGCGGGCCGTCCCGCGCGGCAGGGACCCGAACAGGTAGGCGCTGTGCAGCCGGCGCCCGTACGCCTCGGTGATGCGCTCGCGGGCGGCCGCGACGACGTCCCTGAACCCGTCCTGCACCTGTCCGAGCGACCCCTCGCGCTCGAAGAAGCCGTACGCGTCCACGCCTCTGCGCTCCATACGGCCACTGTGCACGTCCCCCCGTCGGGGGGCCCGGAGCGGAGCCCCGGCGACGGCGCCGCGTCTCGACGCACGAAGGGCCCCGCCCGAGGTACGGGCGGGGCCCTTCACGAAGCCGAGGGCGTCAGCGGGAACGCTTCGCGAGGCGCTCCACGTCCAGCAGGATCACCGCGCGCGCCTCCAGCCGCAGCCAGCCGCGGCCCGCGAAGTCGGCCAGGGCCTTGTTCACGGTCTCGCGCGACGCGCCGACGAGCTGGGCCAGCTCCTCCTGCGTGAGGTCGTGCACGACGTGGATGCCCTCTTCGGACTGGACGCCGAAGCGGCGCGACAGGTCCAGGAGGGCCCGCGCCACACGGCCGGGAACGTCGGAGAAGACCAGGTCGGACATCTGGTCGTTGGTCTTGCGCAGGCGGCGGGCGACGGCGCGCAGCAGCGCGGTCGCGACCTCGGGCCGGGCGTTGAGCCAGGGCTGGAGGTCGCCGTGGCCGAGGCCGAGCAGCTTGACCTCGGTCAGCGCGGTGGCGGTGGCGGTGCGCGGGCCCGGGTCGAAGAGCGACAGCTCGCCGATCAGCTCGCCGGGGCCGAGGACGGCCAGCATGTTCTCGCGGCCGTCGGGGGAGGTGCGGTGGAGCTTCACCTTGCCCTCGGTCACGACATACAGCCGGTCGCCGGGGTCGCCCTCGTGGAACAGGGCGTCGCCGCGTGCGAGGGTCACCTCGCCCATCGAGGCGCGGAGCTCCGCGGCCTGCTCGTCATCGAGCGCCGCGAAGAGCGGGGCGCGCCGCAGAACGTCGTCCACGAGTCTCTCTCCTATGTCGACCAGCTCAGGGGACCGGTCCCCCATTTTGCCGGACGGCTCAAACAGTGCGATCAATCACTACCAAGGATGCCGGACGCAGGCGCGTGCTGTGCGGTGGGAGACCAATCGGGGTGGTGTTACCTGAGGTCCGGGCGGGTGTCGGCGCCCGGCCTTAGGCTGGCCGGGTGTCCAATAAGCCGGTGAGAGCACAGGCCAAGGGGTCCTCAGGAGTGACGGCGCCCCAAAATTCAGCCGTGGGCGAACAAGCCCTCGGGAAGGTGTCCGCGGGGGCCCGACCCGCCCCCGAGGGCAAAGGTTCGGCCAAGAAAGCGCCGAAGCTGCCGAAGCCGTCGCAGCCGCCGAAGCCGAGGGCCGCCGCGAAGCCGGAATCGCACCTCGCCATGGTGCGCAGGGCCCGCCGCATCAACCGCGAGCTGGCCGAGGTCTATCCGTACGCCCATCCGGAGCTCGACTTCCGCAATCCCTTCGAGCTGCTGGTCGCGACGGTGCTGTCGGCCCAGACCACCGACCTGCGGGTGAACCAGACGACCCCGGCCCTGTTCGCCGCCTACCCGACCCCCGAGGACATGGCCGCGGCCGTTCCGGAGGATCTGGAGGAGATCATCCGGCCGACCGGGTTCTTCCGGGCCAAGGCCAGGTCCCTGCTCGGCCTGTCGCAGGCGCTGCGGGACGACTTCGGCGGGGAGGTCCCGGGCCGGATCGAGGACCTGGTGACCCTGCCCGGAGTGGGCCGCAAGACGGCGAACGTGGTGCTCGGCAACGCGTTCGGCGTCCCGGGGATCACCGTCGACACCCACTTCGGCCGGCTCGTGCGCCGCTGGAAGTGGACCGAGCAGGAGGATCCGGAGAAGGTCGAGGCGGAGATCTGCGCGATCTTCCCGAAGAGCGAGTGGACGATGCTCTCGCACCGGGTCGTCTTCCACGGCCGCCGGATCTGCCATTCGCGCAAGCCCGCCTGCGGCGCGTGCCCGATCGCCCCCCTCTGCCCGGCGTACGGGGAGGGGGAGACCGACCCGGAGAAGGCGAAGAAGCTGCTCAAGTACGAGAAGGGCGGCCAACCGGGCCAGCGCCTGACCCCGCCCGCGGACTACCCGGGCCTCCCGGCCCCGGCACAGTCCGGCTCAGCCTCGGCGAAATCCAGCCCCTCCGGCGTTTGAGGAGCGGGGTCCGGGGCGGAGCCCCGGCAACGGCGCCGCGGCCGTAGGAACGAATCAGCACCCGGATCGCGTTTGGCGGTGTGGGAGATCACGGACGGGGATGCCTATGACGCGCGGTAGCGATACTCGGGACGAAACGGCCACGGGAGCCCGGGCGGGCGGCGACGTCGCCGTGAGCACCGACGGCCTGCCCTCCTGGCTCGACCCCGTCGTCGAGGCGGCCCGCAGCGTGCAGGGGCCGCAGCTCAGCCGGTTCCTGCCCCCGGCCGACGGCCGCGGGCGGCAGTCGGCCGTCCTCGTCCTCTTCGGGGAGGGCCCCCGCGGTCCCGAGCTGCTGCTGATGGAGCGCGCCGGCACCCTGCGCTCGCACGCGGGCCAGCCGTCCTTCCCGGGCGGCGCCCTGGATCCGGAGGACGGCGATCCGGCCACCACCGGCCCGCTGCGCGCCGCCCTGCGGGAGGCCGAGGAGGAGACGGGGCTCGATCCCTCCGGGGTCCAGCTCTTCGGGGTGCTGCCCCGGCTCTACATCCCGGTGAGCGAGTTCGTCGTGACCCCGGTGCTCGGCTGGTGGCGTACTCCGAGTCCGGTCGGCGCCGTGGACCCGGCCGAGACGGCCCGGGTCTTCACGGTCCCCGTGGCCGATCTCACGGACCCGGAACACCGGGTCACCACCGTCCACCCGCGCGGCCACCTGGGCCCGGGTTTCACCGTCGAATCGGCCCTGGTCTGGGGTTTCACCGCCGGGGTGATCGACCGGATCCTGCACTTCGCGGGGTGGGAGCGTCCGTGGGACCGGTCACGACAGGTCCCGCTCGACTGGCACGCATGAGACGGTGACCCACGTGAACGTGCTGGACATCTTGTTGTTGGTCGCCGCCGTGTGGTTCGCGATCGTCGGCTACCGGCAGGGGTTCGTCGTCGGCGTCCTGTCGGTGATCGGCTTCCTCGGCGGTGGCCTCATCGCCGTGTCCCTGCTGCCCCTGGTCTGGAACCGGGTGACGGACAACGGCAGCCAGGTGTCCACCACGGTCGTGGTGATCGCCGTCGTCGTGATCATCGTCTTCGCCTCCGTCGGCCAGGCCCTGACCACCCACCTCGGCAGCAGACTCCGCCGCCGCATCACCTGGTCACCGGCGCGCGTCATCGACGCGACCGGCGGAGCCGTGGTCAACGTGGTCGCGATGCTGCTGGTGGCCTGGCTGATCGGCCTGCTGGTCGCCGGTACCTCGATACCCACGCTGGGCAAGGAGGTGCGCACCTCCAGAGTGCTGCTCGGCGTCTCGCGGGTGCTGCCCGACCAGGCCAACACCTGGTTCTCGAACTTCAGCTCCACCCTGGAGCGCAACGGCTTCCCGCAGGTGTTCACCCCGTTCGCGAACGAGCCGATCCCCGAGGTGCAGGCGCCTGACCCGGACCTCGTCAGGAGCCCCGTCACCGAGCAGGCCAAGGGCTCGATCGTGAAGGTCGTCGGCACCGCGCCCAGCTGCAGCAAGGTGCTGGAGGGCACGGGCTTCGTCTTCGCGCCCGGGAAGGTGATGACCAACGCGCACGTCGTCGGCGGGGTCGGCGAGCCGACCGTGCAGATCGGTGGCGAGGGCAAGCTGTACGACGGCAAGGTCGTGCTCTACGACTGGGCGCGCGACATCGCCGTCCTGGACGTGCCCAAGCTGAAGGCGCCCGCGCTGGAGTTCACCGACAAGGACGCGGTGAGCGGCAACGACGCGATCGTCGCCGGCTTCCCGGAGAACGGCGCGTACGACGTGCGCGCGGCCCGCGTCCGCGGCCGGATCAACGCCAACGGCCCGGACATCTACCACCGGGGCACCGTCCGACGGGACGTCTACTCGCTGTTCGCGACCGTCCGCCAGGGCAACTCCGGCGGCCCGCTGCTGACGCCGGACGGCAAGGTGGCCGGGGTCGTCTTCGCGAAGTCCCTCGACGACCCGAACACCGGCTACGCGCTGACGGTGGACGAGATCCGCGACGACATCAGGGTCGGCAAGACCGCCGCCCAGAGGGTCGACAGCCAGGGTTGCGCCCTCTGACCCGCCGCTGACCGGCCCCCGAGCCGTCCACGCCGCCTGCGTCCTCCGCGTACTCCACGTCCTCTACGTCCGTGGATGACGCAGGCGTGCCGAGACCCACATGGCCCGGCGGCGCAGGATGCGCGGAATCCCGAGTCGGAGGTCGTGGCCGTGCCGGCCGGCCCTCTCGTGGGTGCCCGGCGCGGTCGCCGAGCGGTCCTCGTGTGCGGTGTCACCGTAGTCGTGCGTCCAGCCCATACTCCGAGCTGTGCCCGTGCCCCAAGGTCGGTAACCCCGTATGCGGGAGCCAATTGGCCTATGCGCCAGGCAATTGAATGCTCGTCATACCGGTTATGCCGGTTAAGTGAGGGTCGGTCAGCGATCCGGCTCGGGGTCCTTGAGCCAGTTCACCAACTCGGTGGAGAAGGCCACCGGGTCCTCCTCGTGCGGGAAGTGCCCGAGCCCGTCGAACAGCCGCCACCGGTACGGGGCTTCGACGTACTCGCCGGAACCGGCCGCGCTCCGCGTCCGCATCACCGGGTCGAGCGAGCCGTGCAGGTGGAGCGTCGGCACCCGCACCGGCCGCTTCATCCGCCGGTTGAACTGGAGCCCGTCGGGCCGCGCCATAGACCGCATCATCCAGCGGTACGGCTCCACCGAGCAGTGCGCGGTGGACGGGATGCACATGGCCCGCCGGTACACGGCGATGTCCTCGTCGGTGATGGACTCCTGCAGCCGGGGACCCGACCACTCCCGGATCAACTCCCCGACGAGCGCCCCGTCGTCGGCGACGAGCCGGCGCTCGGGGATGAACGGCCGCTGGAAACCCCAGATGTGCGAACTGGCCCTGGTCTGACCGAAGTCCGACAGCATCGCCGAACGCCAGCGGCGCGGGTGCGGCATCGAGGAGACCACGAGCCGGCGCACCAGCTTCGGCCGCATCACCGCGGCCGTCCACGCGAGGTAGCCGCCCAGGTCGTGCCCGACGAGCGCGGCGTCCGGCTCGCCCAGGGACCGTACGACCCCGGTGATGTCGAGCGCCAGGTTCGCGGGGTCGTAGCCGCGCGGGGTGCGGTCGCTGCCGCCGACCCCGCGCAGGTCCATCGCGACCGCCCGGTATCCGGCGTCGGCGAGCGCGGTCAGCTGGTGCCGCCAGGTCCACCAGAACTGCGGGAAGCCGTGCAGCAACAGCACCAGCGGCCCGTCGCCGACCTCGGCGACGTGGAAGCGGGCGCCGTTGGCCGCAACGTCCCGGTGCGTCACCGCTCTGCCGCCGGGGAGGTCGAGCCGTACCGCCGTGGCGGCGGTGGGGGGAGTGCTCGGGTCCGGCGTGGGGGCTGTCATGAGGACGAGCGTGCCACACCCACGGCCTGGTCACTCACCGGCCGCGGGTGCGGCTTGACGGTTCCGAGGAGCGCGGAGGTCTGCTTGACGGACTCGATGGTCTTCACCGGCGGCTTGACCTTCTTGAACTTGGACATGGCGATCAGCCCGATCACGGCCGCGAGCACCCAGAACGCCACGCCGACGATGAGGAACGACCATGCGAGGCCGAGTCCGAGGTTGTGGATCCCGTAGGCCGCGGCGAAGCTCAGCACCGGCAGGGAGAAGAGGAGCAGCACTCCGGCGACGATCGCGGCGCCGCTGCCGATGCCCGCGCGCTTGACGTCCTGCTTGATCTCCACCTTGGCGAGGGCGATCTCGTCGTGCACCAGGGCGGACATCTCGGCGGTGGCCGAGGCGACCAGTTGGCCCAGCGTGCGCTCGGCTCCTTGCGCCCCTTGGTCCACTGCGGTCATCGCTCTCTCCCTCTTGTCGTCTGCCGGGCTGCTTCGTGTGTCGCCGGCGGCTGTCCTCCGTCGTCAGTCAGATCATGCCGGACGGTCGGCCTCGTTGCTGGCCCCGGCCGCCGCTTCGGCCTTGCGGCGGTGCTCCGCGGCCCTCTCCTCGTAGATCTTCGCCATCCGCAGGTGGTACGCGGGGTTGTGCTCCTCGTAGATGTCCGGGATGCCGTCCTGGTCGTCGTCGCGCTCCTCGGCCTCGGTGAGAGCCCTGTACTTGCGGTTGCGGAGCTTGAGCAGGACGCAGGCGATGACCGCGGCGATGAGCGAGCCGATCAGGACGGCGGCCTTGATCTCGTCGGTGAGCACGGGGTCGCCGGCGAAGGCGAGCTCGCCGATCAGCAGGGAGACGGTGAAGCCGATGCCGGCGAGCGAGGCCACGGCCAGTACGTCGGGCCAGGCGAGGTCCTCGTTCAGCTCGGCCTTGGTGAAGCGGGCGGCCAGCCAGGTGCCGCCGAAGATGCCGACGGCCTTGCCGACGACCAGTCCGAGGACCACGCCGAGGGTCTCGGGCCGGGTGAAGACCTCGGCGATGGCCTTGTCGGAGAGGGACACGCCGGCGGAGAAGAGCGCGAACAGCGGTACGGCGAGGCCGGCCGAAATCGGCCGTACCAGGTGCTCGATGTGTTCGCCGGGGGAGTGCTGCTCGCCCTCCCTGGTGTGGCAGCGGAGCATCAGGCCCATCGCGACGCCGGCGATGGTGGCGTGGACCCCGCTGTTGTACATCAGGCCCCAGACGACCAGCGCGAGCGGGACGTAGACGTACCAACCGCGGACGCCCCGGCGCAGCAGGAACCAGAACAGGACCAGGCCGACGAACGCGCCGCCGAGCGCCAGGAAGTCGATCCGCTCGGTGAAGAACACCGCGATGATGATGATCGCGAAGAGGTCGTCGACGACGGCGAGGGTCAGCAGGAACGCGCGCAGCGCCGAGGGCAGAGAGGTGCCGATGACCGCGAGGACGGCGAGCGCGAAGGCGATGTCGGTGGCGGTCGGGACGGCCCAGCCGTCCATCGAGCCGTTGCCGAGGGTGTTGACGAGGGCGTAGACCAGGGCCGGTGCCGCCATGCCGCAGAGGGCGGCGATGACCGGGAGGGCGGCCGCCTTGGGGTCGCGCAGGTCGCCCGCGACCAGCTCGCGTTTGAGCTCGATGCCCGCCACGAAGAAGAAGATCGCGAGCAGACCGTCGGCGGCCCAGTGCTGGATCGAGAGGTCCAGGCCGAGGGCGGCGGGGCCGATGTGGAAGTTCTTGACGGTCTGGTAGCTCTCCGCCAGGCCCGGGGTGTTCGCCCAGATCAGGGCGGCGACCGCGGCCACGAGCAGCAGCACACCGCCGACTGTCTCGGTGCGCAGGGCATCGGCGACGAAGCGCCGCTCGGGCAGCGAGAGCAGACCGAGGAACTTGCGGCTCTGGCGATCGGTGCGGTCGGGCGTGGCCACAGCGGGGCACCTCCGGGGTCGGTTGGACGGCATGGCGAAGCTCGTTGCCGACCAGACTTCCCGGCGCACCCTGTGGTTTTCATGCTTGGTTTTACGCTTTGCAGATTTTACAGGGTGTACGCGAGGGCATATCCGGTGATCATCACTTTATGCGCGAAAGGGGCACCCGGCGCGGCGCGCCGGGTGCCCCTTTCGTCGTGTCTCAGTCCTCGCTGGAGGCGCTCGGCAGCTTGCTCTGGATCAGGCTCATCACCGAGGAGTCGGCGAGCGTGGTGACGTCGCCGACGGCGCGGTTCTCGGCCACGTCGCGCAGCAGACGGCGCATGATCTTGCCCGAGCGGGTCTTCGGCAGCTCCTGGACCGGCAGGATCCGCTTCGGCTTGGCGATCGGGCCGAGGGTGGCGCCCACGTGGTTGCGCAGTTCGGCGACCAGGCCTTCGGTCTCCGAGGCGCTGCCGCGCAGGATGACGAAGGCCACGATGGCCTGGCCGGTGGTCTCGTCGTTCGCGCCGACCACGGCCGCCTCGGCGACCGAGGGGTGCGAGACGAGCGCGGACTCGACCTCGGTGGTCGAGATGTTGTGGCCGGACACGAGCATCACGTCGTCCACCCGGCCGAGCAGCCAGATGTCGCCGTCCTCGTCCTTCTTGGCGCCGTCGCCCGCGAAGTACTTGCCCTCGAAGCGCGACCAGTAGGTGTCGATGAAGCGCTGGTCGTCACCCCAGATGGTGCGCAGCATCGACGGCCACGGCTCGGTGAGGACCAGGTAGCCACCTCCGCCGTTCGGGACCTCGTGGGCCTCGTCGTCCACGACCGTGGCGGAGATCCCGGGCAGCGCGCGCTGCGCCGAGCCCGGCTTGGTCTCCGTGGCGCCGGGCAGCGGGGAGATCATCATCGCGCCGGTCTCGGTCTGCCACCAGGTGTCCACGATCGGGCAGCGGTCGCCGCCGATGTGCTTGCGGTACCAGATCCAGGCCTCGGGGTTGATCGGCTCGCCGACCGAGCCCAGCACGCGCAGGCTCGACAGGTCGAACTTCGCGGGGATGTCGTCGCCCCACTTCATGAACGTACGGATCGCGGTGGGCGCGGTGTAGAGGATGGTGACGCCGTACTTCTGCACGACCTCCCAGAACCGGCCCTGGTGCGGGGTGTCCGGCGTGCCCTCGTACATCACCTGGGTGGCGCCGTTCGCGAGCGGCCCGTAGACGATGTACGAGTGCCCGGTCACCCAGCCGATGTCGGCGGTGCACCAGTAGACGTCGCTCTCCGGCTTCAGGTCGAAGACGGCGTGGTGGGTGTACGCGGCCTGAGTGAGGTAGCCGCCCGAGGTGTGCAGGATGCCCTTCGGCTTACCCGTGGTCCCCGAGGTGTACAGGATGAAGAGCGGGTGCTCGGCGTCGAAGGCCTGCGGGGTGTGCTCGGCGGACTGACGGCCGACCAGGTCGTGCCACCACAGGTCGCGGCCCTCGGTGAAGGCGGTGTCCTGGCCGGTGCGCTGGACGACGAGCACGTGCTCGACCTGGGGACACTTGCCGACGGCCTCGTCGATCGCGGGCTTCAGGGCGGTCGCCTTGCCGCGGCGGTAGCCGCCGTCGGCGGTGATGACCAGCTTGGCGTCGGCGTCCTGGATGCGGGAGGCGACGGCGTCGGCGGAGAAGCCGCCGAAGACCACGGAGTGCGCGGCGCCGACGCGGGCGCACGCGAGCATCGCGACGACCGCCTCGGGGATCATCGGGAGGTAGACGGCCACCCGGTCGCCGGCCTGGACGCCCAGCTCGGTCAGGGCGTTGGCGGCCCTGGAGACCTCGTCCTTGAGCTCGGCGTAGGTGATCGCGCGGCTGTCGCCGGGCTCGCCCTCGAAGTGGATGGCGACGCGGTCGCCGTTGCCGGCCTCGACGTGGCGGTCCACGCAGTTGTAGGCGACGTTCAGCTTGCCGTCGGCGAACCACTTCGCGAAGGGCGGGTTCGACCAGTCGAGCGTCTCGGTCGGCTCCGTGGCCCAGGTCAGCCGCCGGGCCTGCTCGGCCCAGAAGCCCAGCCGGTCCGCGTCGGCCTGTGCGTACGCAGCCTCTTTCACGTTGGCGGCGGCGGCCAGATCGGCGGGCGGTGCGAACCGCCGCTCCTCCTTGAGCAGATTGGCCAGGCTTTCATTGCTCACGAGATCTCCCTTTCCCAGGGTGTCCGTTGTGTCCCCGGGCATAGCTCATCAGTCGGCGGCCCGGGTGACAAGGGGTAGCCGACAATTGGTTTAGACCTATGTCCGTTCCGGTGCCGCGCGGGGGCGGCGTGCGAAGGCCCCCTCCCGCTGCAGGGTGCGAGAAGGGGCCACGCGATTGCACGGATACGGGAGGGTATCGGTTCACACCCCGTGCCCAGGGGATCTGCTCAGGGGATCCGGTGAAGGGATCCGGTCGGGGGATCCGTCAGGCGTTCTGGCCGACGCTGTCGAAGACTCGGCAGTCGAAGAAGTCCTCGCCCTCGGACAGCAGGTACGCCTGCGCCTCGCCCACGTGGAAGTACATCCCGTGCAGCTCCAGCGTCCCCTCGGCGAGCCGCCTGGCCACCGACTCGTGGGCCCGCAAGTGCTCCAGTTGCTGCACCACATTGGTCAGGCACAGCTGCTCCACGGCGTCGGCCGGGAGCCGCCCGGAGATCCGGGCCCAGGCGTGGTGGCGGCTGGCCATCCGCTCCAGGCTGGGCAGCCCGTGCCGCAGCCAGCGGCGCAGCGGGGTCATCGGCTGGCCGGGAGCGGAGTTGAGCAGGGCCTGCATGGCCCCGCAGCCGGAGTGGCCGCACACCGTGATGCTGTCCACCTGGAGCACGTCCACGGCGTACTCGATGGCCGCGGCGACCGAATCGTCCGTGGACTCCGCACCGGGGAGCGGGACCAGATTGCCGACGTTGCGGACGGTGAACAGGTCCCCGGGGCCGCTCGCCGTGATCATGCTGGTCACCAGGCGGGAGTCCGCGCAGGTGAGGAAGAGCTGCGAGGGCCGCTGCCCCTCGCGGGCCAGCCGGGCCAGCTCGTCCCGTACGTGGGGCGCCGTATCGCGCTGGAAGGCGCCGATCCCGTTGGCCAGTTGACCGGCTCCGCGCCTGCGGGGGCGCGACTCCTGGGAGGCCGCCGACTCCAGTGCCTCGGCCGCCGTCTCCAGGTCGCCGGACTCGGTCGTACGGGGCCGGTCCGGTCGGTGGTCGCAGTGGTTCTGCCAGGGCGTCCAGGGTCGGCAGCAGTGGTGTGCCCCGCGCTGCGGTCCGCCGCGGGGGCGCTCGGCCGCACTGGCGCGGCCGGTCACCTTCAGCGAACCTCCGTGCGCCACATGGGAGTCCTGCCAGTCCTGCAGGGTCTCGTAGGCCGCGTGGTCCATGAACGAGCCGTCCAGCTCGATCAACGCCTGGCCGTCATGGGGGATCTGGTTCAGCGCCCGGCTCAGCCGCGGCACCGCGAGGAAGGTCAACTGCCCGCGGGCCCGCACCCGGTGCACCCCGCCGTCCAGTTGTTCCACCGTGATCCTTGTCCGGGCGAGGCGGTGCAGGGCCAGGGCCACGGCGACCGCGATCCCGATGGTCACGCCCTCCAGGACCCCGCCGAACACCACCGCGACGATCGTCGTGACGTAGACGAGGATCTCGCGGTGCCGGGTGACGGTGCGCAGGTGAGTGGCATTGACCATCTGCACGCCCAGCGCCATGACCAGGGCGGCCAGCGCGGCGAGCGGGATGAGGTCGAGGACGGGGACGAGCAGCCCGGCCGCCAGCAGCACCCAGAGCCCGTGCAGCATGACCGACCGCCGGCTGACGGCGCCGTACTTGACGTTGGCGACGCTGCGGACGGCCCCGCCCGCGACCGGCAGTCCGCCCAGGGCGCCGGAGACGATGTTCGCCACGCCCTGGCCGCGGAGTTCTTTGTCGAGGTCGGCGCGCGGCGGGCGGTTCCCCGTCTGCCGTTCGGTGGCGATCAGCTTGTCGGTGGCGACCGCCGAGAGCAGGGACTCCACGCTGCCGACCAGGGTGATCGTGAGGACGGCGGCGATGATGCCGAGGACCGGCCCCTCGGGCAGCTCGGGCAGCGCGTGGCTGCGCCAGGACGGCAGGTCCACGCGGGGCACCGTGAGCCCGGCGAGGGCGGCGAGGACGGTGGCGGTGGCGACGGCGGCCAGCGCCGCCGGCACCTTGCGCAGTGCCCGGCCCGCCCGGCCGGGCACCCGCGGCCAGGCGATGAGGACGGCCAGCGTGAACACGCTGACGGCGAGTGCGCCCGGGTGCAGGTCGGCCAACTGGTTCGGCAGCGCGCGGACATTGGCCACGGCCGAGCTCTGCGGCGTGCCGCCGAGCACGATGTGCAGGTTGGCCAGCGCGATGGTCACGCCGACGCCCGCGAGCATGCCGTGCACGATGGCCGGGCTGACCATGAGCGCCGACCGGGCGGTCCGCAGCGCGGCGAGCCCGAGCTGGCAGCAGCCCGCGAGCACGGTGATGGCGCACGTGGTCCGCCATCCGTAGCGCTGGATCAACTCGGCGGAGACCACGGTGAGTCCGGCCGCCGGTCCGCTCACCTGGAGCGGGGCGCCGCCGAGCCGCCCGGCGACGATCCCCCCGACCGCCGCGGCGACCAGGCCCGCCTGGAGCGGGGCTCCGGTGGCCAGGGCGATGCCGAGCGAGAACGGGAGCGCGATGAGGAACACCGCGAGGGAGGCCGAAAGGTCGGCCGGGAGGTTGGCGGGAAGGGTTTTGGCAGGGGCAGTCATAAGGTCCCGTCTCCTCTGGCCTGGTCTGGCCCGGTCTGGTCTGGGAGGGGTGAAGCGGCGGGAGTCTCAACACTCAGTAAACGAATGGTAATGGTGAGTAAAGGTGGGTGAAAGGTAATACGGGCAAATGGACCATGAAATACCCCCAAGGAGTGATTGAGCTTTTTATCCGGCTTGTCACACCTTCCTCAAAGCAGACCGCATGGGACGTTGCGGCGCGGAAGTCCCGTCAGGGAACCGCGATGAACCGCGATGGCTCTGCCATGGATCTGCGAGGGAGAGGTGGGGCGGATGATCGCCGCCACGAAGAAGATCGCCGGTGGCCTGGTCGCCACGGCGCTGGCCCTGGGGGTCGCCGGGTGCACCGCCTCGGAACCCGCCAAGTCCCCGGCCCCCGGCCCCCAGAACGCCAGGAAGGGGGCGGCCGCCGAGGCCCCGGGCAGCGTCAACCGGCCCATCGGCGACGGCTCGACCGCCTACACCGGCACGCAGCCGAACGTACAGAAGCCGCAGAAGCTGAAGCCGGGCGAGAAGCCGCCGCAGTTCGTGGTGTTCTCCTGGGACGGGGCCGGTGAGGACAGCCAGAAGCTGTTCTCGCACTTCCGCGAGGTCGGCAAGAAGTACAACGCCCGTATGACGTACTTCCTCAGCGGCGTGTACATGCTCCCGGAGGAGAAGCGTTCCCTCTACACGGCCCCGCAGCACTCGTCCGGCCGCTCCGACATCGGCTTCGGTGACCTCCAGGGCATCAAGGACACCGCCACCCAGGTCCGCGAGGCCTGGCTGGAGGGCAACGAGATCGGCACCCACTTCAACGGCCACTTCTGCGGCCCCGACGGCGGAGTCGGCACCTGGTCCGTGGAGGAGTGGAAGAGCGAGATCAACCAGGCCAAGTCCTTCGTCAAGAACTGGAAGACGAACGCCGATCTGAAGGCCATGCCGGCGCTGCCGTTCGACTACGACAAGGAACTCGTCGGCGCCCGCACCCCCTGCCTCGAAGGCCAGAAGAACTTCATGCTGGCGGCCAAGGACATGGGCTTCCGCTACGACTCCAGCGGCATCAGCAAGCAGATCTGGCCCAAGAAGACGGACGGCCTCTGGGACATCCCGCTCCAGCTCGTCCCCATGCCGGGCCGCGCCTTCGACACGCTGAGCATGGACTACAACTACATGGTCAACCAGTCCGGGACGACCTCCCAGGGCGACCCCTCCCAGCACACGTACTGGGGTGACCAGATGCGCGACGGCCTGCGCCAGGCCTTCGACCGCGTCTACCAGGGCAACCGGGCGCCGCTGATCATCGGCAACCACTTCGAGTCCTGGAACGGCGGCACCTACATGCGCGCCGTCGAGGAGTCCATCAAGGCCATGTGCACCAAGCCCGAGGTCCGCTGCGTGCCGTTCCGCGAGCTCGCGGACTGGCTGGACGCCCAGGACCCGAAGACCCTGGAGTGGATGCGGTCGCTCGACGTCGGCGAGGCGCCGAAGGCCGGATGGGCGAAGTTCCTGACCGCGGGGCCGCCGGCGAAGCCGGCCGCCCCCGCGGGCGTCAAGCCGGCTGCGGAGCCGGCCGATGGGGCTGCGGACGAGGGCTGAGGAACGCGTCCGCAGCGGCCGCGTCCACGGCGGCCGCGTCCACGGTCGCCGCGTCCTCGCGGAGCACGAAATCGGGGTCGATCTGGTCCGCCAGGTCGACCCCGGTCTTGGCGTTGCCCCAGCTCTCCGCGTTCCTGAGGTGGAAGCGCACCATCTGCTCGGTGTACCGGCCCCAGTCGCGGTGCGCGTAGGAGTCGTCGGCGGCGTCCTGGAGGGCCTGGAGGGCCAGCCGGTTGCTCGCCTCCAGCAGCTCGAAGGCGGCCGGACGGCCCTTCTCCATCGCCCGCACCCAGTCCGAGTGCCCCACGGTGACCAGCAGGTCCTCGCCGGCCTCGTCCTGGAGGAACTCGATGTCCTCCGGCCCCTGGACCTTGTTGCCGATGACCTTGAGCGTGATCCCGAAGTCCCGGGCGTACTCCTTGTACTGGCGGTAGACGGACACGCCCTTGCGGGTCGGCTCGGCGACCAGGAAGGTCACGTCGAAACGCGTGAACATGCCCGACGCGAAGGAGTCCGAACCGGCCGTCATGTCGACGACCACGTACTCGTCGGGTCCGTCGACGAGGTGGTTGAGGCAGAGCTCGACCGCTCCGACCTTGGAGTGGTAGCAGGCGACCCCGAGGTCGGCCTCGGTGAACGGCCCGGTCGCCATGAGACGTACGGGCTCCCCGTCCAGCAGCAGCGTGCGGGCGCAGGCCTCGTACACCGGGTTGTCCTCGGTGATGCGCAGCAGGCGCGAGCCCCGACCGGGCGGAGTGGTCTTGATCATCGTGTCGGCGGACGCGACGCGCGGGTTGGAGCCCCGCAGGTACTCCTTGATCAGGGGCAGGTGCGCGCCCATGGCGGGCAGTTCGGCGGCCTCCTCGTCGCTGAGGCCGAGCGCGGTGCCCAGGTGCTGGTTGATGTCGGCGTCCACCGCGACGACGGGGGCTTCATTGGCGGCGAGGTGGCGGATGAAGAGGGAGGACAGCGTCGTCTTTCCGCTGCCGCCCTTTCCCACGAAAGCGATCTTCATGTTCACCAAGCGTAGTGGGTTGACGACGGGGAGTCGTCGAGGTGAGTGAAGAAGACCACTCCAAGGAGGGGTCGGTGGTACGGGGGCGCAGTGCGTAGGCTCCTTACTTATGAGTAGCGCTGCTGACCCGCTGGCCGCACTGGCCGGGCTGCCGGGTGTCGCCGATTCCGTGGATTCCGTACGCAAGGCCGTGGACCGGGTCTACGGGCACCGCGTGATGCGCCGCCGGAGCGGAGAGATCACCTCGGAGGCCGCGCTGCGCGGCGCGCGCGCCAGTGCGGCGCTGTCCGGTGCCGACTGGGCGTTGGAGGAGGTGCGCCGCCGGACGGACTTCGGTTCGGAGCCCGAGGCCCGCATGGTCGGAGCCGCGCTCCGGCTCACCGCCGAGGCGGGGCAACTGCTGAGCATCTGGCGCCAGTCGCCGCTGCGGGTGCTGGCGCGACTGCACCTGGTGGCGTCGGGGTCGACGGTGGAAGGGGACGTCGTGGGGCGTCCGCGACTGACGGGCGAGCCGGTGGACGAGCCGCTGGTGGACCTGCCGCTGCCGAGCGCGGACGAGGTCGCGGGCCGGCTCGACGGCCTGTCCCGCCTGGTCATCGCGGGCGGTTCCGCCCCGGCGCTGATCACGGCCGCGGTGGTGCACGGCGAGCTGCTGGCCCTGCGTCCCTTCGCCACGTACAACGGCCTGGTTGCGCGGGCGGCGGAGCGGATCGTCCTGATCAACAGCGGGCTGGACCCGAAGGCGATCTGCCCGGCCGAGGTGGGTCACGCGGAGCAGGGGCGCGAGGCGTACCTGGAGGCCTTCGCGGGCTACGTGTCCGGCACCGCCGAGGGGATGGCCGCCTGGATCGCCCACTGCGGGCGGGCGATCGAACTCGGTGTGCGCGAGTCGACGGCGGTCTGCGAGGCGCTCCAGCGGGGCGCGGCCTGATCGGTTTCGCCCGTTCGGCCCATCAGGACCGTCCGTCCCGCCCGGCCTGCGAATTTCCGTCCGGACACGGGTTGCGGCGACACCCATACCGCTCTGGTGTCGCCGCTGGCATTCACGCCCAGTTACCAAGCGTCCTCGATGGTTGCCCATCAGGTCGGGAGCTTTGCCCGTTCCCTGGTGCGGCTGGCCCGTAATCGACGGGTCGACGTCGCGTGGGTGCTCGGCGTTCATGCTTCGGTCCGTGGGCCTTACTGCGTTTTAAAGATGATCCTCTCGGATGTTCTTTGGTCTCGCGGGCCGTTGCTTTATTTGTACTCCGGTTCGGTTCCATGCGAAACCCCTGGCTCCACTTTTTACTTTCCGGGGCGAGCTCGGGCGAACCGGACAGCCGCTATCGGTGCAGGTCAGGACATTCACCTGGACGTGGCGGCGGCCAGTGCGTTCGCGCGGCGCCGGCTCGCGTACCAGACCAGCCCGGCCGTGACCGCCGCGGCGCCCACGGCGGCCGCTGCGACGAGCGCGGGCCGCGCGGGCATGGACAGCCCGGGAAGCCGCTGCTTGAGCCGCACGGGCCGGTCGAAGACCAGGACGGGCCATTCGCGCGCGAGGGCCTCCTTGCGCAGCGCCCGGTCCGGGTTGACGGCGTGCGGGTGCCCGACCGCCTCCAGCATCGGGACGTCGGTGATGGAGTCGCTGTACGCGTAGCAGCGGGCGAGGTCGTAGCCCTCGGACTCGGCCAGCTCGCGCACGGCCTCGGCCTTCGTGGGCCCGTACGCGTAGTACTCGATCTCACCCGTGAAACAGCCGTCCTCGCCCACGACCATGCGCGTGGCGACGACCCGGTCCGCGCCGAGCATCTCCCCGATGGGCTCGACCACTTCGGCGCCGGAGGTGGACACGATCACCACGTCGCGACCGGCGGTGTGGTGGGCCTCGATGAGGGACGCCGCCTCGTCGTAGATGATCGGGTCGATGAGGTCGTGCAGGGCTTCCGCGACGATCTCCCGCACCTGCTGCACGTTCCACCCCTTGCAGAGGGCGGACAGGTACTCCCGCATCCGTTCCATCTGGTCGTGGTCGGCGCCGCCGGCCAGGAAGATGAACTGTGTGTATGCGGTGCGCAGCACTGCGCGGCGGTTGATCAGGCCGCCCTGGTAGAAGGACTTGCTGAACGTCAAGGTGCTCGACTTCGCAATGACCGTCTTGTCCAGGTCGAAGAAGGCTGCGGTACGAGGCGAGGAGTGCGGCAAGGGCTGATTTTCCACGCCCCGAGCATATGCGCCCACCATTCGGCGTAAGGTGTGGCGCGTGGGTTTGCCTGAGAGGGCTCTCGGGTACACCATGGAAGTCACGGATCGTTCGCGACCGTGCTAACCCGGTCTGGCTCCTCCCCCCCCGAGTCGGACCGTGGGGACGACCCCCGCTCTCCCCCCCGGCGGGGGTCGTCGCATGTCCGGACGCGGTTCGCGTCCCTGCCTTCGGCCCCAAGTGACCATCTCCCGGCCCTTCCTCTTGCGCGGGGCCCTGCCCGTCGAAGGCCCTCACCACATCAGACTCGTGACGCTGCGTAGTGGTTTCGGCGCGTTCCGGAATCTCACCTGTGAGGGTGACCGGGTTATTCACAATCGGTCCTCTGTCCACAGTTTTCGAGCAAGATCCACTTCTTTTTCCCGATCGCGGCACGGTGATTCCGGCCGCGAAGTCCGCGGCGTACGGATTTGCAGGGAGAAGGGGGCGGAGATCGTGGCTCGATCGAAGTCGTGTGAATCGTGGTCGGGGAAGCCTGCCAAGGTCGTGGCCGGGGCCGTGGCCGTCTCCGGGAGCGCGTCCGGTCGCGCGGCAGGGGCGGAAGCGGCCGGCGGGCGACCGCTGATCATCACCGAGGATCCGCTGCTGCTCGACGACTTGCTGCGGTTGTGCGCCGCCGCGGGCGCCGAGCCGCACGTGTACCACGCGGTGCCCGGGCAGAGCGTCGGGAGCGGTGCGAGCAACGGGAGTGCCGGGGGCGTCGGTTGGGAGTCCGCGCCGCTCGTGCTCGTCGGGGACGACGCGGCCCGCCGGGTGCGCGGGGCGCCCCGCAGGGGCGGGGTGTTCCTCGTCGGCCGGGAGTTGGACGACCCCCTGGTGTGGCAGCGGGCCGTGGAGATCGGAGCGGAGGAGGTGCTGCGGCTCCCCGATGCCGAGAGCCGGCTCGTCGACCGCATCGCCGACGTGGTGGAAGGCGCCGGGCGGCCCGCCCTCGCCGTCGGGGTGATCGGCGGCAGCGGCGGCGCCGGTGCCTCCACACTCGCCTGCGCGCTCGCCCTGCGGGCCGCCCGAGGCGGGGAGCGGACCATCCTGATCGACGGCGACCCGCTGGGCGGGGGCATGGACGTCCTCCTCGGCGGCGAGGCCGCGGAAGGGCTGCGCTGGCCGGACTTCGCGGGCTCGCGGGGGCGGGTCGGCGCCGGAGCCCTGGAGGAGTCCCTGCCCGAACTGCACGCCCTGCGGGTGCTCAGCTGGGACCGGGGGGACCGGGTGGTGGTGCCGCCCGCCGCGATGCGGTCGGTGGTGGCCGCCGCCCGCCGCCGGGGCGGGGTCGTGGTGGTCGACCTCCCGCGCAGGGTGGACGAAGCCGTGGCCGAGGTGCTGGCCCAGCTCGACCTGGTGCTGATGGTGGTGCCGGGAGAACTGAGGGCGGTGGCCGCGGCGGGCCGGGTGGCGGCCGGGGTGCGGATGGTGGCCCGGGACGTGCGCGTGGTCGTACGGGGCCGCTGCCCGGGTGGACTCGACGCGGAAGCCGTGGCCGGGCTGCTGGGGGCGCCGCTGGCCGGTGAGGTGCCGGTCGAGGTGGGACTCCCCGGGCGGGTGGCCGAGGGGGAACCGCCGGGAGGGCAGGGGCGGGGCGCGCTGGCCCGCTTCTGCGACGGGTTCTGGCAACGCGTGCTCGGCCCCGCCCGGGGGGTGGCGGCATGAGCGCGGTCCTGCTGGAGGCAGTGCGAAGGCAGCTCGCCGAGAGCGGGGCGGAGCCCACCCCGGCACGGGTGGCGGCCGCCCTGCGGGCCCAGGGCAGGCTGCTCGGCGACACGGAAGTGCTGGGGGCGGCCGCCGAGTTACGGTCCGAGCTGGTCGGAGCCGGCCCGCTGGAGGCGCTGCTCGCCGACCCCGGGGTCACCGACGTACTGGTGGCGGCGCCCGACCGGGTGTGGGTGGACCGCGGTGGCGGGCTGGAGCTGACCACCGTGACCTTCCCCGACGCGCAGGCCGTGCGCAGGCTCGCCCAGCGGCTGGCCGCCGTCGCCGGGCGCCGCCTGGACGACGCCCGGCCCTGGGTGGACGCCCGGATGCCCGACGGGACCCGGCTGCATGCCGTCCTGCCCCCGATCGCGGTCGGGTCGGCCTGTCTCTCGCTGCGGGTGGTGCGGCCGCGCGCCTTCACCCTGGAGGAGCTCGTCACGGCGGGGACGCTGCCGCCCGGAGGGCACCGGCTGCTCCGGGCGATCGTCGAGGCCCGGCTGTCGTTCCTCGTCTCCGGAGGCACGGGCACCGGCAAGACCACCTTGCTCAGCGCCCTGTTGGGACTGGTCGGCCCCGGTGAGCGGATCGTGCTGGCCGAGGATTCCGCCGAGCTGCGCCCCGACCATCCGCACGTGGTGCGGCTGGAGACCCGGCCCGCCAACCAGGAGGGTGCCGGCCTGGTCACCCTGGCGGACCTGGTCCGGCAGGCGCTGCGGATGAGGCCCGACCGGCTGGTGGTCGGCGAGGTCCGGGGCGCCGAAGTCGCCGACCTCCTGGCCGCGTTGAACACCGGCCACGAAGGCGGGTGCGGCACGGTCCACGCCAACGCCGCCGCTCATGTTCCGGCTCGGCTGGAGGCTCTCGGGACGGCTGCCGGGCTCGACCGGGCTGCCCTGCACAGCCAGTTGGCGGCCGCGCTGACCCTGGTGGTCCACCTGGCCCGGGACCGGGCGGGGCGGCGCCGGGTCGCCGAGGTGCACGTGCTGGAGCGGGATGCCGCCGGGCTGGTGGTGACCGTACCGGCGCTGCGATGGGCCGCGCGCGGTTTCGTGCGGGAGCGGGGCTGGGAGCGGCTCGGTCCCCTGCTGCGGGGTGCGCGATGAATGCCTGGGCAGGGGTGGGGCTGTCGGTGCCGGTGTTCGCCGGGGTGTTGTGCGCGGGTGCGGCCGCCTGGGTGCTGGCCGGAG
Source organism: Streptomyces sp. NPDC002467 (assembly GCF_042889825.1). Lineage (NCBI taxonomy): Bacteria > Bacillati > Actinomycetota > Actinomycetes > Kitasatosporales > Streptomycetaceae > Streptomyces > Streptomyces sp. NPDC002467. The sequence goes on along the minus strand of NZ_JBIARJ010000001.1, from coordinate 156,991 downwards.
GCGACCGGGCCTACCGGCGGGCCCGGCTGGTGCTCGCGGGGGTCGGGCCGGTGGTCGCGGGCGGGCCGGTGCGCCGGGAGCGGTGGCTGCTCGCCGTACGGGTCCGGGCGGCGCACCGACGGGAGTGGGCCTGCCTCGGGGCCGGGCTGCTGGTCGCGCTGCTCGGCGGGTCGGTGCTCCCGCTGCTGGTGGGGGCGGCTGCGGTGCCGCTGGTGCGGCGGTGGCTGCGCACCCGGGCCCGGGAGCGGGCCCGAGTGGCCCGGGCCGCCGAGGTGGCGGAACTCTGCGGGGCGGTGGTCGGGGAGTTGCGCGCCGGCTCCCAGCCCGGGCAGGCGCTGACGGCGGCGATACGGCGCACGGTGGCGGGTCCCGGCGGGCCGGGTGCGGCGGAGGCGGGAGTGCTGGCCGCCGCGGCGTTCGGCGGGGACGTGCCCGGGGCGCTGCGCCAGGCGGCGCGGGAATCCGGGGCGGAGGGGCTGGCCGGGATGGCGGCCTGCTGGCGGGTCTCGGTGGACGGCGGTGCGGGGCTGGCCGCCGGGTTGGACCGGCTTGAGGGGGCCCTGCGCGCCGAGCGGGACCGCGAGGAGTCCCTGCGGGCCCAGCTGGCGGGGGCGCGCTCGACGGCGGTCGTGCTGGCCCTGCTGCCGCTCGTGGGGCTGCTCATCGGCACCGGGCTGGGCGCGGACCCGCTGCGCGTGCTGCTGCACACCCCGGTGGGGTGGGGCTGTCTGCTGGCGGGCGGGGTGCTGGAGGCGCTGGGGCTGCTGTGGTGCCGGCGGATCGTACGGACGGGGGAGCGGTGATGGGCGGCTTCGTGGTCCACAGGCTGGGGGCGGCGCTGTGCCTGGCGCTGGTGGCCCTGAGCGTGCTTTTCGCCGTGATGGCGGGAGTGCGGGCGCGGGGCGTGCGGCGCAGGGTCGCGGTCCTGCTGGGGGTGGCGCCTCGGCGCCGTAGGCCTTCGGTGCCCCTTCGGATACGGGGTGCGGCGGGTTGGGCCGGGCCGGCCGGGGCGGTGCTGGCGGGCTGGGTGCTCGTCGGCGGCGTGGCGGGGGTGGCTGTGGGCGCTCTGGCGGCCTTCGGGGTGCGGCGCTGGTCGGTGGCCCGGGCTCGGCCGCCTGCCGGGGTCGATCTGTGGGAGGCGGAGCGTCAGCTGCCCTTCGCCGCCGACCTGTTGGCCGCGTGCCTGGCGGCCGGCGCCGGCCCGGTGGAGGCCGCGGAAGTGGTGGGGGAGTCGCTGGGCGGCCCGTTGGGTGAGCGGCTGGCGAGGGCCGGTGCCGAGCTGCGGCTGGGCGGCGAACCGGGAGCAGGGTGGGGGAGGTTGGCGGAGATACCGGGCGCCCGACCGCTCGCGGACTGCCTGGAGCGGGCCGCGCGTACGGGGGCGCCGGCGGCGGAGCCGGTCTCCCGTCTCGCCTCGCACCTGCGGGCGGACCGGGCCCGGCGGGCGGGAGCCCGTGCGCAGAAGGCTGCGGTGCTCGTCACCGCGCCGGTGGGGCTTTGTTTCCTCCCGGCATTTCTCGCGATCGGGGTCGCACCCGTGGTGATCGGAATGGCCTCGGGCCTTCTCTCGAACAACTGACGTCACATTAATCACGCACTCAACAAGGGAAAACAACAGGAGGTTGCCATGAGGATCATCTGGTTTCGTGTGCGGACGGCTCTGAACGGTCGCCGGAGCGATGCGGGGATGTCCACTTCCGAATACGCCATGGGCACCATCGCGGCCTGTGCGTTCGCGGCGGTGCTGTACAAGGTCGTGACGAGTGAAGTCGTCTCCGCCGCGCTTCAGTCGACGATCGGGAAGGCGCTCGATGTGCCGTTCTGAGGGGGAATCCGTGGCACGCCGCGAAATGGGGGACCGCGGATATGTGACGGCGGAGGCCGCCCTGGTGATCCCGGCCCTGGTGCTGTTCGCGGCGCTGCTGGTGTGGGCGCTGATGGCGGCCGCCGCACAGATCCGGTGCGTGGACGCGGCCCGGGCCGGCGCCCGGGCGGCCGCCCGGTCCGAGCCCGCGGACGTCGCGGTGGCGGCGGCCCGGGCGGCCGCGCCCGAGGGGGCCCGGGTGGGGCTGGAGCGGGTGGGTGACCTCTGGCAGGTCCGGGTCGAGGCAAGGGCGCCGGGACCGGGGTACCTGCCGGTGCGGCTCGGCGCGCAGGCGGTGGCGCTGGCGGAGGACAGCGTGGGGCCGCCGCCGTGAGCCGGGACCGGGGTTCGGCCACGGTGTGGGCGGTGCTGGTGGTGGCGGTGCTGGGCGCGGTGTTCGGCGGGGTGCTGCTGCTGGGGCAGGCCGTCGTGGCGCGCCACCGGGCGGCGTCGGCCGCGGACCTGGCGGCCCTCGCGGCGGCGGCGAACTGGGCCCACGGCCCGGCGACCGCCTGCGCGGCGGCGGCCAGGGTGGCAGGCGCGCAGGGTGCGGGGCTGTCCGGGTGCGTCCTGGAGGGTGAGGTCGCCGAGGTCACCGCCCGGGTGGCGGCAGGCCCCTTCGCCCCCACGATCCGGTCCCGAGCCGGCCCCGCCCCGGAACCTCGGCAGGACCTGGAACCGGACCTGGGGCCGGAACCTAGGCGGCGCCACGGGCCGTAGTTCAGCCCCAGCCGGCCACACGCTCCGGTCCGGGCCCCGCACCAGGCGTGGCCCGGCCGGGCCACCCGCCCCGCCCAGCCCCGCCTCTGCCCGGCCCCGGTACCGCCCGCGGTCCTGTTACGGCCTCCGACCCCGGCCGGGCCGCCCGCTCTGGTCGGCCCCCGGCCCCCTGGCCCCCGGCCCAGGCCCCGGTGGGGCGGTCGTCAGGGTCCGGGGGGTGGGGCTGTGGGGGCTTCGGTCAGGAGGCGGGTGAGGAGGCGGATGGCGCCGCGTTTGTGGAGGGGGTCGTTGCCGTTGCCGCACTTGGGGGACTGGATGCAGGAGGGGCAGCCGGCCTCGCACTCGCAGGCGGCGATGGCGTCCCGGGTCGCGGTCAGCCAGGCGCGGGCCGTGTGGAAGGCACGCTCCGCGAAGCCGGCGCCGCCGGGGTGGCCGTCGTACACGAAGACCGTCGGAAGGAGGGTGTCGGGATGCAGCGGCACGGAGACGCCGCCGATGTCCCAGCGGTCGCAGGTGGCGAACAGCGGGAGCAGGCCGATGGAGGCGTGCTCGGCGGCGTGCAGGGCCCCGCCGAGGATCTCCGGGTTGATCCGGGCCTCGTCGAGCTGGTCCTCGGTGACCGTCCACCACACGGCCCTGGTGCGCAGGGTGCGGGGCGGCAGGTCGAGCTTGGCCTCGCCCAGCACCTCGCCGGTGATCAATTTGCGCCGAAGATAGGAGACGACCTGGTTGGTGACCTCGACAGAGCCGTAGCAGAGCCGCCCGGATCCCCAGGGGACCTCGGTTTCGGTCTCCAGGACGGAGATGGAGGTGGTGTCGCGGGCGGTCGTGGAGAAGGGCGGGTCCGCCTCTTCGACGAGGGCCGCCGAATCCTCCAGGTCCAGGTGCTTCACGAGGTACGTGCGGCCCTGGTGGAGGTGGACGGCCCCGTCGTGGACGGCGGTGTGCGCGGCCGACTCGTCGACCGTGCCCAGCAGCCGCCCGGTCGAGGCCTCGACGATCTGCACCGGGCGGCCGCCGCCGCCCCGGATGTCGGTCAGGTCCGAGGCCCGCTCCCGCCGGGTCCAGTGCCAGGCCGTGGCCCGCCGCCGCAGCAGCTTCGCCGCTTCGAGCTGGGGCAGGAGTTCCCCGGTCGCCGGGCCGAAGAGCTCCAGGTCGGGCTCGGTCAGCGGTAGCTCCGCCGCGGCCGCGCACAGGTGCGGGGCGAGGACGTAGGGGTTGTCCGGGTCGAGGACCGTGGCTTCCACCGGTTGGCGGAACAGGGCCTCGGGATGGTGGACGAGGTAGGTGTCCAGCGGGTCGTCGCGGGCGATCAGGACGGCCAGGGCCCCCTGCCCCGAGCGCCCGGCCCGGCCGGCCTGCTGCCACAGGGAGGCCCGGGTGCCCGGGTATCCCGTGATCAGGACGGCGTCCAGGCCGGAGACGTCCACGCCGAGCTCCAGGGCGGTCGTGGCGGCGAGGCCGAGCAGCTCGCCGGAGTGCAGGGCCCGCTCCAGGGCCCGGCGCTCCTCCGGCAGGTATCCGCCACGGTAGGCGGCAACCCGCCGGGGCAGGGACCTGTCCACGTCCGTGAGGCGTTCCTTGGCGATCACGGAGATCAGCTCGGCGCCGCGCCGGGAGCGCACGAAGGCGACCGTACGGACCCCCTGGACCACCAGGTCGGTCAGCAGGTCGGCCGTCTCGGCCGTGGCCGTACGGCGTACGGGAGCGCCCTTCTCGCCCCGCAGCTCGGTGAGCAGCGGCGGCTCCCACAGGGCGAAGACCACCTCGCCGCGCGGAGAGGCGTCGTCGGTGATCTCGATCACCGGTACGCCCGTCAGCCGGGAGGCGGCGGTGGCCGGGTCGCTGGAGGTGGCGGAGGCCAGCAGGAAGACCGGTTCGGAGCCGTAGCGGGCGCACAGCCGCCGCAGCCGACGCAGCACCTGTGCCACGTGGGAGCCGAAGACCCCGCGATAGGTGTGGCACTCGTCGATCACCACGTAGCGCAGGGCCCGCAGGAAGGAGGACCAGCGGGGGTGGGCAGGGAGGATCCCCCGGTGGAGCATGTCGGGGTTGGTCAGGACGTAGTTGGCGTACTGGCGCACCCATTCGCGTTCCTCGACGGGCGTGTCCCCGTCGTAGACGGCGGGTCGGACGGCGTTGCCGAGCGGCGCCGCCAGCTCTCGTACGGCACGCCGCTGGTCGGCCGCCAGGGCCTTGGTGGGGGCCAGGTACAGGGCCGTCGCACCCCGCCCGTTCGGGGCCTCGGCCCCGTCCGCCAGCGCCGAGAGCAGGGGCGCGAGGTACGCGAGCGACTTGCCCGAGGCGGTGCCCGTGGCGACGACCACGGATTCGCCGTCGAGGGCGTGCTCGGCGGCCGCCGCCTGATGTTCCCACGGGTGTTCGATACCGGCCGCCTGGATGGCGGCTACTACATCCGTTCGGATGCGGTCGGGCCAGACGGCATGACGGCCCTCCCGAGGGGGCAAGTGCTCCGTATGGGTGATGCGCGCAGCCCGGGAAGGCCCCCGGGACAAGCGGTCGAGGACCGCGCCGGGGGTGGGTCGAGGGTCCGCGGGTGGCGTGGGCCGCCTGGGACGGTGAGTATTGGCCATTGGAACCGAGTGTGTCACCGGCGTGCGGGACAATGGTCCGAAGGCGTCGTGCGCGCCTGCCGGTAAGTGATTGAATGCCATCGCGGCAGCCGATCCCTCACCTACCTTCGGGTGGGGAGGCCCCCGGGGGGCGCCGCTCGATAGCAAGGTGCTGGAGGATCCGTGGACCTGTCCCTGTCGACTCGCACTGTCGGCGACCGTACGGTCGTGGCGGTCGGTGGCGAGATTGATGTGTATACCGCGCCCAAGCTGCGCGAGCAGTTGGTCGAGTTGGTGAACGACGGCAGCTATCACCTGGTTGTCGACATGGAGGGAGTGGACTTCCTCGACTCCACCGGTCTCGGTGTGCTCGTGGGAGGCCTCAAGCGCGTCCGCGCGCACGAGGGTTCGCTCCGTCTGGTGTGCAATCAGGAGCGCATCCTGAAGATCTTCCGCATCACCGGTCTCACCAAGGTGTTCCCGATCCACACCACCGTGGAAGACGCCGTCAACGCCACCGACTGACGACTCCTGGCCGCCCGTGGGACGCCTTGGGGCGCCCCGCGGGAGGCCAGGAGCCGACGAGGAGAACGGGGGTACCGGGCCACGGTCGGTCCGGGCCCCTGTCAAGGCACGCCCGTAGTCCGAGGGGGACGCGCATGGCCACCGTTGAACTGCGCTTCAGCGCCCAGCCCGAACACGTCCGGACGGCCCGCCTGGTCGCGGCCGCCGTGGCACGCCGGGCCGGCGTGGAGGAAGCCGTCCTCGACGAGGTCCGCCTCGCCGTGGGCGAGGCCTGCTCTCGCGCCGTCGGACTCCACCGCAGCAACGGGCTGACCGCGCCCGTCCGGGTCGTGCTGACCGAGGAGGAGAAGGTGTTCTCCATCGAGGTCGGCGACGAGGTCCCCGGACCGGGCGGCGGCCCGGATTCCGCCGTGCCCGGACTCGAGGCCGCCCTGGAAGCCGACGGCGACGGCGAGGACGAGATGGGCCTCGCCGTGATCAGTGGGCTCGTCGACGACGTCGAGGTGAGCACCGGGGAGTCGGGCGGCACGATCCGGATGAGCTGGCCCGTGTCCGGGTCCTCCGATCTTCCCTAGATCCAAAGAAGGCAGGACACATTCGGTCCTATCTTCCGATCTTTATCAAGGCCCTGCTGAGCAGGGCCTTTTTCATGCCCGTAGATCAATGACCAGGCGTCAATGCCTTTGCCCCATTACCGCTTTCGAGGGTATTGGAGTGACGCGATCTATTGGTGAGGAGCAAGAGAACGCCAATTCCGTTTGCTGCGTACTGTTTTGATCGGGTCGCGCTCCCTACAATCCGTCCACATCTTGAGCTCATCACGTCAAGGAGGACGAATGACGGGGCTCTTCACCCCCAATGCGCCGGATCACACGATCGATCTGGCATCCGCGGTACTCACCGATGACAATCGGCTCATCGTGATCGTCATTGCGGTCGTGGCACTCGCCGCACTCGTCGTCGCGCAGATCCTGGTCCGCCAGGTGCTCGCCGCCGACGAGGGAACCGACAGCATGAAGAAGATCGCCGCCGCCGTCCAGGAAGGCGCCAACGCCTACCTCGGCCGCCAGCTGCGCACCCTCGGCATCTTCGCCGTCGTCGTGTTCTTCCTGCTCTTCCTGCTCCCTGCCGACACCTGGTCGCAGAGGGCGGGACGGTCCGCCTTCTTCCTCGTGGGCGCCCTCTTCTCGGCGGCCACGGGCTACATCGGCATGCGGCTCGCGGTCCGCGCCAACGTCCGCGTCGCCGCGGCCGCCCGCGAGGCCACCCCCGCCGAGGGAGAGCCCGCCAGAGACCTGACCGAGGTCTCCCACAAGGCGATGAAGATCGCCTTCCGCACGGGCGGCGTCGTCGGCATGTTCACCGTCGGCCTCGGCCTCCTCGGCGCCTCCTGCGTCGTGCTGGTCTACGCCGCCGACGCACCCAAGGTGCTGGAGGGCTTCGGCCTCGGAGCCGCCCTGATCGCGATGTTCATGCGCGTGGGCGGCGGCATCTTCACCAAGGCCGCCGACGTCGGCGCCGACCTTGTCGGCAAGGTCGAACAGGGCATTCCGGAGGACGACCCGCGCAATGCCGCGACCATCGCCGACAACGTGGGCGACAACGTCGGCGACTGCGCCGGAATGGCCGCCGACCTCTTCGAGTCGTACGCCGTCACCCTGGTGGCCGCACTGATCCTCGGCAAGGCGGCCTTCGGCGACCTGGGCCTGGCCTTCCCGCTGATCGTCCCCGCCATCGGCGTGATCACGGCGATGATCGGCATCTTCGCCGTCTCCCCGCGCCGCAGCGACCGCAGCGGCATGACCGCCATCAACCGCGGCTTCTTCATCTCCGCGGTGATCTCCCTGGTGCTGGTCGGGATCGCCGTGTTCGCGTACCTGCCGGCCACCTACAAGGAGCTCGTGGGCGTCGACAACCCGGCGATCACCAACCACTCCGGTGACCCGCGCGTCCTGGCCCTCGTCGCCGTCGCGATCGGCATCGTGCTCGCCGCGCTCATCCAGCAGCTCACGGGCTATTTCACCGAGACCAACCGCCGTCCCGTCCGGGACATCGGCAAGTCCTCCCTCACCGGCGCGGCCACCGTCGTCCTCGCCGGCATCTCCGTCGGTCTGGAGTCCGCCGTCTACACGGCGCTGCTCATCGGCCTCGGCGTCTACGGGGCGTTCCTGCTCGGCGGCACCTCGATCATGCTCGCGCTGTTCGCGGTGGCCCTGGCCGGCACCGGCCTGCTCACCACCGTCGGCGTCATCGTCGCCATGGACACCTTCGGGCCCGTCTCCGACAACGCCCAGGGCATCGCCGAGATGTCCGGCGACGTCGAGGGCGCCGGCGCGCAGGTCCTGACCGACCTGGACGCCGTGGGCAACACCACCAAGGCCATCACCAAGGGCATCGCCATCGCCACCGCCGTGCTCGCCGCGGCCGCGCTCTTCGGCTCGTACAACGATGCCATCGCCACCGCGGTCAAGGAAGTCGGCGCCAAGGCCGGGGAGATGAACCTCAGCCTGGACATCGCGCAGCCCAACAACCTCGTCGGGCTGATCCTGGGCGCGGCCGTCGTGTTCCTGTTCTCCGGCCTCGCCATCAACGCGGTGTCCCGCTCCGCGGGCGCCGTGGTCTACGAGGTGCGCCGCCAGTTCCGCGAGCACCCCGGGATCATGGACTACAGCGAGAAGCCCGAGTACGGGCGCGTCGTCGACATCTGCACCAAGGACGCGCTGCGCGAACTCGCCACGCCCGGCCTGCTCGCCGTCCTCACCCCGATCGCGGTGGGCTTCAGCCTCGGCGTCGGCGCGCTCGGCTCCTTCCTCGCGGGGGCCATCGGCACCGGCACCCTGATGGCGGTCTTCCTCGCCAACTCCGGCGGCGCGTGGGACAACGCGAAGAAGCTCGTCGAGGACGGTCACCACGGTGGCAAGGGCAGCGAGGCCCACGAGGCCGTCGTCATCGGCGACACCGTCGGCGACCCGTTCAAGGACACCGCGGGTCCCGCGATCAACCCGCTGCTCAAGGTCATGAACCTGGTGGCGCTGCTGATCGCCCCCGCCGTCGTGCAGTTCAGCTTCGGCGAGGACACCAGCGCGGGCATCCGGGCGATCGTCGCGGTCCTCGCGATCGGCGTCATCGTGGCCGCCGTGTACGTGTCCAAGCGCCGCGGCATCGCGGTGGGCGAGGACGGCGACGGCGGAGCCGCCGAGCGGGTGGCCCAGTCGGCCGACCCGGCGACGGTCTCCTGACCCTCTGGCCACGAGCGGCAAGGGCGGAGCCGGGCAGGGCCGGTGGTACGCCCGAACGACGGACGGGCGGCGCGGAGTGACGCGCCGCCCGTCCGCCTTTCTACGTCGTCGGATGGGAGCCGTGTATCTTCCGGGCCGAGAGCCTTCGAAGGGACCAATCCGGTGAACAAGAAGCTTGCGGCCGCGCTGTCGGGCGGTGCTGTGCTGATGCTCGTCCTGTCCGGCTGCGGCGGGGATGACAGCGACGCGAAGGGCAACGCCTGGGCCAAGAAGGTCTGTGACCAGTGGTCGCCCGAACTCAAGAAGATCGAGGCCGCCAACGCCGACATCAAGCGGGTGGCGACGGAGAGCAGCAAGCCCGAGGACGTCCAGAAGACCGACTCGGCCGCCTTCGCGACGATGTCCGAGTCGTACAAGACGATGGGCAGCGCCCTCCAGGGCGCGGGAGTTCCCCCGGTCAAGGACGGGGAGAAGACCCTGGGCGCGGCGGTGCAGGGCTTCGAGTCGACCTCCAAGGGTTACGCCGATCTGAAGGCCAAGATGGACGCCCTCGACCCCAAGGACCAGACGAAGTTCGCCGAGGGCCTCAAGGAGCTCGCGGGTGGCCTGGAAGAGGCCACCAAGGGCGGCAAGGACGCCCTCGACCAGCTGAAGTCGGGTGGCCTGGACAAGTCGATGAACGCCCAGAAGGGCTGTCAGGTCACGGCGCCGTCGCCCAAGTAACGCACTCTGCACGCCCCCGGGGCGGCAGTACGTCGGCCAGGGCGGCCGGGGCCCGGAAGGGCTCCGGCCGCCCTGTCGTACGCCCGGACGCGCGCGGTCCGGCGGCGCGCCGCCCGGGACGTCGGCCCGCGGCGCACGGATCGCCGTCGCCGGCGGCCACAATGGACGGGTGAGTACCACCAGCCTCCCCACGCCCGAACGCGCCGCCGAACTGCGCACCGCCCTGCTCGCCGCCGGCTTCACCGCCGACGGGCTGCTCGACCTGCTCGGCGCGCCCGCCTACGCCGCGCTCGCCCGCAGCGAGACGGTCCCCGCCCTGCGCGCCACGCGGAGCGGCGGCGACGGCCCGCTGCCGAGCCTGGTCCGGCTGTTCCTGCTCCAGGAGCCCGTGGCGTACGCGCACGCCGCGGCGGCCCTGCCCGTGGAGGCGGCCCTGGCCGACGGGTGGCTCCGGCGCGACGCCGATGAAGTGCGCGCGACCGTGGACGTGCGCCCGTACGGCGGCCCGGACGGCGAGGACTGGTTCATCGTCTCCGACCTCGGCTGCGCAGTGGGCGGGGCCGGCGGCATCGGCAGTCGCGAGGAGGGCGTCGTCCTCGGCGTGGGCGGTGCCTCCACCACCCTCGCCGGGATCACCGTGCGCATCCCGGTCGGCTCGGCCCTCGACCTCGGCACCGGTTCGGGCATCCAGGCACTGCACGCGGCCCAGCACGCCACCCGGGTCACCGCCACCGACGTCAACCCCCGGGCCCTGGAATTCACCCGGTTGACGCTGGCGCTGTCCGGGGCTCCCGAGGCCGAGCTGCTCACCGGCTCCCTCTTCGAGCCCGTCGGCGCGGCCACGTACGACCTGATCGTGTCCAACCCGCCCTTCGTGATCTCCCCCGGCGCCCGGCTGACGTACCGGGACGGCGGCATGGGCGGCGACGACCTGTGCCGGACCCTGGTCCAGGAGGCCGGCGCGCACCTCAACGCCGGCGGATACGCGCAGTTCCTCGGCAACTGGCAGCACGTGGACGGCGAGGACTGGCACGACCGGGTCCGCTCCTGGGTGCCGCGCGGCTGCGACGCCTGGATCGTGCAGCGTGACGTACAGGACGTGACGCAGTACGCGGAGCTGTGGTTGCGCGACGCGGGCGACCACCGCACGGATCCCGCCGAGTACGCGCGGCGCTACGAGGACTGGCTGGACGAGTTCGAGTCCCGCAAGACCAAGGCGGTCGGCTTCGGCTGGATCACCTTGCGCCGGACGGACGCGGCCGAGCCCTCCATCGTGGTCGAGGAGTGGCCGCACTCGGTGGAGCAGCCGCTCGGCGAGGCCGTCCTGGCCCACTTCGCCCGTCAGGACTACCTGCGCGAGCACGACGACGCGTCCCTGCTGGAAGGCCGTTTCGTGCTGGCCGCCGAGGTGGTCCAGGAGCAGGTCGGCGCGCCCGGCGCGGAGGATCCGGAACACGTGGTGCTGCGGCAGAACCGCGGGATGCGGCGCGCGACAAAGGTCGACACGGTCGGCGCGGGCTTCGCCGGAGTGTGTGACGGCTCACTGAGCGCGGGCCGGATCCTGGACGCGATCGCGCAGCTGATGCAGGAGGACCCGGTCGTGCTGCGGGACCGTACGCCGGAGGCGATCCGGATGCTGGTCGAGCAGGGCTTCCTGGAGCCCGTGGCGGGCCAGGGGCGGTAGCCGCGCCCGGGAGCGGAACCTGAATGTCACCCGGGGTTCGCCTGGTGTACGCCGGGGGCTGAAAAGCTTCTGTCCAGCGGGATCCGGGGGGGTCCCGAGAGTGGTCCGGGGGATGGGGGAAACAGCATGGACACCGGTCCTGCGATCTTCGCGGGGATCGTGTTCCTGCTGTTCGGAGCCGCTCTGCTGACCTGGACGGGGGCGCGCGTCCTGAAGGGCGCGCCGGTGGCCGAAGGCGTGCGCCCCGTCCTGGCGGTACCCCTGGCCGTGCTCGTCGGCGGGGTCTCGCTCGCCCTCGGCGCGTGGTGCCTCGCGCGGCTCTGACGCGGGGCCGGAAGCGGCACGGACGCGCCGGTCGGGCACACGGATCCGCCGGTCAGGGCACACGCCGCGCCGCACGCGGAACCACATCCGGAAGCCGCAGAGGGGGAGGGGCCAGACGGCCCCCCGGCCACTCGGCCCGGTGATCGCGAACGGTCAGCCGCGACATCCGGGCGGCAGAACCGGCACTTGTCGGGTTACCGTTCGAGTGGCCGTTGCGGGCTTGTGCCGTTTGACACGGGGGCGGGTTGTACCGTCACACTCCGCAGCGTCGCCGTACCGCGACCGAGTGCCGACCGGAGAGAAGAGCCAAGTTGTCCCCGACTAGCGAGACCGCAAAGGGCGGCCGCCGACTCGTCATCGTCGAGTCCCCTGCCAAGGCGAAGACCATCAAGGGCTACCTCGGCCCGGGATACGTCGTCGAGGCGAGCGTCGGGCACATCCGCGACCTCCCCAGTGGCGCGGCAGAGGTTCCCGACAAGTACACCGGCGAGGTGCGCCGTCTCGGCGTCGACGTCGAGCACGACTTCGCGCCGATCTACGTGGTCAATGCCGACAAGAAGTCGCAGGTCAGGAAGCTCAAGGACCTGCTCGCCGAGTCCGACGAACTCTTCCTCGCCACCGATGAGGACCGCGAGGGCGAAGCCATCGCGTGGCACCTCCAGGAAGTCCTCAAGCCCAAGGTCCCCGTCCACCGGATGGTCTTCCACGAGATCACCAAGGACGCGATCCGCGACGCCGTCGCCAACCCGCGCGAGCTGAACCAGCGCATGGTCGACGCCCAGGAGACCCGCCGCATCCTCGACCGCCTCTACGGCTACGAGGTCTCGCCGGTCCTGTGGAAGAAGGTCATGCCGAAGCTGTCGGCCGGCCGCGTCCAGTCGGTCGCCACCCGCCTCGTCGTCGAGCGGGAGCGCGAGCGCATCGCCTTCCGCTCCGCCGAGTACTGGGACCTGACCGGCACCTTCTCCACCGGCCGCGCCGGTGACGCCTCCGACCCCTCGACGCTGGTCGCCCGCCTGAACACGGTCGACGGCAAGCGCATCGCCCAGGGCCGCGACTTCGGCTCGAACGGGCAGCTCAAGGGCGAGGTGCTGCACCTCGACGAGACGAACGCGCGGGCGCTCGCCGCCGCGCTGGAGAACGCCTCGTTCACCGTCCGCTCGGTCGAGTCCAAGCCGTACCGCCGCTCCCCGTACGCCCCGTTCCGCACGACGACGCTCCAGCAGGAGGCCTCGCGCAAGCTGGGCTTCGGCGCGAAGGCGACGATGCAGGTGGCGCAGAAGCTGTACGAGAACGGCTTCATCACCTACATGCGTACGGACTCCACGACGCTCTCCGACACCGCTGTGTCGGCGGCGCGCGCGCAGGTCACGCAGCTCTACGGCGCGGACTACCTGCCGGAGAAGCCGCGCGTCTACGCGGGCAAGGTCAAGAACGCGCAGGAAGCGCACGAGGCGATCCGGCCTTCGGGTGATCGTTTCCGCACCCCGGCCGAGACGGGTCTGACCGGCGACCAGTTCCGCCTGTACGAGCTGATCTGGAAGCGGACCGTCGCCTCGCAGATGAAGGACGCGACCGGCAACTCGGTCACCGTCAAGATCGGCGGCCGCGCCTCGGACGGCCGCGACGCCGAGTTCAGCGCCTCCGGCAAGACCATCACCTTCCACGGCTTCATGAAGGCGTACGTCGAGGGCGCGGACGACCCGAACGCCGAGCTCGACGACCGCGAGAAGCGGCTGCCGCAGGTCGCGGAGGGCGACGCGCTGGCCGCCGCGGAGATCACGGCGGACGGCCACGCGACCAAGCCGCCGGCCCGCTACACCGAGGCCTCGCTGGTCAAGGAGCTGGAGGAGCGGGAGATCGGCCGCCCGTCGACGTACGCGTCGATCATCGGCACGATCCTCGACCGCGGCTACGTCTTCAAGAAGGGCACGGCGCTCGTCCCGTCCTTCCTGTCCTTCGCCGTCGTCAACCTGCTGGAGAAGCACTTCGGCCGGCTCGTCGACTACGACTTCACCGCGAAGATGGAGGACGACCTCGACCGCATCGCGCGGGGCGAGGCCCAGTCCGTGCCGTGGCTGAAGCGGTTCTACTTCGGTTCGGAGGACGCGAGCGAGGTCGTCCCGGCCGACGGTGACGCACTCGGCGGCCTGAAGGAGCTGGTCACGGACCTGGGTGCGATCGACGCCCGGGAGATCTCCTCCTTCCCGGTCGGCGAGGGCATCGTGCTGCGGGTCGGCCGCTACGGGCCGTACGTGGAGCGGGGCGAGAAGGACGCCGAGGGCCACCAGCGGGCCGACGTACCGGACGACATGGCTCCGGACGAGCTGACGGTCGAGTACGCGGAGGAGCTCTTCGCGAAGCCGAGCGGCGAGTTCGCGCTGGGCGCCGACCCGGTGAGCGGGAACCAGATCGTCGCGAAGGACGGCCGCTACGGGCCGTACGTGACGGAGATCCTGCCCGAGGGCACGCCGAAGACGGGCAAGAACGCGGTGAAGCCGCGGACGGCCTCGCTCTTCAAGTCGATGTCCCTGGACACGGTCACCCTCGACGACGCCCTGCGTCTCATGTCCCTGCCGCGGGTGGTGGGCGCGGACGCCGAGGGCGTGGAGATCACGGCCCAGAACGGCCGCTACGGCCCGTACCTGAAGAAGGGCACGGACTCGCGGTCCCTGGAGACCGAGGACCAGCTGTTCTCGATCACCCTGGACGAGGCCCTCGCGATCTACGCGCAGCCGAAGCAGCGGGGCCGGGCCGCGGCCAAGCCGCCGCTGAAGGAGCTGGGCACGGACCCGGTCAGCGAGAAGCCGGTGGTCGTCAAGGACGGCCGCTTCGGTCCGTACGTGACGGACGGCGAGACGAACGCGACGCTGCGCCGGGACGACGACGTCGAGACGATCACGCCGGAGCGGGGCTACGAGCTGCTCGCGGAGAAGCGGGCGAAGGGCCCGGCCAAGAAGGTGGCGAAGAAGGCCCCCGCCAAGAAGGCCCCGGCGAAGAAGGCGACGGCGACGAAGACCGCCGCCAAGAAGACGACTGCCGCGGCGAAGAAGACGGCGGCCAAGAAGACGACCGCCACGGCGAAGAAGACGGTGGCCAAGAAGGCCGCCGCGGCCCCGGCGGACGAATAGCCGCCGGCCGCCGGCGGTGGCTCACTTGAGGCAGGGCCCCGTGCGTCCGCACGGGGCCCTGCCGCCTTTCCGCTTCGCCGGCGTTCGAGGCGCGGGGCAATCCCAGCCTCGCCGGCGTTTGAGGCGCGGGGTCTGGGGCGGAGCCCCAGGACGGGTCCGGGCGGAGCCCGGGGAACGGTGGAAGGGCGGGTAGGGGACCGGCTCCGCGCAGCGGCACCCCGGCGAGGCCGGGCCGCAGGGTGGGCCGTCGGGGCCGGGCGCGCGGCGGGGCACCTCCTCGGGCGTCGAACGGGGTGCGGCACCGGCAACACGAGCGGGTTTCGTTCGACGCCCGCGGGGGCGCCCCGCCGCACACCCGACCCCGACGGCAGCCGCCCCGGGCCAGGAAGCCGACACCCATGAGGGCAGCACGGCAGCCGGTGCCCGGAGGTGGGTGCGGGGTCACACCGGACCTTGTCCACAGGCCTCCGCAGCGGCCAAGCGCAGCGGATAGGCTGGGCGGATGACGCGAGCCGAGCAGCCAACGGTCGTGACCGCCGACGCGAACCCCACCTACGACGAAGCCCTAGCCGCGGATTCCCGCGAGCGGGCGGTGCGCGCACTCCTGCGCACCCCCAGGCTGCGCCGGCTCTGGAGCGCCCAGCTGGTGAGCGGCATCGGTGATGCGCTCGCTTTGCTGGTGCTGGTGCTGCTCGCACTCCAGGCGGCCGTGCAGGAAGGTGCCTTCGGTGACGGGTACCGCGGCGCCGCCCTCGCCGTCGCCGCCGTCTTCGGCGTGCGGATCCTCGCCACCCTGCTCTTCGGCGCGGTACTCCTCGGCCCGCTCTCCGCGCTCGTCGCCCCCGGCGGCAAGCTGGACCGACGCTGGACGATGATCGGCGCGGACGGTGTGCGGGTCGCGCTCTTCGTCGTCGCCCCGCTGTGGCTCGACTGGATCCCGGCGCAGGCGCTCACCGCGCTGCTGGCCACCGTCTTCGTGTCCGGTGCCGCCGAGCGGCTGTGGGGCCTGGCCAAGGACAGCGCCGCCCCCGCACTGCTGCCCGCGCCGCCGCCGGAGGGGGCGACCGTACGGCCGCTCCCGGACCACCTCGACGCACTGCGGCGCCTGACCCTTCGTACGGCCTTCGCGGCGCTCCCGGCCGCCGCGGCCGTGCTGCTCGCCGCGACCCTGGTCGGCGAGGCCCTCGGTCTCGGCGTGGACTGGTTCGCGGAGAACCAGGCCGCGCTCGGCTCGTACGTGGCCTCCGGCCTCTTCGCCGCGTCGGTCTCGCTGCTGCTCCCGCTGGTGCTGCCCGGCACGAAGACCCCGCGGCCGCGGTCCCCGCTGGAGGGGCTGCGCACGCCCAAGGCGGGGGACCGCCCGGAGAAGGGGCGTACGGGAGCGATCCCGCTGCTCGTCCTGGCCTCGGCCGCCGTCGCCGGAGCGGTGTCCTGCGCCGCCGCGGTCGCCGTACTGCACGCCTTCGACCTGGGCGGTGGACCGGTCACCTTCGCGCTGCTGGTGCTCGCGCTGCTCGGCGGCACCGCCGCCGGGATCCGCGCCACCCAGGCCGGCAAGGTGCTGCCCGCGCTGTCGCGCCGTCGCCTGCTGGCCCTCGCCATAGCGGTGACCGGGCTCGCGCTGCTGCTGACCGGCCTCGTCCCGGACACCGCGACCGTGATCTTCCTGTCGCTGCTCGCCGGCCTCGCCGCGGGCGTCGCCGCCAACACCGGGCACACGCTGCTGGACCAGGAGACCGAGGAGTTCCGCCGGGCCCGGGTCACCGAGCACCTCCAGGCGGTCGTACGGGTGGCGGTGGCCCTCGGCGCCGTCCTGGCCCCGGCGCTGGCCGCGGTGATCGGCCCGCACCGGCTCACCGCCGGTGAGATCGTCTTCGCCCACGGCGGGGCCGCCTTCACCCTGATGCTGGTCGGAGCCCTGCTGCTGCCCGTCGCCGTGGTCGTGCTCACCAAGGCCGACGACCGCAGCGGAGTTCCCCTGCGCCGCGACCTGCGCGAGGCGCTGCGCGGCGGGGAGCCCGTACAGGCAGCGTCCGCCACCGGCTTCTTCATCGCCCTGGAGGGCGGCGACGGGGCCGGCAAGTCCACCCAGGTGGAGGCGCTGGCCGACTGGATACGGGGCAAGGGCCACGAGGTCGTGGTGACCCGCGAGCCGGGGGCCACCCCCGTCGGCAAGCGACTCCGTTCGATCCTGCTGGACGTCTCGTCGGCCGGCCTGTCGAACCGCGCCGAGGCGCTGCTGTACGCCGCCGACCGGGCGGAACACGTGGACACCGTCGTGCGCCCCGCCCTGGAGCGCGGCGCCGTCGTCATCACGGACCGCTACATCGACTCCTCGGTGGCCTACCAGGGCGCCGGGCGCGACCTGTCGCCGACGGAGATCGCCCGGATCTCGCGCTGGGCCACCGGCGGGCTGGTCCCGAACCTGACCGTGCTGCTGGACGTGTCGCCGGAGACGGCGCGGGAACGGTTCACCGAGGCGCCGGACCGGCTGGAGTCGGAGCCGGCGGAGTTCCACCAGCGGGTGCGGGCCGGGTTCCTGACGCTCGCGGCGGCCGACCCCGGGCGGTACCTGGTGGTGGACGCCGGCCAGGACCCCGCTTCGGTGACCACCGTCGTACGCCACCGCCTGGACCGGATGCTGCCGCTCTCGGAGGCCGAGGTGGCCGCCCAGGCCGAGGCCCGCCGCCTCGCCGAGGAGGAGGCCCGCCGCAAGGCCGAGGAAGAGGCCGCGCGCAAGGCGGAGGAAGCCCGGCTGAAGGCCGAGGAGGAGGCCAGGCTCGCCCGCGAGGCGGAGGAAGCCCGGATCAAGGCCGAGGCGGAGGCCGCCCGCAAGGCGGAGGAGGAGCGGCTGCGCGCCGAGGAGGAGGCCCGCGCCCGGGCCGAGGTCGAGCGTCTGCGCGTCGAGGCCGAGGAGAAGGCCCGTGCCGCGGAGGCGGAGCGGCTGCGCAGGCAGGCCGAGGAGGAGGCCCGGCTGCGGGCCGAGGCCGAGGAACGCCGGCTGGAGAAGCAGCGGCGGGCGGAGGAAGCCCTGCTGAAGGCGGAGGAGGCCCGCAGGCTGGCCGAGGCCGCGAAGGCCGCGGCTGCGGCCGAGGCGGCTGCCGCTGCGGCGGCTTCGGCTGCGGAGGCCGCGGCCGCCCCGTCGACGCCCGCGGCCCCTGCGGCCCCCGAGGCCCCCGCGCCCAAGGTCGGCATGACCAAGGAGCCGCACCCGGACGACGCGGTGACGGTCGAGACCCCGATGGTCCAGCCGGACCGGCGGGTCGTGCGGCCGGACGACGTGACGCAGACCGTGCCGGTGCCGAAGGTCGACCCCTCGGCCCCCGCTGCCGACGCCGCCCCCGCGGACGCGGCGGAGACCGCGGTGCTGCCGCCGGTCCGGGCGACCGACGAGACGGCCGTACTGCCGCCCGTACGTCCCTCCGGCGCGGCCACCCCGCCGCGGGCCGAGCAGGCCAAGGGCGGCACGGCGGCCCACTCCGCCACCCGGCCGACGGCCCAGCGCCCCGAGCAGAACCCGGCCGACCGGGTGCCGCCGGGCATCTTCCGGGATTCGGCGAACGACCGGACGCGGGAGATCCCCGTCCTCGACGACGCCGGCCGCGCTCGCCGGCCGCGCTCGGACTGGGCCGAGGAGACCCCGCTGGACGACCTGCCGACGCTCGCGGACGAACTGCTCGGCCCGCACCGGGACGACGACGAGGACGGCCGCGGCCCGGGCCGTCGCCGCTGACCCGGGCCGTCCCCGGGCGGTGCCGGATTGTCAGTGCCGCGCGCCACAATGGGTGCACGGAGAGTGAAGTGAAAGGTGGTGGGCGGGATGCCCGTATGGGACGACCTGGTGGGACAGGAGCGGGTCCGGGCACAGCTCACCGCCGCCGCCCGTGATGCCGACGCCCAGGTCACGGCCGCCGCCGAGGGGACCGCGCCGCCCGCGGCCTCCAAGATGACCCACGCCTGGCTGTTCACCGGGCCGCCCGGCTCGGGGCGGGCCACCGCCGCCCGCGCCTTCGCGGCGGCCCTGCAGTGCACCAGCCCGGACCGCGCCCTCGGCGGCGAACCGGGCTGCGGGTTCTGCGACGGCTGCCACACCACGATGGTCGGCACGCACGCGGACGTCTCCACCGTCGTCGCGGTCGGCAGCCAGATCCTCGTCGACGCCATGCGGGACACCGTCCGCAAGTCCTACACGTCCCCGGCCACGGGCCGCTGGCAGGTCATCCTGGTCGAGGACGCCGAGCGGCTGAACGAGAAGTCCGCCAACGCGGTCCTCAAGGCCGTGGAGGAGCCGGCGCCCCGGACGGTCTGGCTTCTGTGCTCGCCCTCCGTGGAGGACGTGCTGCCCACCATCCGCTCCCGCTGCCGCCACCTCAACCTCAGCACCCCCTCGGTCGCGGCCGTCGCCGACGTGCTGGTGCGGCGGGACGGCATCGAGCCGCCGGTGGCCCTGGCCGCCGCCCGGGCCACCCAGGGGCACGTCGACCGGGCCCGCCGGCTCGCCACCGACGAAGGAGCCAGAGCGCGCAGGGCGACGATCCTGAAGCTCCCGCTCCGCGTGGACGACGTCGGTGCCTGCCTGAAGGCCGCCCAGGAACTCG
This sequence comes from Streptomyces sp. NPDC002467, assembly GCF_042889825.1. Classification (NCBI taxonomy): domain Bacteria; kingdom Bacillati; phylum Actinomycetota; class Actinomycetes; order Kitasatosporales; family Streptomycetaceae; genus Streptomyces; species Streptomyces sp. NPDC002467. The sequence goes on along the minus strand of NZ_JBIARJ010000001.1, from coordinate 137,610 downwards.
TGGACGCGGCCGCCGAGGACGCCAAGCTGGTGGCCGAGGAGGTCGACACCAAGGAGACCGAGGAGCTCCGGGCCGCCCTGGGCGCCGCCGCCGGGACGGGCGGACGGATGCCGCGCGGCACGGCCGGTGTCATGAAGGAGCTGGAGGACAACCAGAAGCGGCGCCGGACCCGCACCCAGCGCAACAGCCTCGACGTGGCCCTCTCCGACCTGACCGGCTTCTACCGCGACGTCCTGGCCCTCCAGCTGGGCTCCGACCTCGCCATCGCCAATGAGGACATACGGCAGGACCTGGAGCGCGTCGCCCGCGCCTCCGGCCCGGAGCGGACCCTGCGCCGGATCGAGGCGATCATCGCCTGCGGGGACGCCCTCGATCGGAACGTGGCCCCGCTCCTCGCGGTCGAGGCGATGACGATGGCCCTGCGCGCGGGCTGACTGGGGAGGCCGATCGGGGAGGGCGATCGGGGAGGGCGACCGCTTCACCCGTACGGGGGGACCGGGCGCCGGCGCCGGGAGCGGCTCAGCCCGTGTCCCGACCGCTCCAGGCCCCGGAAGGCGCGCGGCCGACGGGTGCAGGGACACCCGACGGCACCCGATGGCCTTGGCCGGCAGGCCGTAGGCTCCTGGAATGGACACCAGTCGCCTGCTGCGTACGACCGGAACCGTGATCGCAGCCGCCGGGCTGCTCCTCTCCGGGTGCACCTCGGGCGGGTCGGGAGGACAGCGGGCCGCCGCGTCGTCCACCGGGCCCTCCGCCGCCCGCCCGTCCGTCGACGAGGCCGCGCTGCGCCCGTACTACGAGCAGAAGTTGAACTGGCGGGAGTGCGGTGTCCCCGGATTCCAGTGCGCCACCATGAAGGCCCCGCTGGACTACGCGAACGCCGGCTCGGGCCAGGACGTCGACATCGCCGTGGCCCGCCGCAAGGCCACCGGCCCGGGCAAGCGGCTCGGCTCCCTGGTGGTCAACCCGGGCGGCCCGGGTGGCTCCGGCATCGGCTACCTCCAGGCGTACGCGGGCATCGGCTATCCCGCGCCGGTCCGCGCGCGGTACGACATGGTCTCCTTCGACCCGCGCGGGGTGGACCGCAGCAGCCCCGTCGAGTGCCTGACCGGTCCCGAGATGGACAAGTACACCCAGGTGGACCAGACGCCCGACACCCCGGCGGAGCGTGCCGCGCTGGTGACGGCCTTCAAGGAGTTCGCGGCGGGCTGCGAGAAGCGTTCGCAGCGGGTCCTGCCGCACGTCTCCACCGTGGAGGCCGCCCGGGACATGGACCTGCTGCGCGGGGTGCTCGGCGACGAGAAGCTCAATTACGTCGGGGCCTCGTACGGCACCTTCCTGGGGGCGACGTACGCGGACCTCTTCCCGGACCGGGTCGGCCGGCTGGTCCTGGACGGCGCGATGGACCCTTCCCGCAACGCGCTGGACCTCAACCGGGACCAGACGGCGGGCTTCGAGACGGCCTTCGCCTCCTTCGCCAAGGACTGCGCGAAGCAGCCGGACTGTCCGCTCGGCAAGGGTGACGTGGCGGCGATGGCCGAGCGCCTGAAGGAGTTCTTCCGCAAGGTCGACGCCCAGCCGGCCCCCACCGGTGACGCGTCCCGCCCGCTGGGCGAGTCCCTGGCGACGACCGGGGTGATCGCGGCGCTGTACGACGAGAGCGCCTGGCCGCAGCTGCGGGAGTCGCTGACCGCCGCCATGAACGGCGACGGCGCGGGCCTGCTGGCCCTCGCCGACAGCTACTACGAGCGCGAGCCGAACGGCAAGTACGCCAACCTGATGTTCGCGAACGCCGCCGTCAACTGTCTCGACCAGCCGGCGGCCTTCAGCGGCCCGGAGGCCGTGGACGCCGCCCTCCCGTCCTTCGAGAAGGCCTCCCCGGTCTTCGGCGCCGGCCTGGCCTGGGCTTCCCTGAACTGCGCGTACTGGCCGGTGAAGGCCACGGGCACGGCGAAGCGGCTGGCGGCGAAGGGCGCCCCGCCGATCGTGGTCGTGGGCACCATCCGCGACCCGGCGACCCCGTACAAGTGGGCGCAGGCCCTGGCGGAGCAGCTCGACTCGGGCACGCTCCTCACGTACGACGGCGACGGCCACACGGCGTACGGCCGCGGCAGCGACTGCATCGACACCGCGATCAACACGTACCTCCTCGAGGGCAAGCCCCCGACGAACGGCAAAAAATGCTGACCCGCCCCACCCCACGACAACCCGGTTCGGGGCACCCCTCCTGACCCTGTAGACTTGGCGCCGCTGCTGATGAGAGCCCCTCTTCGAGGGAACACTTGTCTAACCAGCGGTGCCGCCTTAGCTCAGTTGGCCAGAGCAACGCACTCGTAATGCGTAGGTCTCGGGTTCGAATCCCGAAGGCGGCTCAGATGGATAGTGGCAGGTCAGAGGCCACACAGCGATGGGCCCCCGGAAGATCATCCCGGGGGCCCATACGCATTTAGTACACCCTGCTTTGATCACGCAGCCGGGGTGAGCGGCGCATCTCGCAACGCCAGTGCGACCTTTCGGCCTACGTCGAGCGCGTCAGCCACCTCGTCCAGCCGGTCGGGGAACAGGTGCCCGTACACGTTCAGCGTCATGGCTGCGTCCTTGTGGCCGAGCATCAGCTGAACGACCTTCACATCCGCGCTGGCCGCGATGGCCAGCGAGGCAGCTGTGTGCCGCAGCTTGTGGGGCGTCACCCCCATGCCACCTAGGCCGGCTTCCTTGACCGCAGGGTCGAAGACCCGGTTCCGGAAGTTGTTGTACCGCAGCGGCCCGCCCTCCGGCGCCGTGAACAGCAGATCGCCCTGGCCGCGCCCGCGGGCGAGCGTGCCCAACTCGTCGGCGAACGACCGGGGAAGGGGTACGGACCGCTTCTCGTGGTTCTTCACGGGCCCCAGGGCCAGCTCCCCCCTCACGTCCGTGTAGTTCTGCACGATCCGGATCCGCCGCTGCGGTACCTGCAGCCGGCCCACCTTCACCGCGGACGCCTCCGCCCAGCGGATCCCGCAGTACCCGAGAGTGAGGATCAGGAGGCGGTACTCGCCGGCCGCATCGGCCAGCCGCTCGAGCTGGTCGTAGGTGAGGTAGACGTGTTCCTCGTCGTCGTCCGGCCGCGGCAGGTCGTGGTCGTGGCAGGGGCTCGTCGAGATCCGCTTCGAGAACACCGCGTGCTTCATCGTCATCGACAGCACGCGGTACGTCTTGATGATCCGGGCGGGACCGAGGATCTTGCCTGACTTCCCCGGCTTCGTGCAGAGGTCAGTCAGCCACTCGGAGACGTCCTCCCACTGGATCGCCGCGACCTGCCAGTCGCCCCACTTGGGGATGACGTAGGTATCGAGGATCTCCCGGTAGTCATGTCGGGTGGTCCGGCCGATCTTCCGCTTCGACGCGAACCACTCCTCGGCCACGACCTTGACCGCGGCCTTCCCAGACTTCGGATCGCGGTACGAACCCTTGTCCAGCTTGGCCGTCAGGGCGTGCACCTCAGCCTCGGCCTGCGGCAGCTTCTGGAACGTCAGAGCCTTCGGCTTCCCGTCCGGCCCGTACCAGCGAACCCGCCACCGGCCGGGCGGCTGCCGCTTGCTTCCCTCGCGCTTTGCGGCCTGCCACTTCTCGTAGGCGGCCCGGTAGTCGGCGTGATTCTCGCGGTCTTCGATCCAGACACGTGCCATCAGGCCTCCTCGTTGGGGTACAGCTGCCTGCGCCGGCCCGACGGCCGTGCGTAGACCTCGAACTGCAGGAGGATCCCAGAAGGGTCGCCCGGCTGGACGCGCTCGATGGGCATCTCGCCGTCCATCCAGTCCCAGGCGGCGTCTGCCCCCACCGTGCCCACGCCCGTGATTTCCACCCGGTCGGCTGCACTGTCGGTCGGGGGGAGCAGCAGAGCCGACGGGTTGACACGCAGTACTGCCGCAAGGGCAGTCAAGTCGCCGATGTCGACGCGCCGTTCCGCCCGCTCCACCTTGGCGATCGCCGACGGCGCGATAGGTCGGCCGGCGGCGTCCAGAGCTCGAGAGAGATCGTAGGTAGACCAGCCGCGCGCTTCGCGGATGCGTCGCACGTTCGCGGCCACGTGGCGGCCGGTGGGGTCGGTGACTTGCTGGCGGGGGCGCGGCTGAGTGGTCATGGCTGCGAGTTTACGACTCGGCTCAATCTTCAACAGCCTCATGTCGTCTGCTACTGTCACTGTCATGGGGCGATTGTCGCTCCAGTCGAGTGCAAAAACAACTCATCTGAGGTGTGAAGTGACCGACGACCTGCTGAAGCCGACCCAGGTCCACGCCGAGTACGGGTTCAGTCCGCAGACGCTGGCGAACTGGCGGTGGACGGGCACCGGCCCGGCCTACATCAAGACGAGCCCCGGCAAGGGGGGCCGCATCAGGTACAAGCGCAGCGCGATCGAGCGGTGGCTCGACGAGCGCACCGTGAGCGGGGGCGCCGCAGCATGAACCGGAACGCAAAGAAGGGCCGGCTGGACCCCGGCCCTCCTCTGAAAGTCTCCGCGGCTGGCGGGTCGACTGCGACCAGCTTGCCACAGGACGGCCTGCACATCACCCCCGACGAGTTCGTCGCTCTGTGGACCGAGGCCCGCACCGCGTTCTACGCCGACGAGTTCCCGCCCTACGGCAGCAAAGCCTGGCGGGCCCTCCGCCCCGACGACCCCCGGCGCCTTGCCGGCGCGCTCGACGCCGCCGAGAAGTGGCGCAAGTACGGCGACGAAGAGGAGCTGCTCCGGTGGCTCTGCGACGTCGCAGGCCGCCGGTTCTCCGCCGAAGGCAGGACGGCCGCCGAACTCGCTGAGCTCCGCAAGGCCAGGCCGCCGCACGTACTGCAGGCCACCCCCGGATGGCCCCCCATCCGCATCCCCGGCGGTAACGGCCGCTACCTCACCTACGCAGACGAAAGGGGGATGGCTGCGTGACCCATGCCGACATGTGGGAGGGCGACCTCCTCCAGGACGATCCTCCCGAAGAACCGCGACTCACCGTCGTGCCGACCAGACCTGACGGACTCCTTCCGGAGGACTTCTGGTCTGCAAGGCCGGTCCTGAAGCACATTCGCAGCTACGCCCACGCCGCCGGCTGCTCGGGGGACGTGCTCATGCACAGCTGCCTGGCCCGGCTGTCCGGGATGCTGCCGCACAGCATCCAGGCGTTCTCCGGAATCGGGGGAAGGGCCTCCCTGAACCTGTTCGTGGCGACCGTGGGCGGTCCCGGCGCCGGGAAGTCGACCGGGGCCAGCCTGAACCGCGGCCTGCTCCCCTCGAAGGACCCGGAGTTCCGCGACGGCCTACCGGTCGGCTCGGGTGAAGGGATCGCCGAGGCCTTCATGGGTACGGTCGAGGAAGAGACCGGGGAGGTACGCCGCAGCAGGGGCGGCGCCGAGACGCCCGTCATGCGGCGCGTTCGCAAGCAGGTGCGTCACAACGCGTTCTTCTACATCGATGAGGGCCAGATCCTCGCCAAGCTCGGCGAACGCAGCGGCTCGACCCTCGGCGAGACGCTCCGGCGGGCGGCCGTCGGGGAGACCTTGGGGCAGACCAACGCCTCTGAGGAGCGGACCCGCTACATCGAGGCCGGCACGTACAGCCTCGGCCTGCTGATCGGCTTCCAGCCCGCCACAGCCCTGCCGGTACTCGCCGACTCCAGCACGGGCACCCCACAGCGCTTCCTGTGGGGGTGGGCCGAGGACCCGGCAATCCCAGACCTGCCGCCAGCCTCACCGGGGCCGCTGCCAGACCTCGACTGCCTCAGGTCGAGGTGGGACCCGCTCGACGTCACGTTCCCGCAGCGCGTCAAGGAGATGCTCTGGCGAGAGCGAGTCCTGCGGAACCGCGGAGAGCTTCGCGTCCCCGAGCTGGACGGGCATGCCGGGCTGATCAAGGTGAAGGTGTCCGCGCTCCTTGCCTTGCTTGACAGCCGCTACGTGGTCGCCGAAGCCGACTGGGAGCTGGCTGAGGTGATGTGGGAAGCCTCCTGCGCGGTCCGGGACTCCCTCCTGGCCCGCGCCCACCGCGAGGCAGAAGCGGCAAAGGAGCAGCAGGAGGAAGCCAAGCTCAAGGCCGAACTCCGGGCACACCAGGCAAAGAACGACGACGACGACACCGTCCAGCGGATCGCCATCAGGGCAAGGGAGTTCGCCCGCAAGGGGAGCGGCCAGACGTTCGGAGCCTTCCGCAAGTCACTGGCCAGCAGGGACCGCCCCCATGCGGTGCGAGCCGTCGACCGCGCCGAGGCCGAGGGGTGGGTGTTCATGGAAGACGGCTGCCTCTGCCTCAAGACCTGACGAGAGCGAGGGGGACAGGTGGACAGGTGGACACCCGTCCACCACCCCCTGTCGAGAGTGAGCGGTCGAACTCGAACCGTCTCCATACATGAAAAAACGGACATCAATTTTCACTCGCGCGGTAGGCAACCGCACGACAGGGGGTGGGGGACACGTGTCCCCCGTCCACCTGTCCCCCTTGTCCACCTCCCCGGCCACCGTCCCCCTTGCTGCCGCCTTTCGACCGCCACCACAGATCAGGAGTCACCGAATGGCAGACCTCATCACCGCCGCGCCCGGCTGGTACGTCCGCGAGACCGACGGCCACACCGTCGTCATGGACCCGGTCATCGCCTGGACGACGTCCACCGACGAGGACGGAGACCCGATCCTCCTGCCCTACGTCAGCGGCGGACGGAAGACGCCCCCGATCCTCCTCGACGCCAAGTCGTTCGCGTACTGGGACCGCGAGGTCGTCTACCAGCCGACGTACATCCCCGAGCCGTATGAAGAGCCGGAGGGGTCGTGAACGTCAACGACATCGTGGCCGAGCGGATAGAGCAGGCCCGCCGGAAAGACGAACAGAAGAAGCGACGACGCGCCGAGCTTGCCGAAGCCCGACAGCACGGACTGCAGGCCCGACACGCTGCCAAGCTCCGCCGCTGGAACAAGGAACAGCAGTGACCCGCCCCCGCCGGATGGCCCCGCTGCTGTGCACGGCCTGCCAGGCGCCCGTCCGGCGCGGCAAGTACCGGCTGTGCTCCCGCGGCTGCGGCGCCCGACTCCACAAGCCGCCGGCCGGACCGTGCATCGACGCACACGTCCCCGTCTGCCCCAACTACCCGGAGGAGCTATGGCCCCCGACGACCTCGGACTAACCGGGCTCGCCGTCGTCATCCACGCACTCCGCGACGACCACGACGGCATCCGCGTACTCCTCGACGTCCTCACCCACGACGAGGTCCGCATCGTCACCGAACACGCCCTCCTCGGGCTCGGCCAGGCCGTCCGCGAATGCGACGCCGTCGGAATCGCCGAAGGCATCGCCCTCCAACTGCAGCACTCCATCATCGAAGGGACCCAGTCATGAACCCCAGCGAGATCCGCGAGAACCTCGACCGCAAGGTCCAGCACATCCGCAGCCAGAACAACCTCACCGCACGCGCCAAGCAGACGATGATCGCCCGCGTCTACCTCGAAGCCCGCGGCGCTCTCGACCAGCTGCGCGAGCAGGAGGTCCAGCAGATCGGCCGGCAGCGCGAGCAGCTCGACCGCAAGCTCTTCGGCACCAACGGGTTCAGCCCCGACGCGAACGCCGTGATCGCCCGACGCGACGCCAACGACCGCGCAGCCAAGCTGGACACACCGGCCGCAGCCGAGCACGCGCTCCGACGCGCCGAGCGGGAAGGCGACCGCATCATGGCCAAGGCCATCGCCGCCAAGGCCGCCGACTACTCCGGCGACCCCAACTGGGCACAGCTCCTCAACCAGTACGTCGACGGCAAGCCCGAGGAGACGGCCACCCTGCAGGCCATGGTCGACCTGCCCGACACCAACGACGGCGTATGGCGGATGACGAAGGCCATCGAGTACAGCGTCGCCACACCCTCCGAGCTGGGCAGCCACATGCCCGAGTCCCTGGCTGCGCTGCCCCTCGACGGCGACGCACCGACAGCTGCATGACCCACGAACTCGGCGTCAACGGCACTGACCTTGATCGGTCATGGCGAGCGTCAGACCCATGGTGCGGGCCGGCTACCTCACATGCCGCACCAGCGCCGACGGCTCCGGATGGATCACTCGGTCCGTCCGGAGCCACCCAAGATCCACCCTGGGGCAATACCCCCCTCCCACCTGGTCTTTTTGATCGGGCTCGTATAGCTCTCGACCTTCTACGTGCTGATCGCGCTGTGTTTTTCGACTGAGAGGAGATGGCCATGGAAGTGCTTCCGGCGCCCGTTGCGGCCCTGCCGGACCCCCCGGCCGGCCTTGGCCCGCGTGCTGCACGGCTGTGGGAGGACATCGTCGAGGAGCAGGAGCTGCGTACCGATGAGCTGCGGATCCTGGAGGACGCGTGTCGGGAGGTCGACCTCATCGAGCGGATGCACGCCGAGCTACAGGACGCCCCGCTCGTGGTGAAGGGTTCGATGGGTCAGGACGTCGCGAACCCTCTCGTGCAGGAGCTGCGGCAGCACCGGGCCCTGGTGGCCCGGCTGCTCGGCTCGCTGAAGCTGTCCGACGAGGAGGACGAGGGACACGACGCGCGGGCCCGGTCGGCGCAGGCGCGTAAGGCCGCCTTGACCCGTTGGCGGGGGCCGGCATGAGTCGCCCCCGTCGCCGCACAGGCCAGCCTGCGGGCATGCCGGACTGGCTGGCCACGTACCGCCCCGAGTTGTGGGCGGGTGACCTCGAGGACCCGCTCGAGGTGCACTACTTCGGTCGGTTCCGCTGGGAGGAGGCCTGCCAGGAGTGGGCCCAAGGCGGTCTGCCGGAGCCGAGGACGGAATTCCCCAGACCCGTACAGACGACCAGCGTGAACACGACCCCGATCCGGGAGAAGCCGCCGGAGGATCCCTCCCCACCCCAGGGCCCCAACTACGTGCCCGGCATCCGCAGGGCCCGCCCCATCAAGCTCCACTGATCTGACCTTCCCGGGACCGCGCCACGGACTACCGGAAGGGGTAGCCGCATGGCGATCACAGTGGGATCCGTCGAAGTCGACGTCATCCCGAACACGCAAGGCATCTACAGCCGACTGAGTACCGGCCTGGTCCCGCCTGCCACGCAGGTGGGTGAGGAGATGGGCCGGGTCATCGGCCGCCGTATCTCCGTTCACGTGTCGAACTCCGTCGTCGAGGGAGTCGCCCGGGGCGGGCCGCGGGCGGCTGCCGCAGCAGGGCGCCAGGGCAACGACGCTGGCGGTGCGTTCGGCCGGACGTTCCGCACCCGGATCGAGGCCGCTGTGCGGGCCCTCCCGGACATTCAGATCGGCGCAGACACCGCGGAGGCGGACGCCGACATCCGGGCGCTACGCGAGCAGCTGGCCACCCTCTCGCGGCAGCGCGTCGGCATCGACGTCGACGCTGCGGCGGCCCGCACTCAGATCGACGAGATAGAGCGGGAGCTCCGCCGGCTGGGCCTGCAGCACCCTGACATCGCGGTCCGCATCAACACCCGTGCCGCGATAGGCGAGCTCGAGGGCCTCCGCGCCGAACTGGTCCGCCTCGACGGCCAGGACGTCGACATCGACGTCGACACCCACACGGCCGCGGCGAACATGAACCTGCTGACGACAGCCGCGATTGCCTTCGGCCCCGCGCTGCTGCCGATCCTGCCCGTTGCGGCGGCCGGCCTGGGCGCGGTCGCCGCTGCCGCAGTGTCTGCAGGTGTCGGGTTCGGTGTGCTGGCCGCTGTGGCCGCTCCGGCCGTCGCGGGCATCACCCGCACCCTGCAGGCGCAGAAGGCGGCCCAGGACGCGGCGTCGGCGTCGACTGGCCAGGGTGCCCAGAAGGCTCTGCAGATGGCCGGCGCACAGCAGTCCCTCGCCTCCGCCCAGCGCAACGCTGCCGCGCAGATCGCTTCCGCCCGGGAGCAGGTGGTGCAGGCGTCCCGGAACGTCGGCGACGCCGAGCGGCAGCTGGCCGCGGCGCAGAAGGATGCGACGCAAGCCCAGCTGGACCTGGTCTCGGCCCGTCGTGAGGCCGCGCAGCAGCTGGAGGATCTGGCGTCGCGGTACGAGAACGCGCGACTGTCGCAGCGGGATGCCGAGCTGTCCCTGCTGGAGGCGGCGGCCGAGCGGGACCGGGTTCTGCGGGACGCGAGCAGCACGGACCTGGACCGGCAGCGGGCCCTGCTCGGCTACGACCAGGCGACGCAGCGGCTGAAGGACCAGCGTTCCGAGGTCGAGCGGCTGGGCAAGGAGCAGGAGACCGCGGCGAAGACCGGGGTCGACGGCACCGAGGTCGTGAAGCGGGCCCAGGACCGGCTTGCCCAGTCGCAGCAGACTGTCGCCGACCGCAGCCGGGCCGTCGCGGACGCCCAGGCCGGTGTGGTGAAGGCTCAGGCGAACGTCGCCCGGGTCACCACTCAGGCCGCGGACTCCATCGCGTCGGCTCAGCGCAGCATCGCGTCGGCTTCCGCGTCGGCGGCCAGCGGGGTGTCGGCCGCTGCGGCGGCGCAGGCGAAGTATCAGGCCGAGCTGGACAAGCTGTCGCCGGCGGCCCGCGGCACGCTGAACGCGTTCCTCGGCCTGCGGTCGGCGTTCTCGGACTGGTCGCTCAGCCTGCAGCCCGCAGTGATGCCGCTCTTCACCCGCGCGCTGGAGGGCATCAAGAACAGCCTTCCGGGTCTGACGCCCATCGTCCTGGCCGCGGCCGACGCCGTGAGCGGCCTGCAGGACCGCATCTCGGCCGGCTTCAAGTCGCCCTGGTGGCAGTCCTTCAAGGAGGATTTCGCCGCCTCGGTCGGGCCCGCCATCACCGGCCTGGGTGTCGCCGTCGGCAACGTCTTCGTCGGCATGGCGGGCATCATCGACGCCTTCCTGCCGCACATGGACTCCATCTCGGAGCGGATGCAGGCCATCACCGGCCGCTTCGCCGCATGGGGTACGTCCCTGAAGGGCTCGCCGGCCTTCGAACGGTTCCTGTCCTACTCGGCCAGCATGGGCCCTGTGGTCGCTCAGACGATCGGCTCCATAGTCGGCGGCCTGCTGGCTGTCGGGACGGCCCTGGAGCCCATCTCAGGGCCCGTCCTGAAGGTGATCGGCGCCCTGTTCTCCGGGGTGGAGTGGATCGCGACGAACGTCCCCGAAGCCATCCAGCTCATGTACGGCATCTTCATCGCGACGCGACTGTGGACCGGCGCGCTGCTGCTGTGGCAGGGCGCCATGTGGCTCGCGTCGGCCGCCATGACCGCCTTCAACATCATCTCGATGGCCGGGCCGTGGGGCTGGATCATCCTCGGCATCGTGGCCGTCGTCGCCGCGGTCGTCCTGATGTACAACAAGTTCGACTGGTTCCGGGCATTCATCGACGGCGTCTGGCGGGGTATCGTCGCCGCCTTCCAGTTCCTCGGTTCTGTCGCGATGTGGCTGTGGGAGAACGCGATCCGTCCCGCCTTCGAAGGGATCTGGCAGGCAGGGCGCATCCTTCTCACCGTTCTGCTCACGCTGGTCTTCGCGCCGCTGTACCTGGCATTCAAGGCGCTGGCCGCGATTGCGATGTGGCTGTGGGAGAACGTCTTCGCTCCTGCCTTCCGGGGCATCGGCGATGCTGCCGTGTGGCTGTGGAGGGAGGCGATCGGCCCCACCTTCAGGTTGATCGCCGCCGGCGCGGAATGGCTGTGGGACAACGCCCTCAAACCGGCGTTCAACGCCATCGTCGCAGGTGGCCGCATGGTCGGCGATGCGGCGGTGTGGCTGTGGCGCAACGCCCTCAAGCCCGCTTGGGACGGCATCGGTTCCGCGATTCAGTGGGTTTGGCAGAACTGGATCAAGCCCACATTCGACAGCCTGTCGCGGGGCGTCGACACCGTCCGCTCGAGCTTTGACACGGCCATCAGTGCCATCAGCCGGATCTGGGATGGCCTGCGGGACATCACAAGGCGGCCCGTTCAATACGTAATTGACGTGGTATACAACAACGGAATCCGAAAAGTCTGGAACGCCGTGGCCGACTTCACCGGCGCTGGCAAGCTCGGCGTCCTGACCTTCGCCACCGGCGGCTCCGTCTTCGGCGCTGGCACCGCCACCTCGGACTCCATTCCCGCGCTGCTTTCCAACGGCGAGCACGTATGGACGGCGGCTGAGGTCCAGGGCGCCGGAGGCCATGCGGCGGTGGAGGCGCTGCGGGCCCAGGCCGCGCGCGGTGGGTCCGCGTTTGCCAAGGGCGGGGCTGTCGGCATCCCTCGGTTCGCCGACGGGGGAGTCGTCGACTGGCTGTCGGGCAAGGCCCGGCAGATCGGCGGCGCCCTCATGGACGGCATCGAGTTCATGACCAGCCCGAGCAAGGCCTGGGACGTCGCGACGAAATTCATCCGTGACCAGATCGGATCCAACCTGACCGGCTCGCAATGGGCACAGGCTCTGAGCCAGTTCCCGATCACGATGCTGAAGAAGTTGAAGGAAAAGGTCATTGCCGCCGCTGAAGGCCTCATCGGCGGCGGGTCGGCGTCTGGGTCCGTAGCCGCGGCGATGGCCTTCGCCCGGTCGCAGGCAGGCCTGCCCTACCAGTGGGGCGGCGCCGGTGACCCCTCATGGGACTGCTCCGGATTCATGTCCGGGATCCAGAAGGTCATCCTGGGCCAGTCCCCGAAGGGCCGACTGTGGTCGACGTTCTCCTTCCAGGGAGACACGGCCCCGGCCGGATGGAAACGGAACCTTCGCAGCCCCTTCATGATCGGCATCACGAACAACGGCGTCGGGCACACCGCCGGCACCCTCGCCGGAATGAACGTCGAGTCCCGCGGCGGCGAAGGCGTCATCACCGGAAGCCGCGCGCGCGGCTACAACAACAGCCTCTTCCAGGACCGATACGGCTTCGCACCGGCCCTCGGGACTTTCGACTCGGGGGGTTACCTACAGCCTGGCATGAACCTCGCCTACAACGGCACGGGGCGGCCGGAGCCCGTCCTGACGACCGGCCAGCTGGACCGCCTGACCGCCGCCAGCGGCGGAAGGGCAGCACCTGACCAGCGCTCCTACAACTGGACCCTCGTCGGCTCCCAGCTGACGACCGAACAGCAGATGGCGGAGATGCAGCGCCGAATGGAGTTCATCAGCTAGCGACGGTCGGTCGCCTGGTCCGGCATCATGGAGTTGTCCGGACACGACGAAGCCCCGCCGCAATTCTCCTGCGGCGGGGCTTCGCGCTGACAACGTGCAGGTCAGCGGCCTTTTCAAGCTGTATGTTATGCAACTTGAAACTTGGACTACACCTGGTGCGTCTTGGCCCACTCCACCAGCGACGACCAGGCCGCCGGCGCGAGGCCGACCCGCGGGCCTGCCGGACGCTTCGAGTCCCGGACCAGAATCCCATCGGCGGGGGTGGCCACCTCGACGCAGTTACCGGTGTCGGTGTAGCTCGACTTCACCCAGACCAGAGGGTGCTCTCCACCTTCAGACACAGCTCTCTCCTTGCCGTATCGATCAGTTCCAACGACGCGGCAGGGCCGAGGGCGTTGGCTTGCAGGTGATCGTATGCGGCGGTGTAGACCGCGATGTCATCCGGCCTCGTAGAGATCACCGAGCCTGCCAGCGTCTCCGTGAACACGGCCCGCTGCCCGGTGAGCTGGTACATCGTGAATCCGCCGGCCAGGCCGGGGTGCATGGCCTCCGTGGCGGGCAGCACCTGCAGTGTCACCGAGGGCCGCAGAGATGCGACGTTCAGCAGATGCTCGAGCTGCTCGAGGAGGACCGCTTCGCCGCCGAGGGGGGACCTGAGAGCCTGCTCGCCGATGATGAACCAGGCCCGCCGGTCGGCCGCGTACCCGAGGCTGTCGATGCGCCGCATGCGGAGGTCTGCCCGCTCGGCGACTTCCTCTATGGGCAGGGCTGGCGTCGTGGCCTTGATGGCGGAGACGGCGTACTGGTACGTCTGCAGCATGCCGGGGATCAGAAGCGGCTGCCATGACTGGATGTACCGGGCCGCGCTCTCGAGGTCGACGAGCCGCTGAATGTGCTCCTCGAGGGAGTCGGCGGGGGCTGCACGCCACCAGCCGGCCTTGGATGGGTCTCTGGTACCGCGCAGAATCTCCGCGGCTTCCTTGCGCGTGGTCATCGGTTCTCCTCCGATGGGACCTTGATTGTCCGTCAACGCTACTCCTCGTGGCTAAGTGATCACAGCTACTCGAACGGGTTGGGTGGCCCTGACACCCCCTGACAGTCAGGCCGGTGTCAGGGCCCCGTGACACCCATTCCTCTAGGCGGGACGCGGTGTCAGGGTCGGCTGACACCTGCTGACAGTTGGGCCTGACACCTTGCTCAAGGGGCTGCTCGCGTGCTGCTCGGCCCTGCTCGCGGATCTTCCCGAGCAGCCGGCGAGCAGGCCGCGAGCAGAAGCTGACCTGCGGTCGAGCAGGCCGAGCAGGGCGCGAGCAGGGGGACATACCGGCCGGAATCACCCCGGACGGTGACCGGTATGTCCCGGAAATCCCCCGGACAGAATCGCGGTCAGGGCGGACACGTTCCACCCCTCGCCCACCCTCCGTCCGCCCCGCAGTCCGGGGCAAACCGGACGCTTTCCGGGGTCTTTCCGCCCCCCGCACACCGCACAGTGCGCACACCCGCACACCGTGGGAGTCCAGGTAGATGGGCGTGTGCGGGCCCGTCACAGGGTGGCCGCACAGGCCTGGCACAGGCCCAGCAAGGGGCTGGCGGGTGGCCACAGCATGCCGTCCCTCCGCCGGGTACTTGCCGGGGTCCTGCCGGGTGGCTTCCCTCCTTCCTTCCCTGCCCCCGAAATGCCCGGTCCCGTTCCCAAGGGGGTCGCGACCGGGACTTTTCCTCGGGAAGGAAGGAAGGAGGGAAGCCGCTGGGAGTGAGGCAGTTGTGATGTTCGGCCCCCACGCGCGCCGGATACGTTCACTCGTTCATTCACTCGGCATGGACGTGAACGTGACGGCCTGCTACGCGCGCACGTGCGCGCACGGGTACGGGCCCGGCCGTCACAGCTGACGCGACGGGGCGCCGAGCGGGAGCGTCAGCTGGCCTCGAGAATTGCCGCCATCGTGGCGCGCATCTGCGCCAGCTGGGCCTGATAGGTGTCGAGCTGCGCCAGCACGTCATCGACGTCGGCCAGCTGCATCTCGGTCGCCCGCCCGCCCGGGTGGTCGTCGAGCTCGAGCATGACCACCGCGGTCTCCTCCGGACCGGACGGCACCTCGTACACGACCAGGTGCGCGGTCATCTGCGGCACGATCGCCTGCTCGTCCGGAGCGGTCAGGTCGGCCGGCGGCACGATCCGGATCCGGGCGCCGCGGTGGAAGACGTCGACCGGCGGGTCGTCGCCGTGGTCGACGGTGCACCAGGCGGGGCAGGTGTACGTCTTCATCGGATGTCCTCCGGGTTCACGCGGTTCGCGGCGATCCATGCGGTCCGCTCGGCGTTGTAGGCGGCGAGGCGGTCGGCGTCATAGCAGGGGGCGAAGCTGTCGATGCCGCCGTGGTCCTCGCAGCAGAGGACGCAGTAGGCGGGCCCGGTCAGCGGCTCGTCCACGCTGAACATCCAGGCGTGGCCGTTCTCGTCGGCCGCCTTCGGGGTCGGGTCGATCCACTGCAGCGGGCGACCCGGGGCGGTCGTGCGGACCAGGACGGGCGGCAGGGGCATTTGCGATGCCACCTGCAGTGCAAGGGTCGGCATGGCGGTCACCGGCCGAACCAGGTTTCACCAGTGAGCGGACCCTCGTACACGCCCTGCGGCGCCTTGGTGCGACCCGCCGGCGCAAGCGGGTAGGCGCGGTCGATGGCCCGGTACTCGGCCTGCACGCGGTCGCGGCACGGCCCTGGCGGCTCGTACTCGAGGAAGTCGACGAGCAGGCCCTGGTTCTGGTGCAGTCGGAGGTAGCCGGTCTGCGCGACGTACAGCTCGACGGACTCCCGGATGAACTCGACCGACCACGTGTCCGGGCTCTCCTCGACTCCGGAGCATCCGTCGTCCAGAGCGACGGCGAGCATGTCGCGGGTCAAGGCGATCCGGACAGTGGCCACCGCGCGGACGTCCTCCCCGGGGTCGGTGGCACCCATCACCTCGGACGGGGCGGTCGGCACGGGCATGGGCGGCAGCGGGATACGGGTGCCGTCGGGCAGAGTGTAGAGCGACATGGTTCTTCCTCTCAGGGTTGGAACCGTGGGCCGGTCCGGGCGGTACCCCGGGCCGGCCGTTCTCGTCTTGCGGTGCGGTGGAGCCCTTCTCCGCAAAGGGCTCGAAGCCCTTGGGAGGATTGGGGGGATTGGCCTCCGAGGCCCTGTGAATATTGGGCTCGGAGGCCTTGGGAGTATTGGGCTGGAGCCCTTTGCGCCCTAGGCGGGAAGCGGGCAGTGGACCCCTTGGAGACCCACCCCCCCCTTTTGGGATTCGACCTGCGGTTCGGCGCGCCCCGAAGCGTCGGGGGAGATGTGGAACACGCTGGGCGAACGGCCCCGTGACCCCCGGGTGTGACCATCCCCGTGGCCCCGGGTGTGACCACGCGCTGACCTGCGTGGCCACCGTGGCCGCACCCGCCTTGCGGGAGGCCTTCATTTGAATCGCACGCTGCGCGAACACAGCCTCGAGAAGCAAGGGGATGGATCGGGAACAGCCTGCGGGTTTCCCCCCTCTCGAGGAGGGGGGATTACGGTCACACGCTGGGCGAACAGGCGTCCCGCCACAGCTGGTGCCGACGCACGTTCCGCAGCAGCAGAGCCGCCACCGTCCACGGCAGCACGTCTGCCTTCGACTGGTTGCACGGCGAACAAGCGAGGACGAGATTCCGCTGGCGCCACGTCTTCCACAGCGTGCGCGGGACGTAGTGGTCGAGGGTCACCCCGACCATGTCCGGCCCGAACGGGTCGCGGCAGTAGAAGCAGCGGGCCCCGTCCCGGCGGGTCAGGTTCTGCACGATCCTGGCGCGCGTTGCGGTGTCCGGACGGCCGCGGCTCACGACGAGCCTCCGGCCCGCGCGATGGCGTGCCCGAACAGGTTGGCACCATGCCGGTCCCCGACCGCTTGAGCGGCCAGCAGAGCGGCGAACAACACGGGCACCGGAGGAAGCGGGCGAGGCTTCAACTTGCCGAGCGCGGCGGCCTCCGTCGGCCGGCGGACAACCGCGGTCCCCATCACTCCGCCACCTCCAGCAGAGCGGCCAGCCGGTGACGCAGGGGCATCAGCCCGGTCCGGACATGCGCGGCAATCGCAGCGGCCAGGCCGTCGAGACCGGCGGGGTCGAACTCGTGGTGCTCGCCCTCAATCTCGACGGCCACCCACACGCCCCGATCCGAGAACTCGGCGAAGGGGTACTGCGACAGGAACGCCGTCAGGAATCGCACCGGCCCGAAACCGGCGACATCCACGGTCGCCGCGTGTTCCGCGCCCTCGTGATGGATGTCGGCGCGAGCGGTCCGGACGGAGTGGGAGCTGCGGCACCAGACCGGCTCGGGAATCGTCAGCCGGCCGTGGTCGGAGGTCTGCACCGTCACGGTGCGGTGCGCGCTCACCGGCGCGTGTACAGGCGATTGGCCAGCAGCTGCCGCGTGGACTGCTCCCGCATGACCTGCGTCAGCCGGCGGTCCAGGTTCAGCGTGTGGGTTCCGTCCGGGTGGGCCAGCAGGTGCTCGACCAGCGCGCCCTCGTCGGGGCTGTCGACCTCCACCACCGTCGCCGCGAACGCCTTGAGCAGGTAGTGCACCGGCATCGTGGCCACGTCGTCGAGCCGCAGGCTCATCCACGTGCCCACGTTGGGCTTGCGATCCAGGGCCGCAAGGGACTGGTGGCGGCCGGCGTGCTCCTCGACCGCGGCCTCCGCCAAGCGCTCAGACAGCTTCCGCAGCTGGAACAGGTGCTTCTCCGCCCGCCGGATCTCGGCGTTCAGGTCCATCGCGGACAGGTAGCCCGTGCACTCCCCGTCGTCCTCCGACGGCACCAGGCAGGCGTGGGGCCGGTCCGACTCGCCGTCGTGGGCGAAGGGGTACTGCTCGATCCGCACGGCCAGCACGCGGGTGCTGGTGCCGTCCGGGAGCTCGAAGGCGAGGGCCACCTCGTCGCCCTGGTGGAGCAGCTCCCCAGGGTGGATACCCCGCTCGACATCGTCGCTGTGGTCGGAGGTGCACCAACTGGGGCACGGCGCGGCGAGGAAGCCGCCGCCAACCAGCGGGTAGGTGATGGTGCGGTCATTCGTCTGGGGGGCCGTCTGCGGGGCGTCGCCCTCGGCGGGCTTGACGCGGGCAGCTACGGTGTTGGACATGGTTCGACTCCCTCTAGTCAGGGGTTCGGCCTAGGCCCCGGACAGGTGTTGACGCACCTACCGGGGCCGTCCTCGTTTCCGAGGCGATGAGTACACAGTAGGCCTGACTGAGTCGAAAAGCAACTCATCTCTGTGGCTGGGTGTGCCCCTTGCAGTACGCACGCCGTACACATGACCTCGGGACAGTTCGGGATAGTCGAGGAGTCCCCGGTAAGGGAAACGCGCTGGTCAGAGAGGCGTAGGGGCTTGCGCGCCGGTCAAGTGCCTGACTGTCATGACCTCGTAATGCGTAGGTCTCGGGTTCGAATCCCGAAGGCGGCTCCAGCGAAGCCCCAGGAATCACTCGGTGACCTGGGGCTTCTGCGTTTCCCGCGTGCGCTGCCGGTGCTGCGGGCTCGGTGGTCGAGCAGGACCGGCCAAACGGTGCTAGTCCCTCAGGCGGATCCAGTACAGGAAGAGCGCGCTCAGGAGTAGCAGGGCGGCGGTCAGGGGCCACAGGTGGAGGAGTCCTGGGCCGCTCGCCACCAGGGACGCGAGGCCGTAGAGGGCGACCGCCGAGCCCAGTAGGGCCTGGGGGGCGGGTGGTGTTCTGGCTGCTCGGACGAGGAGCAGGAGCAGGACGGCGCAGGCCGGGTACAGCCAGGGGAGGTTCCGGCCGGGTCCCTGGAACAGCACGAAGTCGCGCACCTCGTGGAAGTTCGCCCAGGCGGTCTCCCGTGCGGCCAGTTCGTGCGGGAAGCGCCAGTGCGCCGACCAATCCGCCGCCTTCTGGAACGGGAGGGTCCAGTGGGTCAGGAGGAGGACCTGCCAGAGGAGCAGGGCCAAGGCCCCGGCCTGGCCCGCTCCTGCGAGGACTCCCAGCCCGGCCCGGGAGCGGGGGAGGCGGATCGGAACCGGGGCAGGGGTCGCTGCCGGTTCGGGGGCCGGCCGCCTGGGCTGCGGGGGCTGCGGAGGAGCCGCCGGAGGCGCGGACGGGCCTGCGGGCTTGCCGTATTTGATCCGGGCTTCGCGGGCCCGGCGCATCGCCTCGGTCGTGTCGTCGGCCATGTCCCCCCTTTACCTGTCCCCTGTTTGTCGTTCCGGTGGCCGGGTTCCTCGGCCCGTTCAGCGATGGCGGCCGCCGGTGGCGCCGTCGCGCCGGCGCTCCTCGTAGGCCTGTTTCTGGCGTCGGGTGATCTCCGCCTCGTCGCCCCCACCGCCGTGCTCGCGGGGGTCGCTGCGCAACGAGACGTCCCCGCAGACCGGGCAGTCGGGCCGTCGCCGGGTGCGCGGCCAGATGCTCTGGAAGGCGTACTGACCGGGCACCTCGCCGAGCACCTGCGGGAAGAACCAGTGGTCGGGCTCCATGGCGAAAAGCGCCATGGACAGGTCCTTGTGCCGCGGGGTGGTGAGGAAGCCGCCGATGCGGTCTTGGCCGCCTGTCGGGTGCAGCAGGGCCAGCGCCACCTTCGCGGCAGCGGCGGTCAGGTGGTGGATGTCCGTCAACAGGCCCGGTACGGCGTACGTCCGGCCCGTGCCGTAGTCCGTACGGGGCTGGTGGCCCAGCTCGCCCAGGGACTCGCGGACCCCGCCGGTGGCGCACATCCAGCACGGGGAGTCGGGGGTGGTGAACACGACCTCGCCGCCCGCCGCGCCTTCGTAGAGCCCGACGAACAGGGCCGGGCGGCCGACGAAGTACGCGAGGTGGTTGAGGCGCTGCTGGGCGTGGTTGTCGTCGGTCGCGGCGATGAGCAGTTGGGCGTCGGAGATGCGCTGCTGCCAGGTGTGGTTGTCGAGCGAGGCGACCTCGCGCTTGAGGACGGTGACCTTCAGCCGCCGGTTCACCCGCTTCAGGCGCCGGGCGGTGGCCTTGGCCTTGTTCCGGCCGATGTCCTTCGAGTCGAACATCGAACGGCCCAGGTTGGCCGGTTCCACGCGGTCCGGGTCGACCAGGGTGATCCTGCCGACGCCGGAGCGGACCAGGACCTCGGCCAGGTAGCTGCCGACCGAGCCGACGCCGACGAGCAGGACGTGGCTGTCGGCGAGGGCGGGCGACAACAGGCCCCCGGTACGGGCGAACAGGCCGGCGCGGGCGGCCCTGTTCCGGCCGATCCCGACCCGCATCGTGAGCCGGCGGATCCGGCCGGGGGGCCGTTCGGCGGGACGGGCAGCGGCGGCTCGGGAGACGGGTGAGAGCGGGGGACCGGCGGGGTGCGGTACGGGCGTGGGCGTGGGGACGGGCGGGGGCGGGGGCGGAGTGGGTGTGTCGGGGTGGCCGGGCAGGAGGCCGTCCCGGGGTGGCGGACCGGCGGCCAGGGGCTCCGCGGTTCCCGGCGGCGGGGACGCGGAGGCAGCCGTACCGCCTCGGGCGTTCCGCAGGGCCTCCCGGAGCCGTGCTCGTTCCGGAACCCGGTGGTCCCAGGGCAACTCGCCCACCAGCAGCTCCGGATGGTGCCCGTCGGCGCCGGCCTCCTCCAGCAGCAGCGGCGCCGCCACCGGGAAGTCGGGGGTGGCGAAGAGGTACCGCCGTGCCCCGGACCGGCTGACGGGCAGCGGTACCCGCACGCCTGCCACACCGCCGATCACGCAGGTCAGCGGGTAGGTGCCGGACCACGGGATCCCGGCCTCCCGGAAGGCGGCGGCCAGTGGCACGACCACCGGGCGCAGCGGCTGGAGCTGCACCCCGCGGGCGGTCCACGTGGCCCCGAAGAAGGACATCCGGGCGTTCTCGACGGCGAGTTCGTGTCGGCCGAGCGGAGTGGTGGTGTCGTGGGTGACGATCGGGGCGATGTACCGCCCGAGGTCGGGGACGGCCTCCAGCGTGCGGCCGTATTCGCGGTGGTCCTGGCCGGAGGGGTGCGGCATGCCGAGCGGGTGCGAGTGGACGATTCCCTTGAACCGGATCGGACCGGCCGCCTCCTGGCGGCCGATCTCGTCCAAGAGCCAGCCGGTGTTGCTGTACTCCACCCGTGTCACCTGGGCGTGGGCGTCGTGCACGAAGCCGGTCAGCACGTCGCGGCCGCGCAGCCCGAGCAGGGCGCCGCCCTGCTCGGGCCTGACCCGCCCGATGTCCTTCCCCACCTGGTCGATCACGTAGTCGAAGACATGTACGGGCAGCACGGCATCGGTACCTTCCGCTCCGGGTGGGCTGCTACTGCTTGCGGTTGAAGGGGAAGGGGTGGCCCATCTCGACGAAGTCCACCCCGAGGGCCCAGGCCGCCGAGCGCGCGTAGGCGTCCTGGAGGGTGGGCTGGCCCGAACCGGGGCGCTCGGACAGGCAGATCAGTCCGCTGCTGTAGAGGTGCACCCCGTGCGCGTCGTGGCTGGGGAGGGTTTCCAGTTCGGGTTCGATCAGCCGCACCTGGTACTCGCTGCCGTTGAAGTGGGCGCACATCACGTACGTCCGATTGAACATCGTCGTGATCTCGTAGACCCATCCCTCCGCGCCCGGGGCGTCCTCGTAGTAGGTGTTGGCGGGGAACTTGGTCCGCACGATCTCGTACTCGCGGTCCAGTCGGGCATCCGCCCCGCGGGCGGCGAAGGTGCTCTGCGGGACCCTCGACAGCGGGGCGTCGTTCTCCCCGCCGGTGCCGAGGAGGACCTTGCCCTCGCGGTCCACGTACACCTCCTGCCGGTTGGCCGTGGACTTCTTGGACTGACTCGCGAAGAAGCTGTCCCGGATCGCGTTGAGGTCGTACTTGTCAGCCATGTTCGGCATCCCTCCCCAGGGGAACGTGGGTGGAGCGGTGTGGTGAGGTGCGGTGGACCGTGGCGGTACGGGCCCCCGCTCAGGACGGGGCGCCGGTGATCAGCTCCCGTATCCGCAGCGTCTTCGGGTCGTGGGCGCCGTGAGCCGTCACGTGGTCCTGGTACAGGGCCTCGAACTCGGCTGCGGCGAGGGCGCGTTCTCCGGCGACGTGCAGCCAGTGGGCCCGGTCGAAGCGGATCTCCGACACCTGCGGGTCGGTTGCGGAGAAGACTCCGGAGACCGCGGTGAGGACCTCCAGCAGGTGCTGTGCGGCCGGTGCGGCGTGGCCCGCGTCGCCCAGGTAGCGGGCCAGGTTGAGGGAGCATACGAGGGCCAGCTCGTCGTCTGCGCCGAGCACCTGGCGGGCCCGCGCGGCCACCGGGGCGAGCCGGTCGGCGGCCTCGGAGGGCCGTCCGGCCCGGGCGAGCGCCCGCGCGAGGTGCAGGGTGACCAGCCAGGCGCCGGCGTGGTCGGAGGGCAGCACGGCGGCCGCGTGGTCGAGGACCTCGCCCAGTCGCCCGACCTGCTCGACGGGGTCGGACTCCGCCTCCAGTACGGCCTGGCACCGTGCTTCGACCTCGGCCGCGGGATCGGTCGGCGGCCCTGGGGGCGGGGGCGGGGGCGGTGGGGTGTGCGGAGTGACGACGACGGTGGGCAGCGGGGTGGCGGCCGCGCTCAGGGCGCGCAGGAGCGCGGCCGTCTCCTTCGTGTCCGCGGGCCGGTGGCCGGGGTTCTTGGTGAGCAGCCGGGTCACGAGGACGTCGACGGCGGGCTGCACCTCCGGGCGCAGTCCCCGCACGGAGGGCACCGCGGCATGGCAGTGCCGGCGGGCGAGTTCCCCGTAGTCGCCGTGGGAGACGTAGGGCTGGCGGCCGGTGAGCATCTCGAAGAGGACGCAGCCGACGGAGTAGAGGTCGGTCGCGGGGGTGACGGGCTCCAGGAGGAACCGCTCGGGGGCCATGTACTCGGGCGTGCCGAGGAGTTGGCTGGTGGCCGTGACGCCGGCCGCGTACCCGAGCTCGCCGACGGCCGTGTAGGAACGGGCGATGCCGAAGTCGAGCAGGATCAGCCGGCCGGCGGGCTCCCGGACCATGACGTTGCCGGGTTTGATGTCGCGGTGGACGAGGTTGCGGGCGTGTACGGGGGCCAGCGCGTCGCAGAGCTGGGCGGCCCAGTCCAGGGCCTGGGCCACGGGAAGCCGGTGCCCCTTGGGGACGGCGGCGCGCAGGGTGCGGCCCTCGATGAACTGGGTGATCAGGTAGAGGTGCCAGGACCCGGCCATCTCCGTTTCGTCCACGTCGTGGATGCGGACGACGTGCGGATCGTCGATGGCCGCGAGGATCCTGGCCTCGCGGAGGAAGCGGCGCGCCGCACGGGTGCCGCGGTCCGTGACGCGGAGGAACTTGGCGACGACGACGCGGTCCAGCCGGTGGTCGTGCGCTTTCCAGACTTCTGCCATGCCTCCCGGGAACTGCTCAAGTAACTCGTACCGGTCCAGTACAAGGCGCCCCAAAGGCGCGGGGTTCGCCCCCCGCATACCCGACATGGCTCAATGGTGGCACTTGCGTGTTCGTAGGTTGACCGTATTCGTGAAACAGCCCGGCGGTCTTTGCGGCCGCCGCGTCGCGGCGGGATCCGCGCCCGGGTGAAGGCGCCCGGGTGAAGGCGCCCGGGTGAAGGCACCCGGGTGAAGCCGCCCGGGCGCGGCGCCGTGGCTCAGGCGTGGGTGATGATGTTGGTGATGACCCAGCCCGCCCATATCAGCGGTGCGATCGCGAGGTAGGCCGCCGGGCGCTGGAGGACCGGCTTCCCCTCCGGGAGGCGGGAACCGCCCGGCAGGGCCGGGCCGGGCGGCGTGAGAGCGGTGAGCTTGCGGCCGGCGACGAGGTTCCAGATCAGCGTGAACGGGCTGAAGAACACCAGGGAGAACGGGGACCACCAGCCCAATGCCATGGTGGCGGTCGTCGTTTGACGGAGGACGGACGTACCGCAGGACTTGCAGAACGGCCCCTCGACCTTCTGGAAGCGCATCACGATCAGCAGTCCCTGATGGTTGCGGAAGGTCACCGGGGTGGCCGGCTGAGCCCCACAGCTGCGGCAGAACGGGGCACCGGGCTGCCATCCGGCGGGCGCTCCGGGGTAGGCGGGTGCCGCATGGTAGGCGGGGGCCCCGGGGTATGCGGGGGCTTGTGTCCCGGCGGGGGCGCCGGAGGAGGGGTTGGGCTGGGCGTACGGGTTGGGCTGGCCGTACGGGTTGGGCTGGCCGTACGGGTTCGGCTGCGGTGCGGGTGGAGTGGTCATGGGGAGGACTTCCAGGGGCTGGTCGGGGCAGAAAGGGGTGTGGCCGGACAAGGGATTGCCCGTGCGTTTCCGCTCGTTGAAGAGCAAAAGGTACTGGGGGGTCGGGTGTTGTCCCCCTTCGGGGGTCGGGCAGTGGTCGGGCCGGCCGCATCTCTGCCGGGAAGCCGCCGTCCACTGTGCTGACCGGCAGCTTTGCCTTTGAAGAGGGCCGCCGCCTACCCGTATGCGGAGTCGGTGAGGTCCGGCCCGCGCCCGTCGATGATGTCGGGGGCCCGGAGCCCGTAACCCTCGGCTTGACCGTAGTACGTGGGCTCGCCGGGCTCGGCATCCACCCCGAGCAACTGGTCCAGTTCCTGCAAGGCCGACGTGAGCCGCGGTGCGTTGGCGGCGTGGACGGCCGGGTGAGGGTCGCCTCGGAAGTCACACCGGCCCCATACGTCGTGGTGCACGGAGAGTTCCGCCGAAGGCCCGATCTCGTCGGGTGACACCATGAGTTCGACCAGGCGGTACTCGTCGTGTCGTGTTCCGTTGGCATCGAACCAGGCGCCGGATCCGAGTACGAGGAGTCCGCCCATCTCCGCCCGCGGATGCCCGCTCGGCCGGCAGGCGCGGAGGGCATCGGGGAGTGCGGGATCGTCGAGCGGACGCCTGCCGAGGTCCAGGCGGCTGTGGATGCCGAGGCCACCCTTGCCGACCTGGAACCAGTGCCACGCGAGTGAGGCCGGCTCCAGCAAGGCGTGCTTCCGAAGCACCGCGCCCATGCGGGCGGCGGTCCTGAGCGCGGACTCCAGACCGGGCTCCGCCACGTCGTCCAGATCCCAGAACCACGAGCCGCACTCCTTCGGCGCGCGCGTCAGCATCGGCATGTCACGTGTCGAACTCCCCTACCCAGGAGCGGTCCAGAAGGCGAATGGGCAGGTATTCCGACTCGACCTCCACGGGAAAGCCCGCGTCGTAGGCCAGGCATGCCATCGCGAGCGGGCCGACGGCCACGAGTCCTCGGGCGTCGCGGGCGCGGTCCTCGTCGGCGGTCCAGTACTCCTTGTGCCAGGTCAGGGCCTGGACGAGGGAATCGGTGAAGGCCTGGTCCTCGCGGCGCAGGTAGAGCTGGAACAGCTCCAGCGGCGGGTAGAGGATCTTCAGCATCAGGTCGGTGTCGGCGATCCGGGCCTCCTCGGGCGCGGTGCCCCGGACCGCGGTGAGAAGGGTGATCCACGTCTCCTGTCGACCGAACCAGAAGTTCTGGAGCGTCTCGATCCAGGCGTAGACGTACTCGTCGAATTCCGCGCCCGAGGCCCGAATGAACTCCACCGGTACCTGAGCGAGTTCTTTCAGACGGTCGTTCTCACGGCAGATCACCGCCAGGTAGAAGGCGGTGAGCCAGTTGCCCGCGTGCAGGTAGTCCTGCGGGCCGGTGGCGGGAAGCCCGCGTACCTCGTCCAGGGTCCCGACCCTCAGCGGGACCGGGCCCTCCTGTGCGGTTCCCGCGGCGAAGAGGGCAGAGCCCACCTGCATCGCCAGGACCCAGGACTCCCAAGTCTCGAGCTCGTTCGACTTGGGGTCCTGGAGGCAATGCCACTTCGCTGCGGAAAGCGTGAGGGTCAGCGCGTCGTAGCGGTCGTCCCCGGAGGTTTCCATCCCCTCGACTGCCTCCCGCGCGGACGCCACGACCGGAGCCATGGTTTCGGCCGCGCCGTCTGTACGGAACGCGTGGCGTGGGACGGCGGTGGTCATCGTGTCGCTCCCGTGTTCCGGTTGCCATGCGGGTTGAGCGACTGGTGCACCTGCACCTGGAGGAGCGCCTCGTTCAGGGCCGTGCCGACGATGGCGAGCGAGGCGTCCAGGTTCTGGATGCTTGTTTCGAACCGCTTGGTCAAGCGCTTCGTGAACTGCTCGTCGACCGTGGTAATGGCGTGCCCCTCCACGATCACCGTCACGGACCGCTCCTGTCAGTGGTTCGGGGAAGAGGTCTTCCCTGTGAACTCGCACCTCTCGAATGCCCTGGATGCCACGTGTGCCGAGCGATTCTCCTCATCGCGGCCCGCGCTCCATGACAGTCACCCCCCCCGTGGGAGGGTTCCCCGCGTCAGGCGTCCACCTCGCCGACCCAGCCGAATTCCAGCAGTTCCTTGGGCAGGTACTCGGACTCGACATCGATCGGCATACCGGCGTCACGGGCCATGCAGGCGATGGCGAGCGGGCCGAGGGCGACCAGTCCATCGCCGCTCCTCGCGCGGGCCTCGTTCGCCGTCCAGTACTCCTTGTGCCAGGTGAGCGCCTCGACCAGGGCTTCGTTGAACTGGGTGTTGTCCCGCGTCACGTAACGGTAGAAGAGGTTGATCGGAGGATAGAGGATCTTCAGCATCAGCTCTTTGCCGGCGATCTGCACGTTCGCCGGGTCCGTACCGTCGATGGCGCGGACCAGGGTGTCCCAGGTCTCTTCGCGACCGAACCAGTGGTGCTGGATCGTTTCGATCCACGCGTAGACGTACTCGTCGAATTCCGCACCGGAAGCACGCAGGAAGGAGAGCGGGACCTGAGCGAGCTGGTTCACGCGGCTGTTCTCACGGCAGATCGCGGCCAGGTAGAAGGAGGTGAGCCAGCTCCCGGCGTGCAGGTACTCCTGCGGTCCGGTGGCCGGCAGCTCTCGCTCCTCCCCGTTGACCCCGATCCGGCACGTGACGGTGCCCTCGACGACCTGGCCCGCGGCGAACAGCGCGGATCCGGTTTGCATGGCGAGGATCCATGCTTCCCACGTCGTGAACCGGTCGGCTTCGGGATCGGCGAGGCAGTGCCACTTCGCCGCCGCCAGCGTGAGCGTGAGTGCGTCGTACCGGTCGTCCTCGGACGTCGCGAGGCCCGAGAGCGCCTCCTCGGCACTCTCGACGACCGGCGCCATCATTTCGGCCGCATTGTCGGTACGGAACGAGTGGCGGGGTAGGGCGGTGCTCACGTGGGGAATTCCCCGGCCCACGTGCCCTTGAGGAGGTGCTCGGGCAGGTACTCGGACTCGACCTCGATGGGGAAGTCGGCGTCCTGGGCCAGACAGGCCATCGCCAGAGGGGCCAAGGCCACCCATCCGTAGGGGGAATCGGCACGCCCCTGGTCGGACGTCCAGTACGCCTCGTGGGCGCGGAGCGCTTCTTCGAGCGAGCGGTTGAACTCCTCGTGTGAGCCGGTGGCACGCCACCGGAGGAGGTCCATGGGGGGCCATGAGAGCTGCGAGACATGGTCGTGGTTGGCGATGGACGGGAGGTCGGGGTCGGTCCCCCGCGCCGCTTCCATGAGCTTGTCGGCGAAGTCCGGCCGGCCCAGCCAGAAGGCCTGGAGCGTTTCGATCCAGGCGTAGTTGTACGCGTCGTAAACCGACCCCGATTCGCGTAGTTTTGCCGGCGGAACGTTGCACAGAGCTGTGATGCGCTCTGCATTGCGGCAGATAACCGCCAGGTAGAAGGCAGTGGTCCAGTGGCCCGCGTCCACGAACGGTTCGGGATCCATGAAGGCCGGAACCGTGCGGGTCTCGTGGTGGATGAGACATTGCACGCTGGTCTCGGTCGTCGTGGCAGCGGTGAATACGGCCGAACCGCACTGCATGGCCGCGACCCAGGCCTCCCATGACTCCAGCCAGGTGGCGGTGGGATCGACCGTACTCCGTTCGTACGCGGTGATGAGGGCCGTCGACATCGCGTTCTCAAGGGCGAAAGGCGCCTTGTCGATTCGGTCGATCAGCATCATCGTGTGTTCCGAGAGGGACGGCTCGCGGCCCGGAAGGTCCTGCCGGGAAATGCTGTGACGGGGAATGGCTGTAGCCACTAGGTCCGGCCCTCTTACTTGAAGATCTTGAAGTACTGGAGCTTGCTGCCAGAGTAGGTGCCCGAATTCCCACGCCCCGTGCTGTTCACCCAGAGCAAAGTTCGTCACGTGGGGAACTCACCGAGCCAGTTGCCGTTCAGCAGTACCGCGGGCAGGTAGTCGGACTTCGAGATGCCGGCTTCGCGGGCGAAGCAGGCCATGGCGAGGGGGGCGAGGGCGACGAGGCCCGTGATCAGCTGGGACCGGTCTTCCTGGGTGACGCCGCCGTTCTCCCGTAGCAGTGACAGCGGCACCCGGCACAGGGCGGTGATCCGGTCCCGCTCGCGGCACACCACGGCCAGGTGGAACGCGGTGACCCAGGCCGCCGGGGTCACGTAGGGCTGCGGCCCGGTGGCTTCGAGCGTGAGGTCCTTGTGCGCGATGCGGCACTGGACGTGGGCCTCGGTCGTGGTCGCGGCGGCGAACACGGCCGAGCCGACCTGCATCGCGGTCACCCAGGAATCCCAGGTGGGATAGATCGCACCGCGGGGGTCCATGATGCAACGTGCCTGGGCGACGAGGAGAGTGCTGCTCAGGGCCGAGCCGAGAGCGGTGGGACGTCCTTCCAGGCGGCCGATCCATGTCGCCGCGCGCTCTTCGAGAAGGGTGAGGGTCGCTTCCGCGTTTTCCGTCGGAAAGGGATGACGGGGGATGATCGCGACCAACGCGCCTCTTCTCAGACGAACTTGAACCTTTGAATGCGATCCATGCCCGGGCCGTGTCGTACGGCTCCGATATCAGGTGGCGAACTCGCCCACCCACGAGCGCTTGACCAGGTGCTTGGGCAGGTACTCCGACTCGACCCCGATTGCCATGTCTGCGTCGTACGCCAGGCAGGCGATGGCGAGGGGGGCCAGGGCAACGAGGCCGTCGCCGCTCAGGGAGCGGGCCTCGGTTGTGGTCCAGTACTCCTTGTGCCAGGTCAGGGCCTGGACGAGGGAATCGGTGAAGGCTTGGTCCTCACGACGCAGGTAGAGCTGGAACAGCTCGAGCGGCGGATAGAGGATCTTCAGCATCAGGTCGGTGTCGGCGATCCGAGCCTCCTCGGGCGCAGTGCCCCGGACCGCGGTGACAAGGGTGTTCCAAGTCTCCTGTCGACCGAACCAGAAGTTCTGGAGCGTCTCGATCCAGGCGTAGACGTACTCGTCGAATTCCGCGCCCGAGGCCCGAATGAACTCCACCGGCACCTGGGCGAGTTCCTTCAGGCGGTCGTTCTCACGGCAGATCACCGCCAGGTAGAAGGCGGTGAGCCAGTTTCCGGCGTGCAGGTAGTCCTGCGGACCGGTGACGGGAAGCCTACGCACCTCGTCCAGGGTCCCGACGCGCAGCGGGACCGGGCCCTCCTGTGCGGTACCAGCAGCGAAGAGGGCCGAGCCCACCTGCATCGCCAGGACCCAGGACTCCCAGGTCTCGAGCTCGTCCGACTTGGGGTCCTGGACACAGCGCCACTTTGCCGCGGAGAGCGTGAGGGGCAACGCGTCGTAGCGGTCGTCCTCGGAGGTCTCCATCCCCTCGACGGCCTCCTGCGCGGCCGCGACGACCGGCGCCATGGCTTCGGCGGCATTGTCCGTACGGAAGTCATGGCGCGGGATACGCGTTGCCATCAAACTCTCCTCTGACTAATAAACGAATTCCTCAAGCGTGCCACCAGCGTATTGGCCGTTCTGGTTGACGTCTTCCTTGGCCTTGACCAGGACGTACTTCAGTCTGCCCTCCTTCAACGCCTTGCGGAGATCCGTGGCGATTTCGGCGTCCTTGCCACCGCGAGAGGTCATCTCGGCAAAGATCGTTCGAAGGTACGGCTTGGTGCCCTGTTGGACGCGCATGCCCTGGGCGCCACCGTGGTCGGTCAGGTCGTCGGGGTCGGGGTCGGCCTTGCCATGACGCCAGTCGGGACCGTTGGACGGTGCCTTCTCCTCCACGACCAGGCGCTGGTTGTCGGGGAGCTTGTACGCCCCGTCGAACATGTTCGCGCCGTTCGCCGTTTTCGGAAGGTGGATGATCTCCCTCTCCGGGAAGGCCTCCGGGATCACGTGGAGCAGCGCGGTCTTGGTTCCGAGCTTCTCCGAGATCTTGCTGTTGTTGGCGACACCGGGAAGACGCTCGTCGAACGCATTCTGCGCGGCTCGGACGGCATCGCGGTTCGCCTGGTTGTTCAGCTCCTTCAGTTTCACCTCAGCGTTGGTGAGGTTGACCGATACACGGCGGTCCCCCATGGCCTGGTGCAGCTCCTGCAGGTTGCCTTCGGGGACCGTGTCGAGCTTGAAGGGCGTCGGGGCCAACCGGTGCTCGCGGGGACCGTTCGGCAGGTCATGGGCAGGGATCAGCTTCCCGTCCGCGTTCTTGGCCAGCTGCGGCAGCTCCACGCCGTCGACATAATCCTCGATGCGCTTACGGCGGTTGAGCGTGTTGTAGTGCTCCGCACGCCAGGCCTCGTTGTTGTTCGCGAGCCATACGTGCTTGTCCATGAGTTCCTTGCGCCGTTCCGCCGTGAGCGGCTCGTCGCCTTCGCCCGCCCGCGCCGCATCGTCCGCCCCGCCCGTGCCCGGGTTGTCCGGGAGGTGGCCTCCGCTGCCGGTGGACGGGTCGTTGCCATGGCCGCCCGCGCCGGTGGGGCCGTCGCCACCCGTGGACGGGCCGTCCGGGTGGGAGCCGCCCGTGCCCGGGCCGTCCGGGTGGGTGCCGCCCGTGCCGTGGCCGTTGGTGCCCGGGCCGTCCGGGGTGTGGGTGGTCGGGGTGTCGGGGTGGCCGTTGCCGTGGGGGCCGTTGTTGAGGTCGTTCCGGGGCATGTTGTCCGGGGCGTGGCCGCCGGGGGTGTGGTCGCCCGCTCGGCCCGTGGGGGTGTTGTCGAAGCCGTGCGGGCCGCCGTGGGCGCCGTTGTCCAGGGGGTGGAGCGGGTTCGAGGTGTCGCTGCCCAGGCGGATGGCGTCGTCGCCGCCGCGGCCGCCCACGCCGACCAGTTCGCGTTCCGGGACCTTGACCGTGGACGGGGAGTCGATCTTCGGGGCGTCGGTCTTCGGCACGCCGGCGCCCGCGCCGGGCTCCTTCGGGGAGTGCTTGCCGTCCTGGAGGAGGCTGCCGTCCTCCTTGTACAGGTTGCCCGCGCCGTCGACGTACTTCGCCTCCGGGTGTTCGAAGGGCAGCTTGACGGTGTCCGGGGGCAGGTTGACGGTGCCTTCCGGGAGCTTGATGTTGCCGTCCGGGAGCTTGGTCGCGCCCTCCGGGATCGGTGCGCCGTCCGGGAGGTGGATCGCGCCGTCCGGGAGGTGGACGGTGCCCTCGGGGAGGGAGATGGCGTTGTCGATGTTGATGGTGGGGACTTCGACCTTGCCCATGCCCTTGAGGGCGGTCATGACGTCGCCGATTTTTGAAATGCCGGCGCCGGCGCCCTTGAAGACGTACGTCATGGGGTCGACGTAGTGGCCGACCTTGCCCGCCACGGAGAGGGCCTTGGCGACCGCACCGGCCTTGCCCGCGCCCGCGGCCGCGCTGCCCGAACCGCCCGTGGCGATGGTGGTGATCACGTTGAAGGTGACCGCGCCCGCAGCGCGGCCCGGGTTGGAGCTCCACTGGTCCCAGGCGAGGAGGGCCTTGCCGGTCTCCTTCAGTGCGGTGCGCGAATCGCGTACCCAGGTGGGGAGCTTGTCGTCCGGGAGGCCCATGATGAGGGGGCCGGCGCCGGGGATGGAGACGATCGCGAGGCCGGTGGCGAGTTTGGCCAGGCCGGTCCAGGACTGCTTGAAGGTGTCCCAGCCGTCGAGGCCCACGAGGCCGCCGAGGCCCTTGAGGGTGCCCCATACGCCGTCGACGAAGAAGCCCTTGGTGAACTCCCAGGCGTGTTCCCAGATCTGCCAGGCGGGGATGTCCTCTTCGACCGCCTCGCCCCAGGGCAGGGTCTTGGCCTGCTTCATGGCCTCGGCGTCGTAGCCGTACATGCCCTTGCCGTGGGAGCCGTCGTCCTTGGTGAGGGGCGTGCCGCCCACCAGGGCGACGATCTTGGCGTGGGCGGCACGTTCGACGTCCTGGAACTGGGCCCAGGCCTCGGCGATCCGGTTGCGGCGTTCGAGGTTCTCGTCGATCAGGTCGCCGTCCCGGTCCCAGTGCTCGTCGGACGTGACCTTGGTGCGGAAGGCTTCGGCTTCTTTTTTCAGCGAGTCGAGGCGTTTGGCGATGGGTTCCGCGTCGCGGGCGTACGTGCCGAGGGCGCCCGCGATCGTGCACATGTCGGAGCTGAGCTTCAGGCCCAGGTCGGCGACGGGCTTCGTCGTCGCGAACAGCTGGTCGGCTTCCGGCGCCTGGTAGAAGGCCGACAGGCCGCCGAAGCTGCTGTGGACGTCGCTCGTGGCCGTCGAGATCGCGGCGCCGCCCGCCGAGATCGCTTTGACCTTCAGGTCGAGCTGTGCGAAGTCGCCCGTGAAGATGGGTACTTCGGCCGGATCTACCGGTGCCGCGGTCACTTCTGCTCCCCCGAGTGCTCGCGCAGGTACTGGAGGTTCACCGAGCGGGCGGCGTCCTGGGCCGCCTTCGCCTGGTCCAGGTCGCCTTCCAGGTACTCGTTGGTCGCCGTCGCGGCGCCGCGCATGCAGGCCTCGATGCGTTCCGTCATCGACTTGAGTTCCGGCTTTCGGCCGTTCAGGTACTCACCGAGGGCGGCCGCCACCGGGCCCATGGCGTTCCGCGCCTGGCCGGGGGCCAGCGGGCCGACGACCTTCGACTGGGAGCCCATGATCGCCGTGCCCGCGAACTGCGCCGCCAGCGACATGTCCGTCAGCAGGGCGTTCAAGGCCTTCTCCAGATCGCCGGCGTGGTCGCCGACCTTCTTCAACTGACCTTGCACGCCTTGCGGCTTGATGTCCCATGACGTCATCGACGACCCACCCCCGTGTAACCCGCTGTCCTACTGCCCTGCTGTCCTGCTGCCCTGCGTTCCTGCCGTACTGCTGAAACGATTCGGCTCAGGCTCAGCCGATGTTGTCGACCGCGGCCTTCGCGCGCTGCAGCGTCTGCTGCGCCGTGCCGTCGTTCTTCTCCAGCGTGGTGTTCAGCAGGTGGATGATGTTCTTGACCTCCTGCGAGGCGTTCTTCCAGCGCTGTTCCTTGGCGTGGTAGTCGTCCGACACGCCGTCCGCCGCGAAGTCCGCCATCGCGGCCGCCACCTGCGCGTCGCGTTCGGCGATCAGCCGCTCCAGCTGGCCGATCACGGCCTTGATGTTGCCCTGGGCCTCCGTCGAGGCGCCCAGGTCGTACGAACGACGGTCCTTGTCACCGGCCATCACACATCACTCCCCGTGAAGTAGATCAGCGGCCCGAGAAGCGGGCCGCGTCGAAGTTCGCCGCGGACTGCTGCTGCCGCGCGTTGTCGCCCTGCTCCTGGTCACCCGAGCCGAAGGCCTGCTCCATGCCCGACTGGCCGCCCAGGATCGCCGACAGCGAGGCGTTCAGCTCCGCCGCGATCGAGTCCGAGCGGGACTTGAACGAGTCGAACGCGACCTTGCCCTGGCCGTTGAACTTGCCCTCCAGCGGCTGGGCGGCGTGGACCAGCTGCTTGACCAGTGCGCCGAGGTCCGTACTCGAATTCCGCGACCCCTTCATCAGGTTCGAAAGAACCTGAGTCCCCATGTCGAACTTCATCCCACTCCCCCGCGGTCGTACGTACGAACGATCAAAAGTACGTCTGGTTCTATCAACATACATCGCTGATGCAATCAGCAACGAGCCCGTTGTGACTCAGTCATGACATACCGACAGAGATCTTCACACGCCCTTCAGATGCCTCATCAACTGCTCGAAGTCGCTCCAGCCGGAGAGATCGGACGGGTCCCCCGGCAGCGGGTAGTAGTAGCCGGGGCGGGCCTTCGGCCCCAGCCGCAAGGGCTGTTCGGCGAGCGGAGTGCGCCGGGCCCGGTCGTCCGGCATCTTCCGGACCTCCTCCGAACCCAGGACGAAGCCCAGCGGCACTCCCGGCCCCTCGAAGCGCGGCGGCACCAGCAGGTCGCGGCGGGCTTTGCGGAGCTGTACGAGCATCGACTGGAGGTGGTGGCGGGTGACGAGCGTCTCGGCGGTGCGGTGCAGGGCCTCCAGCGGGAGTTCCTCGTCGGGCCCGTAGCCGAACGCCAGGGTGACGTCCTCCGCGACGCCCGCCTTCGTGCGGCTGATCCGGATCGTGGCGAGGCCGGGACGCTCCGGGCTGCCGACCACCACGAACCAGGTCGGCTCGGGGGAGCGGGTGTGGGCGACGTCGGTGAGGCGGCCCGGAGACCACGGCAGGTTCGCGGGCTCCGCCGTGCCCCAACCCGCCGGGGGCTCGCCGGTCAGCTCGCGCCAGACCGTCTCCAGGGCACCGCCGAGGACCAGCCGGTCGTCGGCGGGGTGGACCGTACGGAACGTGACGGCGAGCTGCCGTTCGCCGGTGGCCGCGACCTCCTGGTACGAGGCCGCGACCGGGGTCGCCGGGTCGTCCTCGGTGGCGTGCGGCGAGACCGGCGTGCCGAACATGCCGTCCTGCCAGCGCAGCACCGCGCCCGAGAGGCCGTCGTAGTAGCCCTCCCGCTCGTCCTGTACGACCCAACGCGACGGCCAGCCCGGCATGTTCGCCAGCACCGCCGGGGACAGTTTCGTGCCCGGCGGGGTCACGATCTGCAGGCCCCGCTCGGCCGCCGCCGCGCCCCGGAAGGCGTCGGCGAGCCAGGCGGTCATCGCGACGACGGGACGGTCCATGATGATCACCGCCACGCTGTGGGTCAGCACGTCGACGGCGGGCTGCGCCGCCGCGGGCGTGGGCGCGACGGAGACCCCGTCGGTCTTCACCACGCCCAGCGAACGCGTCGCCTCCGGCGGCCACGTGGTCCCCGCGGACAGGGTGGCGAGGCGCCCCGCGAAGGTCCCCGCGAGCCGCTCCGCGTCCGGGACCCCGGTGGTGGCGCGGGCCTCGGTCCACCAGTACGGGACCCGCGGCGGGGTCGCGCCGAGAAGCCGCTCCGCCTCGCCCTCGACCTGGATCAGCATCGGCGCCTCGACCGAGACCAGCGGCCGGCCCTGCTCGTCGCAGAGCTGGACGACCGCGCCCTCGCCCGTGGCGTTCACCAGCTTGTCCGGCCCCCCGGAGAGCAGACCCGCGAGCACCGCCCACGGGTCGGGCATCCGCTGGGTGAGGGCTATGACGTCCTTGGTCATGTGGTCGTGCGGTCCTTCACTCGGGGGTGTAGACGGTCTGGATCAGGCGGTTGGACTGGCCCCTGCGGACGAGGACGCCGCGACCGGCGGGCTGCTGCGAGGCGTACACGCCCGGGAACAGCTGGCCCTCGCTGCGGTCGCCCGCCATGACGATCGCGGAGGCCCCCGATTCGCGCAGGCCCTGCACCAGCGGCTCGTACATCCCGCGCGAGGCGCCGGCGACGCGCCGGGTCAGGACGAAGTGCAGGCCGATGTCCATGGCCGACGGGATGTACGGCAGGAACGGCTGCAGCGGCGACTGCCCGGCCGTGGTCAGTACGTCGTAGTCGTCGACGAGCACGACGATCCGCGGCCCGCCGCCCCAGCTGCCGGGCTCCAGGTCCTCCAGCGGGGCGTCGTCGTCGGGCATCCGCCGCTCCAGCTCGGTGGCGATGCCGGCGGCCAGACCCGCGCACATCTTGGAGTTGTAGGCGTAACCGCCATTGAACTCCTCCGGGACCGCCCCGCGCAGACTGCGCCGCGGGTCCATGATCGCGAAGACCAGCTCGTCCTCGCCGTAGCGCTCGATGAGCCCGGCCGCGACGGTCTTGAGCAGGTTGGTCTTGCCGCACTCGCTGTCGCCCATGACCAGCAGGTGCTGGTCGTGGTGGAACAGGTCGAGCAGTACGGGCGCCAGCGCGCCCTGGTCGAGGCCGATCGGCACTCGCTTCGGCTCGGCGACCGGGCCGGGCAGCAGGTGAGGCTCCAGCACGTGCGGTAGCACCCGCACCGGCTGGGCGGCCTCGCCGGTCCAGGTGGCGCGGACCGTGCGCGCCGTGCGCTCCAGCACCGCGCCCAGCTCGGCGGTGTCGCGCAGCCCGTCCGTGCGGGGCAGCGCCACCTGCGCGAACAGCTTGCCGTCGGTCAGGACGCGGCCGGGCTCGTCGGGCGAGAGCGTCTCGGCGAGCTTGCGCTCGATGCTGGACTCGCTGGGGTCGTTGAGGCGCAGTTCGACGCGGGTGCCGAAGTTCGACTGCGTCGCGATGCGGACGTCGTTCCAGCGGAGCATGCCCGCGACGACGTGGATGCCGTAGCCGCCGCCGCGCTTGAGGATGTCGGCGATGGCGTCGTCGAGCTCCTCGAAGTCGTCGCGCAGCGCGCCGAACCCGTCGATGACCAGGACGATCTCGGCGGAGGCCAGCTGCGGCAGCCGGCCGGCCGCGTGCAGGGTGCGCAGCTGCTCCACGGAGTCGATGCCGTGGTCGCGGAAGAGGTCCTCGCGGGTGGCGAGCATGTTCCGCACCTCTTCGACCGTACGGGCCGCGCGCTCGCGGTCGGCGCGCCCCGCGATCCCGCCGACGTGAGGCAGGCCCGACAGGGCCTGGAGGCCTCCGCCGACCAGGTCGAGGCCGTACACGCCGACCTCCTGCGGGGTGTGCGTCAGCGCGAGAGAGAGGACGAGGGTGCGCAGCAGGGTGGTCTTGCCGGACTGCGGGCCGCCGATGACGGCGGCGTGGCCGCCCGCGACGGTCAGGTCGAGGTACCACTCGCCCTGCCACTGCCGGGTCGGGTCGTCGATGAGGCCGAGCGGCACCGCGAGCCGGCCGCGGCGCTTGGAGAGCTGCATGCCGCGGGCGCCCACGTCGAGGGGGCCGGCGACCGCGTCCAGCGGGATCGCCTCGGGCAGCGGCGGCAGCCAGATGCGGCGCACCGGCCCGGCGGCGCGCTCCAGCTGCTCGACGATGACGCCCAGCTCGGTCGGGCCGGTCTCCCGGCGCCGGGAGGCCGGTTCCTGCGGGCCCGCGCCCTCCGGCTCGGACAGGGTGTTGAAGGCCTCGTACGCCAGGGCGAGGGGGCCGGTGTCCTCCTGTTCCGCGCGCTGGACGGGGCCGTGGTAGCCGCCGGAGACGTAGCTCGCCTTGAACCGCTCGTAGTGGCTGGTGTCGACCTTGAGGTAGCCGAAGCCGGGCAGCGGCGGGAGGTGGAAGGCGTCCGAGGTGTCCAGGACGGTACGGGACTCGTCGGCGGAGAAGGTGCGCAGGCCCAGCCGGTACGAGAGGTACGTGTCGAGGCCCTTGAGCCGGCCGCCCTCGATGCGCTGGCTGGACAGCAGCAGGTGCACGCCGATGGAGCGGCCGATCCGGCCGATGGACAGGAAGAGGTCGATGAAGTCGGGCTTGGCGGTGAGCAGTTCGCCGAACTCGTCGATGACGACGAAGAGGTGCGGCAGCGGCTCCAGGTCGGGCCGGCGCTCGGCGCGCAGCGCGGCGTAGTCGCCGATGTCGGCCACGTTGCCCGCGTCCTTCAGGACCTGCTGGCGGCGCTTGACCTCGCCGGCGAGGGAGGCGTGGACGCGCTCGACGAGACCGGCCTGGTTCTCCAGGTTGGTGATGACGCCGGCGACGTGCGGCAGGTCCGCGAACGGCGCGAAGGTCGCACCGCCCTTGTAGTCGACGAGGACGAGGGCGAGGTCCTCCGGCGGGTGCGTGGCCACCAGTGCGAGGACGAGGGTGCGCAGGAGCTCGGACTTGCCGGAGCCGGTCGCGCCGACGCACAGGCCGTGCGGGCCCATGCCCAGCTCGGAGGACTCCTTCAGGTCGAGCAGCACCGGTTCGCGGGCGTCGCTGATGCCGATGGGCACGCGCAGGAAGGCGCGTTCGCCGCGCGGGGCCCACAGGCTCGCCAGGTCGAGGCGGGCC
The DNA here is from genome assembly GCF_042889825.1 of Streptomyces sp. NPDC002467. Classification (NCBI taxonomy): domain Bacteria; kingdom Bacillati; phylum Actinomycetota; class Actinomycetes; order Kitasatosporales; family Streptomycetaceae; genus Streptomyces; species Streptomyces sp. NPDC002467. Next base: position 99,685 of record NZ_JBIARJ010000001.1, on the reverse strand, counting down.
ACGTCGTCGATGCCGAGCAGGTCGGCGAAGTCGACGGGTCCGGACAGCGGGGCGTCGACGAGGGATTCGGCGGACAGGCGCAGCGGGGCGAGCATCCGGGCCAGGCCCTCGGCGAAGGGGATGCCGACCTCGTCCACGGTGCCGTGGGCGCTGATGGGCTCGTCCTGGCGCAGGTCCTCGATGAACACCCGGTCGCCCTCGACGGTGATGCGCACGCCGACGTGGCCCGGCTCCTGGACCCGCCGGTCGAGCAGGTGGAGGACGGTGACGCCCATCTCGCGCAGGCCGACCGCCTCGTCGGGGCGGGGCAGTTCGACGGCGTCCTCGCCGTGTCCGTCGGTCACGACGAGCAGCCGGGAGGTCATGGACAGGGCGTCCTGGCCGGACAGTCCGCGGCGCACCTCGGCCGCGTAGGAGGCGCGACGGCGCAGCTCCGGGCCGATCTGGCGGGCGAGTTGGGACGTGGAGGGGGCGATCCGGCGGGCGGCGACGGGGCCGTCGAGCTGCTCGGTGTCGAGGAGGTGCGGCATCCACTTGGCCCACTCCCAGTCGGGGAGCCGGTCGCCGGAGACGGCCAGGGCGATTGCCACGTCGTCGGGGGCGTGCAGGGCGGCGGCCTGCACGAGCAGGGCGCGGGCGACGCGCAGGCAGTCCTCGCGGTGTCCGATGACGCTGATGTTGCCGACGCGGTCGAGCGGGACGGTGAGCGGGAGGTCGGTGCCGTCGCGGAAGCGGGCGGTGAGCGCCGACGCCTCGTTGAGCATGAAGCGGTCGGGCGGGGTGAGGACGGTGGAGCCCTGCTGGCCGATCTGCAGGTCGCGTACGGGCATTTCGCCGGTGCCGACGCGCACGCGCAGGAAGTCGCCGTCGACGCGGCGCCGCTCCCACAGCCGGGCCGGGTCGCGGACGATGTCGTACAGGGCGTGCGGGGGCGGGTTGAGCACGTCGGCGAGCTCGCCGCGCTCGCGTTCCTCGCCGGCGAGCTCCTCGCGCAGGTCCTCCAGGTAGGCGAGGTAGGCCTCGCGCTGGGTGCGGCGGGTGCGCTGGGCCTTGCCGCGCTGCGAGAAGACGAGCGCGAGGGAGCCGATCACGGTGACGACGAGGATCAGCGCGCCGAGCGCGGCGAACTGGCTGTTGCGGACGACCGTCATCATCACGACGGACGACATGACGCCGGCCACGGGCAGCAGCGACATCGCGATGTTGCCCGCCTTCCCCTCGGGGAGGTTGGGCGGGGCCTCGATGAGGCGGGCGGCGGGGGCGACCAGGGGCCGGACGGTCCTGGCCGGGCGGTGGATCAGTCGGGTGCTCATGGTTGGTGTCGTCCGCCGTTCGCGGTCGGGCTCGTGGGGCTCGTCGGGCTGGTGCGGCTGGTCTGACTCGTCGGGGTCTGGCTCGGCATGTCGGTCGGGTCAGTGGCGCTGCTGGGACAGCTGGAAGACGTCCGCGGCGAGCCGGGCGGCGGTCTGCCGGGTGGAGTGGGCGAGCAGTTCGGTGCGGATGCGGCCGCCGGCCGCCAGGTGGCGGTCGTACGGCAGGACGTGGACGCTCGTCCCGATGGACTCCAGGCTGCTGACGGCCTCGGCGAGGCCGATGCCGGAGTGCGGGGACTGCTCGGTGAGCACGACGACCGTGCCGGCGATCACGTGCGGAGGCAGGCCCCGCATCCACTGGAGGACCGCGTACGTGCTCATGACGCCGTCGAGGGTGGCGGGGGTGGTCAGGACGCGGGCCTGGGAGGCGGTGAGCGCGACGCGGGCGACCTCGGCGGGCAGCGTCTCGCAGTCGACGACGGTCACGCCGAAGTAGCGGCGCAGGGCGACCATGGCCCGCTCGTAGGAGCGGGCGTCGAGCATCGCGCCGATCTGGCCCTGGCTGCCGGGCAGCAGCCAGGCGTTGTCGCGGAGCTGGACGAGGTAGCCGGTGATGTCGAGCAGGGACATCTGGGGTTCGACGATGTCCGCGATGTCGCCGGTGGTCCAGCGCAGGGACTCGGCGCCGAGGCGGATCGGGAGGGAGCCGAGGGCGGGGTCGGCCTCGACGAAGAGGACGGGGTCCTGCCGGTAGTGGGCGTACGTGGTGCCGAGGAGGGCCGCGACGGTGGACTTGCCGGCGCCGCCGCGGATGGAGGTGACGGCGATCTGGCGGCCGGTGGTCACGGGCTGCTGGAGCAGCTCGGCGGCGCGGGTGGCCTCGGCGACCTCGCGGGCCGCGGATGAGGAAACGATTCGTCGTAGGGCGCGGGTGGCGCGGGCGGCGAAGGGCTCGCCGTGCAGGGGCTTGCGGCCGGCGGAGGCGACCTTGCGGTCGACGGAGGGGCGGGAGTCGGGGGTGCGGCGGGCCTGTGCGGCCGGGGCCGGGGGTTGGTTCGGACCCGGGTAGCCGTATCCGGCGGCGTCGCCCTGCGGGCCGGCGGAGTGGCCGGGGGAGCCGTGGGGGGTGGGCGCGTGGCCCGGGCCCTGCGGCTGGTCCGGGTACGCGGGGGCCTGGCCCTGCCGGGCGGGGCCGTGGCCCGGGGTCTGCGGCCGCCCGGGCTGTCCGGGGGCGTGGCCCTGCCGGGTCGGGTCGCCGGGGAAGCCGTGCTGGGCGGCGGCGTGGGCCGGGGCCTGTGCCTGGCCCTGCGGGGCGGCGGCCTGGTGGGGGAAGGCCTGGGGGCCGGCGGCGGGGTTCTGGGCCTGAGGGTGGGGCGGGCCCGGGTAGCCGTAGCCGGGTGCCTGGCCCTGCGGGGCGGTCGCTCGGGCCGGGTCCTGCGGGGCGGCGGCCTGGTGGGGGAAGCGCTGGGGGTCGGCGGCGTGTGCCGCGGCCTGTGCCCGTGCCTGGTCGGGGCCCGGGTAGCCGTAGGCGGGGTCCTGGCCGTGCGGGGTGGCGGGGGTGCCGCGGAAGCCCTGTGGGGTGGCCGCCTGGGCCGGGCCCTGCTGGGGGTCGGCGGCGTGGGCCGCGTGCTGTCCCTGGTCGGGGCTCGGGTAGCCGTAGGCGGGGTTCTGGCCCTGCGGGGTGGCCGCCTGGGCCGGGGCCTGCGGCGGTGCCTGGTTCGGGTAGCTGTAGGCGGGGGTCCCTGGGGCCTGGCCCGGGTGGGGCGCCGCGTGACCGGGGTACCCCTGCGGGGCGGCTGCCGAGGGATGAGGCGCGCCGGGGTCCTGCTGGGCATGCCCGGGGTACGACGGGCCGGGGCCCTGCGGGGCATGGCCGGGGTGAGGCGTGCCGGGGCCCTGCGGGGTGGCCGGCGAGGGGTGTGGTGCGCCGGGGCCCTGCTGGGCAGGGGCCGGGTACGACGGGTCGGGGCCCGTGTGGGGCTGTGCGGGGTGTGGTGCGCCGGGGGCCTGGTGGGGCGCCGAACCCTGGTGGGGCTGGGTGGGGTCATGGGGTGTGCCCTGGGGCGGGTCGGGCTGGTCCGGGGGTGTGGTCGGGGGTCCGGACCTCAGGTCGCGCAGGACGTCGCCCTGCCAGTTGTCTCCGCTCGGCATGTCTGCCCCTGCCCCTCTTCTTCCTTCTTCGACCTGCTGCCCCGCCCGGAGCGCCTGCGCGTTGACTCGGTCCTCGGACCTCAGAACTTGTCCAGCAGTTGCCCGTACACACCGAAGACCCCGACGGCGAGCGGGAAGAGCCCCACCATGCCGACCGACTCGACGAGGTCCGCCCCGCGCCCCAGCCGGACCCGGACGTGGTCCGGCGGCTGCACCGCGAGGACGAGCAGCGGCAGCAGCGCGGCCACGCCCAGGACGGCGAGCGGTCCGGCGCCCCCGCCGTGCTCGCCCCACAGCATCACGAGCCGTACGACCAGCAGCGCCGCGGCGGTGAACAGTGCCACGACCTCGGCGACCAGCGGGAAGGCCCGTGCCCGCGACAGCAGCACCACGGCGACGAGCGCCGGCAGCGCCACCGTCCACACGCTCGGCTTCGCGGCCAGCGTCAGCAGCCACCCGGCGGCCGCCGCCGAGACGGCGGTGGCGATCGTCGCGAGGGCGAGCCCGCGGTGCGTGGCGGCGAGCGCGTTGCCCACCTCGTGGCGGCTGACGGAGGTACCGCCGGAGCGGCGGTCGTCGAGCGCGGTGAGACCCGAGGCCATCAGGGCGAGTCGCGGCAGCAGGCCGAGCAGTACCACGGAGAAGAGGGCCATGACCGCGCCGAGCCGGGCCGGATCGTCCTGGACGACGGCGACGGCCTCCCACAGGGCGGTGAGCACGGCGACGGCCGCGCCGCCCATCAGCCCGCCGCGGCCGAGCGGAGAGAAGAAGCCGAGCATCACCAGCGACACGACGAGCGAGCCCGCCACGGCGGCGAGCCTGACGATCCCCGACCAGTGGTTGGCGTCCGCGGCGGTCCACGCCGTGAGGACGCCCAGCCCGCCGGAGGCGAGCAGGAGGGCGGTCGACAGGCCCTGGTTGCCCCGCCCGTTCCGGGCGACGAGCGCGCCCGCCGCCAGCAGGACGACGGTGACGGCCGCGAGGGCGCCGGCCAGGGTGCCGAGTGTGAACTCGCGACGCGCGAGCAGCGCCGCGGTGACCGTGATCGCGACGGTCGCCACCCCGGCACTGGCCCGGCGGGCGGCGGGCCGCCAGCGCCAGGCCTGCAGATCGAGGTCGTCGGCCACCAGGTCGGTGACGTCGTGGACGACGGGGGCGGGCGGCGCCGAGTGGGTCCTGACGAGCCGCAGGACGGCGCCGTCGGCTATCCCGGCCGACGCGAGCGTGCTGTCGTGCGGCAGCGCGGAACCGTCGGACGTGATCAGCTGACGGGTCATCGGGCGCGATGCGGCCCGGTCGTCCAGCAAGTACAGGATGTCGGGGAGCAGTTGCCCGATCGGGGTGTCCGAGGGCAGGACGATGTCCGCCCGACGCCGCTCGCCGACGAGGGTCACCCGGCTCAGTTGCGCCCGGGAAGTCGTTGCTGTGCTCACCACTTACGGGAACCTATCATCGCGGCGTTGCGACCTTTCGGGGCCAAAGGGACACAGCTCTGCTCCGGGACCGTGAACTCTCCCGGATCTGCACATCGCTGCTGCTTCTTCCTCTACGAATGCGACGGCTTCGGCGACTTGGCCGTGGCGGAGTGCGACGACTGCGGGGTCTTCGACGACTTCGGCGCCTTCGACGGGCCGGGCGAGGACGCGGACGGGCTCGCCGGACCCGACGGCTGCTTCGACTTCGACGACGGTCCGGGCAGCGGCAGCGGCCCCTGTTGCTGTTGCTGCTGTTGTTGCTTCTGCTGCTCGGCCTTCTGCTTCGCGAGCGTGGTCTGGACGAAGGACCAGCCGATGCATCCCGCACACAGGACGGCGGCGATGGCGATGCCCGCGAACATCTTCCCGAGCCGTTCGTCCGCGGTCCGCCGCGCCCGCTGCGCGCCGAACAACAGGGCGTCCCTCATCCTGCGGCGGCGTACTGCCACCGATTCCAGAAGCTGGCTGTCGTAGTCCCGTGCCATCCGTCGTCCGTCGCCTCAGTCTCGGCTCGTCGAGCGCCAACTACCGCTCCGGGGAAACACGACTGCTCGTACGACTGCCCGTACGACTGTGCGATCTCCCCGTTTTGCCTCTGCAACATAGAGCATGTCCGAGCGCTGGGCACGTCCAGGCCCGGTGCGCAACTCGTGGCCCGCCCACCGCTGCGGTCGCCGGTGCGGGGGGGCCGGGGCTAGCTTGGAGGGGCGGGGGTCGTCTGCGCTGTAGGAGGGCCCGCCATGGTGACGCGCGTGCGGAGGGCGGCGATCGGACTGGCCGCCCTCGGGATGGCGGTGGTGCCCCTCGGGGCGACGGCCGGCAGCGCCTGGAGCGCTTCCGCGGTCACGGCGCCGGCCGCGGCGCCGCTCCCGGCTCCGGCCAGGGACGACGGGGACTTCGCGCAGCTCACGCCCGCCGTGCAGCGGCAGCTGGACGAGGCCGTGCGCAAGGTGATGGCCGAGGCCCAGGTGCCCGGGGTGATGGTGCACCTGTCCGCGCCCGGCAAGGGCTCGTACGTGAAGGCCTTCGGGATCGCCGACAAGGCGACCCGAGCCCCCATGCGGACCGACATGAACATGCGGATCGGCAGTGTGACCAAGACCTTCACGGTGACCGCCCTGCTCCAGCTCGTGGACCAGGGCAAGGTCGGTCTGGACGACCCGATCGGCAAGTACATCTCAGGGGTCCCGAACGGGGACCGGATCACGCTGCGCCAGCTCGCCGAGATGCGCAGCGGGCTGTTCAACTACTCCGAGGACCCGGGGTTCGACAAGGCGTTCTTCACCGACCCGGACCGGCCGTTCACCCCGCAGGAGTTGCTCGCGTACTCCTTCGAGCACCCGGTGATGTTCGAGCCCGGCGCGAAGTTCTACTACTCCAACACCAACCTGATCCTGCTCGGGCTGGTCGTGGAGAAGCAGACCGGGCAGCACCTCGACGACTACATCAACAACAAGGTCGTCGCGCCGGCGAAGCTGCCGAACACCCTCTTCCCCGTGGGCGCCGAGTTCCCCAAGCCGCACGCCCACGGCTACACGAACCAGACGCTGACCGGGAAGGTCGAGGACTCGACCGACTGGAACCCCTCCTGGGGCTGGGCGGCCGGAGCGATGATCTCCAACCTCGACGACATGACGTCCTGGGCCAAGACCCTCGCCACCGGGTCCCTGCTGACGCCCGCCACGCAGGCCCAGCGGCTGAAGGTCATCGGCGCCCTGCCGGGCACGGGCTACGGCCTGGGCATCTTCAACCTCCAGGGCTGGATCGGGCACAACGGGTCGCTGCCCGGATACGAGGCCGTCGTCACCTACATGCCGCCCGCGCGGGCCACGATGGTCATCCTGCTGAACACCGACATCACGGCCGAGGGCGAGGAGCCGAGCACCCTGTTCGCCGAGGCCATCACCAAGATCGTGACGCCGGACCACGTCTACTCGCTGCCCGCCCAGTCCACCACCAAGTAGCGCGGTGGCGGGCCGACATCGGGGGCGTCCGTCCCTGCGCGCACAATTGGGTCCGGCGCGCAGGGACGGACGAAGGAGACGGGTGTGGACGCTCAGGTCACGCAAGAGGGACCGGGGATCGAGCTGCGTGTCGCGGGGGAGGCGGACGTCGAGGCGGCGGCCGCGCTGTTCCGCGGGTACCTCGACTTCTACGAGGTGGAGGTGACCGATCCGGACCGGCCCCGCGCCTTCCTCGCCGAGCGGATCGCGAAGGACGAGTCCCTGATCCTGCTCGCCGACGCGCCGGGCGTCGGCACGGTCGGCTTCGCCCAGGTCTACCGGGCCTTCTCCTCGCTCACGATGGGCACCGCCTGGGTCCTCAACGACCTGTACGTGGCACCGGAAGGCCGCCGCACCGGCGCCGGCCGGGCCCTGCTGCGCGAGGTGCTGCGCCGGGCGCGCGAGGCCGGGGTGGCGGGCGTCCAGCTGGAGACCGCCTACGACAACACGGTCGCGCAGGGGCTGTACGAGGCCGAGGGCTTCGTACGCGAGGAGTTCCACGTCTACTTCCACGAACTCGGGTGAAACATTCCGCGGTGGCCGTCGCGTCGATGGGGTGAGACGACGCGAGGGGGAGTAGATGCGGCAGGGTCGCAGAGACGGGTTCCGTGAGTTCGCGGAAGGCAGATCGGGGCACCTGTACCGGTCGGCCTGCCTGCTGACCAGCGGGGACACCCATCTCGCGGAGGACCTCGTACAGGAGACCCTGGGCCGGATGTACCTGCTCTGGGGGCGGATCTCCCGCATCGACAACCCGGCGGCGTACGCGCAGACCGTCCTCGTGCGGGCCTTCCTGACGCACCAGCGGCGGCGGTCGGCGGGGGAGCGCCCGGTCGGGGAGTTCCCCGATTCGGGCGCGGCCGCCGCCGGGTCGGGATCCGACTCGGGTTCGGCCGATCCGGCGTTGCGGCTGACGCTGCTGGAGGCGCTGGGGCGGCTCGCGCCCAAGGACCGGGCGGTGCTCGTGCTGCGGTACTGGGAGGACCGCAGCATCGAGGAGACCGCCGACGCGATGAACACCAGCTCGGCGGCGGTCCGTACCCGTTCCTCACGGGCGCTCGGCCGGCTCAGGGAACAACTGGGTGGCAGCATCGGCGAGTTCGCGGGCCTCTGAGTGATCCTCGGCACACCCCTGAGAACGGAAGGTTTGGTTCCCCATGCCCTTTGAAGACGAGCTCGGCGAAGCCCTCCGGCGTGCGGGGGACGGTTTCACGGCCGACCGGCACGCCCTCGTGGAAGCCGGCGAGCGGCGCGGACGGCGGCTCGTGGCCCGCCGCCGGGCCGCCGTGATCGGCGGATCGGTGCTGTCCCTGGCCCTGATCGGCGGGGTGGGCGCCTACGCGGGGGGGCTGCTGGACGGATCGGACCGGGTCGAGGTCGCGATGCCGCCGTCACCTTCGGGCGGGCCGTCGGACGGGACCCCACAGACACCGCCGCCGCCGCCCCGCGGTACCGGGGCCGTCTCCGGCGAACAGGTGGCCGAGATGCTCAAGGGGCTGCTGCCGGGAGGGACGCTGTCCGTCACCAAGGCGAGCGGTACCGATCGCAGCTCCGCCGGTGTGCTCGGCGTGTACGACGACGGCAAGGGCAGAGCGGAGATCAACCTCGTCCTGGGTCGGGTGGATCCCCGCGGCAACATGGCCAACACGGCGACCTTCTGTTCCAAGCAGCACACGCAGGAGGGCAAGGACTGCACGAGCGAGCAACTGGCCGACGGTTCCAAGCTGCTGATCGAGCAGCGCCTCATGGTCCCGAGCTTCGGCGCAGGTGAAGGTGCCAAACAATGGCGGGCCGTGCTCGCGACCCCGCAGGGATACCTGATCCAGTTGACCGAATCCAATTCCCCGTTCGGGATCTACCCGGGGAATGCCCCGTCCGGGTCGGTCCAGGAGATCTCCCGGACGGACCCGCCGTTGTCCCCCGCCGGGTTGAAAGCCCTGGTCACCTCCGACAAGTGGCACCTTGCGCTGGACGACCTGCCCGCGGCCGCGCAGGAGGGGAGCGGCTGGTCGCCCGCGAGGGCGAACGCGCTGCGGGACCTGAAGGCCGTCGACCAACTGCAGAACATGGTGGTCAAGCGGCTGAAGTTCCCGGTCGTCTCCCAGGGCGGGGAGGGCGGGTCCGGATACCTCGTGGTCGACGACGGCAAGGGCAAGTCCCTGATCCGGCTCGACGTCGTCAAGGCGACCGGCACTCCGGACTTCGAGGGCGACGTCATCCGGCTGCTCGACGGCACACAGGTGAAGGTCACACAAGCTCCTGCCGAGAAGGGCGTGGTCCGGTGGACCGTGGACAGCCTGTACAAGAACGGGCTGCGGGTGACGGCGACCACCTACAACGCCGCCGACCAGAGCGGCCCGGCCACCCGTGAGGCACCCGCGCTGACGCTGGAGCAGCTGCGGTACGTCGCCTCCGACCCGATGTGGAGCGAACTGGACTACTTCGCGTCGGAGTAGCACTCCACGACCGCCGTGGTGAACGGGAACCGGACCGGGGTGTCGCCGAAGGTGATCCGCCCGGCCCGGTCACCGGCGGCCCGAATGGCCTCGGCCACTGCCTCCGCCTCCTCGGCCGGGCAGTGCACGATCACCTCGTCGTGCTGGAAGAACACCAGCTCGGCCCGCATCCCGGCGAGCGACTGGCGCAGGGCCGCGAGCAGCAGCAGGGCCCAGTCCGCGGCGCTGCCCTGCACGACGAAGTTGCGGGTGAAACGGCCGCGGGCGCGGGTGTTGGTCGAGGCGTAGCTCGGGGTCCACGCCTCGTCCCGGTCCTGCGGGATGCCCGCCTCCCCCTCCTCCGGGACCTGGGCGGGCGGCGGGCAGGTGCGGCCCAGCCAGGTCCGTACGAGCCTGCCCTCCTCCCCGGCCTTCGCCGCCTCGTCCACGTACGCCACGGCGCGGGGGAAGCGGCGGCGCAGGGCGGCCAGGTTCTTGAGGCCGTCGCCGGAGGTCTGGCCGTACACCGCGCCCAGGACGGCGAGCTTGGCCTTGTCGCGGTCGCCGGAGAAGCCCTGGCGGGAGACGGCGGTGTAGAGGTCCTCCGGGCGCCCGGCCACCTCCATGAAGGCGGGGTCGCGGGAGATCGCGGCCAGTACGCGCGGCTCCATCTGGTCGGCGTCGGCGACGACGAGCCGCCAGCCGGGGTCGGCGACGACGGCCCGGCGGATCACCTTGGGGATCTGCAGGGCCCCGCCGCCGTTGGTGACCCAGCGGCCGGTGAGGGTGCCGCCGGGGATGAACTCGGGGCGGAAGCGGCCGTCGTGGACCCAGTCCGCGAGCCAGCTCCAGCCGTGGGCGGTGTAGATCCGGTACAGCTTCTTGTACGCGAGGAGGGGCTCGACGGCCGGGTGGTCGAGCTCCTGGATCTCCCAGCGGCGGGTCGACTTCAGCTTGATGCCGGCCTCGGCGAACGCCTTGACGACGTCGGCCGGCAGGTCGGGGCGCACCCGGCGGCCGAACGCGGCGGAGATCCGGTCGGCCAGCTCGGCGAGGCGGCGGGGCTCGCCGCCGCCCGCGTACCGCTCGCCGAGCAGCTCGGTCAGCAGCGCCCGGTGCACGTCGGCCCGCCAGGGCAGACCGGCGCGGTGCATCTCGCAGGCCACGAGGAAGGCCGCGGACTCGGAGGCGGTGAGCAGCCGCATGCGGTCGGGGTGGGCGGTGGCGTCGATGCGCTTCGCCTGGTCGGCGTGGACGGCGAGCAGCGCGTCCAGGGGGACGGGGGCCGGGCGGGCGTCGAAGAGGGAGTCCTGGGCGCCGGGCTCGGCGGCGCGCTGCGGTGGATCCGGGGGTACGGGGTCGTCGGTGAGCCGCGCCCAGGCGGCGGCGGCCGAGCGGGGCTCGCCGGAGCGGCCCTCGTGGCCGAGGAGCAGCAGCTCGGCGTCCTCGACGTCGTAGCACCGCTCCACGCGGGCGCCGGCGGCGAGCAGGCGGGGGTAGACGGCGGCGGTGGACTGCCAGATCCAGCGGGTGGCGGGGGGTGCGGCGCGGATCGCTTCCGCGGGGTCGGCGACGCGGATCGGTCTTGCCGCCGCGTCGATGGGCGCGGCGAGCCACTGTCCGTCGCCGTCCTCGGCGAGGGCCCACCGCCCGACGTTCTCGCTCACGGGTGCGAGTGTCCCACCGGGGTCTGACAGTGCGGCGGAGCCGGGGCCGGGGCCGGGGCCGGGGCCTGGGCCTGGGCGTGCCGGGTGCGGCGCTGTTGCCGGGGCTCTGCCCCGGACCCCGCGCCTCAATCGCCGGCGGGGCTGGATTTCGGCCGGCGTCGGCTTGCACGTGCGCGCAGCGCAACCCTGTCGCCCGCACGGGCCGGAGCGCCCGCAGGGCAATTCCAGCCCCACCCGCGAGGTCCGGCTCCCCAAGGGCGGCATGCCAAGCTGGAGGGCGTGAAAGAGCATGCCGAGACCGTCGACCGAGCCTTCGCCGCAGCCCTGTACGCCCAGGACGACGCCGGGCTGGACACCGGTGCTTCCGTTCTCGCGGCGGACCCGGCCGCCTGGCCCGGCGTCGGCCAGGAGCTGCTCGTGCGCGGGGAGGGGTACGTACGGCAGGCCTGGGAGCGGGGGTGGCAGCCGGCCGACCTGCTGCGGCTGGTGCGGCGGGACCTCGACGAGCGGCACATACGCGTCACCGGCGACCTGATCGCCGGCGAGGCTCGCCGCTACGCCCGGCTCCCCGAGCGGTGGACCGGGGCCGAGGTGTGGTGGGCGTCCGACCAGGAGTACGCGGACGGGCTCGCGCAGCGGGAACGGACGGACCGGTTCACCCTGGCGACCGCGCTGCTGGAGGTGTTCCGGCTGCTGATCCGGTTGCCGTCCATCGAACCGGTGGGCCCGCTTCCGGGCGACCCCCTGGACGAGCACGAACACGCGCACATCGAGCCCCGCATGCTCGGCCGCATCCGCGCCCTGCTCGCGAAGGCCGAGGCGACCACTTTCCCCGAGGAGGCGGAGGCGCTCAGCGCCAAGGCGCAGGAGCTGATGGCCCGGCACACCGTGGACGAGGCGTTGCTGGCGGCGCGCGGAGGTCGCCCCGCGCAGGTGCCGGGGGCCTGCCGGATCGGGGTGGAGCCGCCGTACGAGGAGGCCAAGGCGGTGCTGCTCGACGCGGTGGCCACGGCCAACCGCTGCCGGGCGGTGTGGAACAGCGGGTTCGAGTTCTCCACGGTGGTCGGCTTCGAGAGCGACCTGGAGGCGGTGGAACTGCTGTACACCTCGCTGCTGGTGCAGGGCATGGCGGCGATGACCCGCGCGGAGGCCGCGCAGCGGGCCGGTGGACGCAAGCGGACCAAGACCTTCCGGCAGTCCTTCCTGCTCGCGTACGCCAGCCGGCTCGGTCGGCGGCTGGCGGAGACCGCGGAACACGCGGTGAGCGAGGCCCCGGACAACCTGCCCGCGCTGGTGGCGCGTGACGTGGCGGTGACGTCCCGGGCGGACGAGATGTTCCCGAAGACGACGACGACCCGGCTGCGGGGGGCCACCGATCACGCGGGCTGGGAGGACGGCACGGCGGCGGCGGATGCCGCGCACGTGGGCGGCCGCCGGAATCCGCTGCCGCGCTAGCGGCTCCCTCGTCCCGGGTGCGGCACCGCCGCCGGGGCGCGACCCCGGGCCCCGCTCCTCAAGCGCCGGCGGGGCTGGATTCGGCTGATGCCGTCCGCTTGGCGGGGGGCTTGATTGCCCGGAGGGCAATGTCAGCCCCTCCGGCGTTTGAGGAGCGGGGTCCGGGGCGGAGCCCCGGGGGTGCCGCGCAGCGGCGCTTCGGCACCGGTGGCACGTAGGGCCGCAAACCAGGACGCACCCCGCGAAACGGTAAGGTCAGGAGCCATGAGCTGGCTCCGGGCGTTGAAGGACACCGCCCGCACCGGCATGACCGTAGAGCGCACCCGGCTGGAGCCGCTCGTCGCGCTGCGGGCCACCGCCGGGCTGGCCGTGGTCATCGGGGTCTCGCTCGTGCTCCTCGGGCCCGGCGCCGCCGCCAGTTCCGCCTTCGGGGCCTTCATGGCCGCCATCGCCACCTTCCAGCAGAGCTGGCGCCCCCGGCCGGTGCTCGCCCTCGCCTCCGGGCTGACCCTGGCCGTGTCCACCTTCGTCGGCTACCTCGTCGGCTCCTCCCACACCGTGCTGTTCCTCGCCCTGCTCGCCGTCTGGACCTTCGCCGCGGGCATGATGTGGGCCGCCGGCCCCACCGCCGGGATGATCGCCTCCGGCAACGTCGCGATCATGCTGGTCACCGTCACCCTGCCGACCTCCGTGCCGCAGGCCGCCGGGCACGCCGCGATGATCGCCGCCGGCGGAGTGGTCCAGGCCCTGCTCATCGTGGTCTTCCCGGTCCGCCGCTGGGGCGCCCAGCGCGACGCCCTGGCCGACGCGCTCGCCGCCGAGGCCGACTACGCCCGGCGCCTGCGGCAGGACCCCGTCGCCCCCTTCGACCCCGCGCCCCTGATGCGGGCCCGGGCCGCCGCCGCCGTCACCCCGCGCCAGGCCCGGCGGCGCCCCGCCGAGCTGCACGGGGCGCGGGGGCTCGCGGAGCGGATCCGGCCCGTGCTGGCCTCGCTCGCGGACCCGGCCGTAGGGGCCGATGCCGAGGGGCCCGGCCGGGACCGGGTGCGGGAGCTGCTCGCCGCCGCGGGCACCGTCCTGGACGCCGCCGCGCACGCGATCCGGCACGGGGAACCGGTGGCGCTGCCCGCGCCGTCCCTGGCCGTGCTCAAGTCCCCGGACACGGCGGACCTCCTCACCGGAGCGCCGCTGCGGGCCGCGCGCCGGCTCTCCGCGCTGCTGGACGACGTACTGGAGACCGCCCAGCCGGGATCGGGCCGCACCGCCGACCCCGCCGAGTCGATGCTGCGGCCCACCCTGCCGCGGCTCGCGCCGCTGGTGGCCAAGGCCGTACGGGCCGAGCTGCGCCCCGGCTCGCCGATCCTGCGGCACGCGCTGCGGCTCACCGCCGTGGCCTGCGCCGGGTACCTGATCGGCCACGCCCTGCCCTTCGGGCACGCGTACTGGGCCCCGATGGCCTCCGTCATGGTCATGCGGCCCGACTTCAGCCAGACGTACGCGCGGGCCGTCGCCCGCTTCTGCGGCACCCTCGCCGGGGTGGCCGTCGCGACCGGGATCGTGCAGCTCGTCCACCCCGGCGTGTACCTCTCCGGCTTCCTCGCCGTGGTCAGCGCGGGCCTGATGTACGTGCTGATGCGCACCGGGTACGCCGTCGCGCAGCTCTTCGTCTCCGCGTACGTGGTCTTCCTGCTCGGCATGGGCGGCGTCGGCTGGGACCAGACGGTGCCCGACCGGGTCGCGCTCACCCTCGTCGGCGGGCTGCTCGCGATGATCGGGTACGCCGTCTACCCGGCCTGGGAGACCCCGAGGCTGCGCACCCGCCTGGCCGACTGGATCGCCGCCGACGGGCGGTACGCGGCGGCCGTGCTGAGCCAGTACGCCGATCCCGCCGCCGCCCGCCGCTCCGACGTGCGCGAGGCGCTGCTGGCGGCGCGCGACGCCCGGGTCGCCTGGCAGGACGCGCTGGACCGGGCCGCCGGGGAGCCGGTGCGCCATCGGGGCCTGTCCCGGGCGGCCGCCGACGAAGCCGGTGACGCCCTGGCGGCGCTGGGCCGCCACGCCATGCTCCTGGAGGCGCACCTCCCGGACCGCGCGCACGACCCGGTGCCGGGCGCGGCCGTCCTGGCGCACGCGCTGCGCACCGCCACCGAGGCGGGCGCGAAGGAGGTGCGCGAGCGGCGGGTCCCGTGCTGGGACGGGGTCAGGACGGTGCTGGCGGAGTGGGACGCTCCGCGGCCGGGGGTGCTGCGGGGGGCCGCCGAGCAGCTGCTGGGGTCACTGGACGAGGTCTCCGAGGCCCTGCGCCCGTAGGGATGTCGTGTCTGTGATCAAGGGATAACCCTGCGCGTGCACGTGCATCTGCCCATGCATGCGCTTATGAACACAGCTATGATCCGGTGCAGTTGACATCTGCACTATCGGGGGCTTCCTGTGGACCACGCGTACAACGGGATGGCAGCTGCAGAACTCGCTACCGCGTTCGGGCTGACCTGGCAGAAGAGCAGACACAGCAACTCGCAGGGATCCTGCGTGGAGTTCGCGAAGCTGCCGGGCGGCGACGTCGCCGTTCGCAATTCGCGTTTTCCGGACGGCCCGGCGCTCATCTACACGCCGGCCGAGATAGAGGCCCTGCTCCTGGGCGTCAAGGACGGCGAGTTCGACCACCTGATCAGCTGACAGGGCAGGCGAGGAACAGAGCGCTCATCGAGCCGTCATCAAGCCATGCACGTGCACTGGCCGGGACTGATCGCAATGATCATTCCCGGCCAGATGGCGCACGTGGAACCCCCGCACCCCTCGCGTCCCCCGTGTGCCCCGCTCAGTCGGGGAGCAGGAACAGCGCCCAGACGACCTTGCCGGTCAGCCGGCCCGCGAGCGGGTGCCAGCCCCAGCTGTCGCTGTAGGCGTCCACGAGGAACAGTCCCCGCCCGGACTCCAGGTCGCAGTTCTCCTCCGCGCGCTCCGGTGAGAAGGCCCCGCCGGGCCGGTCCTCGCTGGGGTCGCGCACGGCGCACACCAGACGGGTGCTCCACCGCATCAGGTGCAGCCGCACCGACGGCTCCGGCTCGGCCTCCGGCCCCCGCGCTTCCTCGGGCAGCGCATGGCGCAGCGCGTTGGTGACGAGTTCGGAGACGACCAGGGCCACGTCGTCGAAGCGCTCGTCGAGACCCCACTGGGCCAGGGTCGAGCGGGTGAAGGAACGTGCGCCGCGCACCGCGTCGAAGCGGGCGGGCAGGGCGCATGACGCGGACCCGGAGACAGCCGTGGGGTCGACCGGGGGAAGCCCCTGCCGTAACGGCTCGAGCATGGTCGATCCATTCGTCCCCATGCGAGGCACTCCCGGGATTCGCGGGCGAAGCGGCGGCTTCGTCCAAAGAGAACTGCGGGGTGGGTCCGGCGCCGGCGCGAAGTGCACGCAGGTGCGCGGTGACCATCGTTCCGAATGGGAGAGCCGGATGCAAGGGCAGATGCACGTGCACGCGCCGGACCTGTCCGCTCCCGTGACGGTTCTTGCTCATTTCTTCCTACGCATACTTACGGACTTCTTTTCCGGGCAGCGGGATTCCGTTACAGAACGAGTACGGGCCGATGCGTTTTGGTGGCAGACTGCGGCCTCTGGGGTGCGGGGGCCCCTCGACGCGCACGCATGCCAATTGCGATGGGGAGGGCAGTACTAGTGACCGCAGAAGCCAGCGGTTCCGTGGTGCGCCGCATCCTCCTGGGCTCCCAGCTCAGGCGACTCCGTGAATCCCGCGGCATCACCCGCGAGGCGGCCGGCTACTCGATCCGCGCATCCGAATCGAAGATCAGCCGCTTGGAGTTGGGAAGGGTGAGCTTCAAGGCCAGAGACGTGGAGGACCTCCTCACGCTCTACGGAGTCATGGACACGACCGAACGCGAGTCCCTGCTGGGACTGGTCCGCGAGGCCAACGCGACCGGCTGGTGGCACAGTTACGGCGACGTGCTGCCCGGGTGGTTCCAGACGTACATCGGCCTGGAGGGCGCGGCATCGCTCATCAGGATCTACGAAGTCCAGTTCGTACACGGCCTCTTGCAGACCGAGGCCTACGCGCACGCCGTCGTCAGCCGCGGCATGCCCGGTGCCACCGCCGCCGAGATCGACCGCCGCGTCGCCCTGCGCCTGGAACGGCAGAAGGTCCTGGTGTCCGAAAGCGCGCCGGTCTTCCACGCCGTTCTCGACGAGGCCGCGCTGCGCCGCCCGTACGGCGACCGCGACGTCATGCGCGGGCAGCTCGAACACCTCATCGAGGTCTCCCAGCGACCCAACGTCCAGCTCCAGGTGATGCCCTTCTCCTTCGGCGGCCACGCGGGCGAGAGCGGAGCCTTCACCCTGCTGCGCTTCCCCGAGTCCGACCTCCAGGACATCGTCTATCTGGAACAGCTCACCAGTGCCCTCTACCTCGACAAAGAGGAGGAAGTGGGGCAGTACGAGCGGGCGATGGCGCGGCTCCAGGAGGACTGCCCGGACCCCGACCGGACCCGGGATCTTCTCCGCGGCCTGCTTCAACTGTCTTGATTCGCACGTAGTATGACGTCTGATCAGTGCATGATGACCGATCGGTCTCCGGTGCAGCGCACGGGTGCGCGCTCGCAGTAAGGGATGGCATGTCCATATTCAGCGAACTCGCTCACCAGTACATCGACGGCGAATGGCTGGCCGGCAACGGTTCCTGGGACATCATCGACGTCAACCCCTACAACGGCGAGAAGCTCGCGGCCATCACCGTGGCCACGGTCGAGCAGGTGGACCAGGCCTACCGCGGCGCCGAACGCGCCCAACGCGAATGGGCCGCCACCAGCCCCTACACCAGACGCGAGATCCTGGAACGCGCCCTGCGGATCACCGAGGAGCGCGAGAAGGAGATCGTCGAGGCGATGATCGACGAGCTCGGCGGGACCCGTCCCAAGGCCGAGTACGAGGTCTACCTCGCCAAGGAGTTCATCCGCGAGGCGATGCAGCTCGCCGTCCGCCCCGAAGGCCGGATCCTGGCCTCGCCCGTCGAGGGCAAGGAGAACCGGGTCCAGCGCCTGCCCGTCGGCGTCATCACCGTGATCAGCCCGTTCAACTTCCCGTTCCTGGTCACCCTGAAGTCGGTCGCCCCGGCCCTGGCGCTGGGCAACGCGGTCGTCATCAAGCCGAACCAGAACGCGCCCGTCGTCGGCGGCGGGGTCATCGCCAAGATCTTCGAGGAGGCCGGACTCCCGGCCGGCCTGCTGAACGTCCTGGTCACCGACATAGCCGAGATAGGCGACGCGCTCCTGACGCATCCCGTCCCCAAGGTGATCTCCTTCGCGGGATCCGACCGGGTCGGACGGCACGTCGGAGCGGTCGCCGCCCGCCACTTCAAGCGGACGGTCCTGGAGCTCAGCGGCAACAGCGCGCTCGTCGTCCTCGACGACGCCGACCTCGACTACGCGGTGGACGCGGCCGTCTTCAGCCGCTTCGTCTACCAGGGCCAGGTCTGCATGGCCGCCAACCGGATCCTCGTCGACGCGGCGGTCGCGGAGGAGTTCACCGAGAAGTTCACCGCCCGCGTCCGCTCCCTGAAGACGGGTGACCCGCACGAGTCCGACACCCAGATCGGCCCGCTGATCAACTCCTTCCAGGCCGACGCCCTCACCGCCCTCGTGGACAAGGCGATCGAAGCCGGCGCACAGGCCCTCGTGCGCGGCGCTACGCGCGGCAACCTGGTCGAACCCACCGTGCTCGCCGGCCTCCCCGAGGACTCCCCGCTGCTGGGTCAGGAGATCTTCGGCCCCGTCGCCCTGCTCGTGGTCTTCGACGGCGAGGACGAGGCCGTACGACTGACCAACGCGACCCCGTACGGGTTGAGCGGCGCCGTGCACACCCGGGACGTCGAACGCGGCGTGCGCTTCGCCCAGCGGATCGAGACCGGGATGATCCACGTCAACGACTCCACCATCGGCGACGAGCCCCTGGCCGCCTTCGGCGGCGAGAAGGCCTCCGGGCTGGGCCGGCTCAACGGCGAGGCGACCGTCGAGGCCTTCACCACCCAGAAGTGGATCTCGGTGCAGCACGGGCGCAGCCGGTTCCCGTTCTGACCCCCGACTGGTCTTAGACTCGACCGGGCGTACGCGGTGCCGCCCGGGGGAGATCGAGTTGAGCAACATACCGGAGACCGGCCGGACCCCTCGGGTCCAGAACCGGCTCGTCGTCATCCAGATCGTCGTCTTCTCGCTGCTGCTCACCCTGGGCGGACGCCTCTGGTACCTCCAGATACGCAATGGCCAGGAGTACACCGACGAGGCGAAGAACAACCACGTCCAGCGCGTGGTCCAGCCCGCCGTGCGCGGATCCATCCTCGACTCCAGGGGCGTCCCGCTCGCCGACAACGCGACCCACCTCGTGGTCTCCGCCAGCCGCACCGAGCTGCTCACCATGAAGGACAAGGGCAAGGAAGTCCTGACCCGGCTCGCCGGGGTCCTCGGCACGGACCCGCAGGAGACCATCGACAAGGTCCGGCTCTGCGACGCCAAGACGAAGCAGCCCTGCTGGAACGGCTCCCCGTACCAGCCGATCCCCGTCACCGACGAGGCCACCACCGAGCAGGCCCTCCAGATCCGCGAGCACCCGGAGGACTTCCCCGGCATCACCGCCGAGCCCACCGCCCTGCGCCGCTACGCGGCACCGGACGAGGCCAACACCTCCCAGGTCCTGGGCTACCTCTCCCCGGTCACCGACGAGGAGATCTCCAAGGCGAAGAACACCGACTCCCCCTACCTGCGCTCCGACCAGGTCGGTCGCTCCGGCCTGGAGCGCACGTACGACAAGGAGCTGCGCGGCAAGGCGGGCATCACCCGCTACGAGGTCGACAACCTCGGCCGGGTCATCGGCCAGGGCCAGACCGATCCGGCGCTGCCCGGCTCGAACGTCGTGACCTCGATCGACTCCCGTGTGCAGGCGGTCGCGGAGCGCGAGCTGAACAACGCGATGATCGAGGCCCGCAAGACCTACGACAAGAACACCGGCCGCAACTACGAGGCCGACTCGGGCGCCGTCGTCGTCATGGAGACCAAGACCGGCCGCGTCGTCGCGATGGCGTCCAATCCGACCTACGACCCCAACGCCTGGGTGGGCGGCATCTCCGCCAAGGACTACGCCAAGCTCACCGACAAGGACTCGAACCACCCGCTGCTGAACCGGGCCATCCAGGCCCAGGCCGCGCCCGGCTCCATCTTCAAGGTGGTCTCCTCGACGGCCGTGGTCAATGCCGGCTACCCCTTCAACGGACGCTATCCCTGCCCCAGTTCGTACTCGGTCGGCAGCCAGACCTTCACCAACTTCGAGTCCCAGGGACACGGCGACATCACCATCGGCCGGGCCCTGGAGGTCTCCTGCGACACCGTGTACTACCTGCTCGCCGACCAGGAGTGGAAGAAGGACGGCGGCATCAACCCGAAGAAGAACCCCAGCGACTGGTTCTTCAAGACGGCCCACGAATTCGGTCTGGGGCAGCGCACCGGCATCGACCTGCCGGGCGAGGTCCCCGGCCGCGTCCCCGACCGCAAGTGGAAGCAGGACTTCTTCGACGCGAACAAGAACGCCTGGTGCCGGGACGGCAAGAAGAACGGCAGCTTCGCGGAGAAGATCGCCTACGAGAACTGCCGCCAGGGCAACCAGATGCGCGAGGGCGACGCGATCAACTACTCCATCGGCCAGGGAGACACCCTGGTCACGCCCATCCAGATGGCCTCCGTCTACTCGGCCATCGCCAACGGCGGCACGCTCCACCAGCCGAGCATCGGCAAGGCCATCGTCAGCGCCGACGGGAAGTCGGTCCAGGAGATCGCGCCGAAGGTGCAGGGCAAGCTGCCCATGGACGCCGAGACCCGCGACGACATAGACGAGGCGCTGGCCGGCGTCGCCACCAACGGCAGCGCCGCCTGGCGCTTCGGCGGCTGGCCGCAGAAGCAGATCCCCATGCATGCCAAGACCGGCACCGCCGAGGTCCAGGGCAAGCAGACGACCTCCTGGTTCGCCTCGTACACCTCGGACTACGCGATCGTCATGACGATCTCCCAGGGCGGCACCGGCTCGGGTGCCTCGGGACCGGCCGTCCGCAAGATCTACGAGGCGATGTACGGACTCGACCCGACCGGCAAGCAGGACCTCGCCAAGGCGCTCCTCCCGCAGCCCGCCACCGCCCTGCCGGTGATCCGCCCGGACGGGCAGATCGCGGGCAACTGACGACCGGCACGCGAATTAGGACACGGGCTGACCGCATCGGTCCGTAGCGTGGTTCTTGTCGGCAGGACGCGACACGGCAGGCAGAACCACGATCACGGAAGAGGCGGTCAGCATGGCGCACCCCACCCAGGAGATCGCAGGAGACGAGCGCGGGACGCTCCTCCTGTTCGTCGAGGACCAGCGCGCGGCCCTCCGCACGGCGGCCCAGGGCGTGACCGAGGAGCAGGCGGCGAGCCGCCCCACCGTCAGCGAGCTCTCCCTCTCCGGCCTCGTCAAGCACACGGCCGAGGTCGAGCTCAACTGGCTCCGCCTCGCGCAGCAGCGGCCGAACGAGCACGGCCGCGCCCCCGAGGCCTGGCACGACGGCTTCCGGCTCTCGGGGGACGAGACGCTCGCCTCCGCCCTCGCCTTCTGGGACGGGGTGAAGGAGCAGACCGAGGCCTTCATCGCCACCGTGCCCAGCCTGGACGACACCTTCCCGCTGCCCCCGGCGCCCTGGTTCCCCAAGGACGCCAAGGTGTCGATGCGCTGGATGCTGCTGCACCTGGTCCGGGAGTTCGCCCGGCACGCGGGCCACGCGGACATCATCCGCGAGACGCTGGACGGCACGAAGGCGATGGGCTGAGTCTCCTCTTCGGGCTTGCACCTCACGCGGCGTGAGGGCCCACAGTGAAGGGCGTACCCAACCAGGAGGAGGGCGGGGAGGATGAGCTTTTCCGTGGGCCAGGTCGCCGGATTCGCCGGAGTCACGGTGCGCACCCTGCACCACTACGACGAGATCGGTCTGCTCTCTCCGAGCGGCCGCAGCCACGCGGGTCACCGGCGGTACGACGACGCCGACCTGGACCGGCTGCAGCGGATCCTGTTCTACCGGGAGCTCGGCTTCCCCCTCGACGAGGTCGCGGTCCTGCTGGACGACCCGGAATCGGATCCGCGGGAGCATCTGCGCCGGCAGCATGCCCTGCTGACCGACCGGATCGCCCGGCTCCAGCAGATGGCCAAGGCCGTTGAGCACGCCATGGAGGCGAAGAAGATGGGCATCGACCTCACACCCGAGGAGCGGTTCGAGGTGTTCGGGGACAAGGACCCGGAGCAGTACGCGGAGGAGGCGGAGCGCCGCTGGGGCGGCACCGAGGCCTACGCGGAGTCGCAGCGGCGGGTCGCCACGTACTCCAAGGAGGACTGGCAGCGGGTCCAGGACCAGGTCGCCGATTGGGGCGCCCGGTACGCGGCCCTGATGGAGGCCGGTGAGCCGGCCGACGGCGAGGCGGCCATGGACATGGCCGAGGAGCACCGGCAGCACATCGTGACCTGGTACTACGACTGCACGTACGAGATCCACACGGGCCTCGGCGAGATGTACGTGGCGGACGAGCGGTTCAAGGAGTTCTACGACTCCATGAGGTCCGGCCTGGCCGAGCACCTGCGGGACGCGATCATGGCGAACGCGGTCCGCAAGGCGTAGCGCGCACACCTTCCCCGCCCGGGACCTGGAACCGGGTGGGGGAGGTGTGCGTTCATACTGAGACCGCCGCATGTCGCCGCGGCACCGCAGACCCCCGATCCAGGAGAGCCCGGAACTCGTGAACACGCTTGCGCTCGGCCCTGAGTGGATTTCCCCGGAGTATCTGGTCGGGCAGTTCGGCCTGATCGGCACCCTGGTCATCGTCTTCGCGGAGTCGGGTCTCTTCGCGTTCCTGCCGGGTGACTCGCTGCTGTTCACGGCGGGCCTGTTCACCGCGAGCGGCACCATCAAGCAGCCGCTGTGGCTGGTGTGCACCCTGATCTCGGCCGCGGCGATCATCGG
The DNA here is from genome assembly GCF_042889825.1 of Streptomyces sp. NPDC002467. Classification (NCBI taxonomy): domain Bacteria; kingdom Bacillati; phylum Actinomycetota; class Actinomycetes; order Kitasatosporales; family Streptomycetaceae; genus Streptomyces; species Streptomyces sp. NPDC002467. The sequence goes on along the minus strand of NZ_JBIARJ010000001.1, from coordinate 77,149 downwards.
CGACCAGGTCGGCTACCTGATCGGCAAGTACTTCGGCCCGAAGATCTTCAACCGGCCGAACTCCAAGCTCTTCAAGCCCGAGAACCTCGACTCGGCCCACGGGTTCATGGAGAAGCACGGCCCCAAGGCCATCGTGCTCGCGCGCTTCGTGCCGATCATCCGCACCTTCGCGCCGATGGTCGCGGGCGCGACCGCGATGAAGTACCGCACCTTCCTGACGTTCAACGTCATCGGCGGCGTGCTGTGGGGCGCGGGCGTCACGATCCTGGGCTACCAGCTCGGCCAGTTCGAGATCATCAAGAAGAACGTCGAGCCGATCTTCATCGGCATCGTCCTGATCTCCGTCATCCCGGTGATCTTCGAGGTGCTCAAGTCCCGCAAGGAGAAGAAGGCCGCCGCCGGGGCCCCCGCGGGGCACCAGGGGGTTGACGAGACCGGCCCCCAGCGCGGCCGCCACGCCAAGCGCTAGCCGCCCCGGGCCCGCCGGCCGAACCGGCCGCGCGGGCGAAATCCAGCCCCGCCGGCGTTTGAGGCGCGGGGTCCGGGGCGGAGCCCCGAATCCCTGAGCCGCGCCGGAACACCGCACGGCAACCAGGTACGCCCCCGCAGGAGCCCACCCGGGCCCGCGGGGGCGTACGCGTAGCCGCCCGGGCTAGTAGCCCCGCGTCCGCTTCGCCGCACGGCGCTTGGCCGCGCTCGCCGCCCCCGGGATCCGCATGAAGAGCCGCGAGGTCTCCGAGCCCAGGTTGACCCCGATCGCGATGGCCAGCGCGATCGCCGCCGCGTTCACCAGCGATCCCAGCCCCTCGTTCAGCCGGTCCTCGGCGATCAGCAGCAGCCCGTAGTACGTCGCCGAGCCGGGCAGCAGCGGGCCGATCGCGGCCGTCACGTACGGCAGGGCGGACGCGAAGCGGTAGCGGGAGAACAGCTGCCCGAAGAGCCCGACCAGCCCGGCCGCGACGGCCGTGGACGGCACGGGCGGGATCCCGCCGGCGTAGTGCAGGGCCCCGAAGGTCACCCACGCCACCGCGCCGTTCAGGGTCACGATCCACACGGTGGAGCGTTCCTGCTGGAGCAGGATCGCGAAGGTGAACACCAGCACCATCGACGCGGCGATCTGGATCAGCGGCCGCTGCGTGATCTGGAGGACCTCCTCCGGCTTCGGCGAGGCGCCCAGCTGGAGGCCCAGGTACAGCACCACCAGCACGCCCATGATGATGCCGATGAAGAGGTACATGACCTCCAGCAGCCGGGCGGAGGCGGTGATGTAGAAGCCGGTCAGCCCGTCCTGCACGGCCGCGACCAGGGCCCGCCCCGGCAGCAGCGCGAACAGCCCGCCGGTGATCACGGCGGAGGCCTTGATGTCCTCGATCTCGGCGAGCTTGAGCGCCACCCCGAAGGCGGCGGGCGGCATCGCGGCGACGACGAACTGGTAGAACTCGGGCAGCCCGCGCCCGGCGAACACCCACGCCAGCCGGTCGCCGAGGACGGCGCCGAGTGCGGCTGCGAAGAACACGACCACCCCGCCGCCGACGAGGACGGAGGCGGCCCCGGCGAGCACTCCGGCGGCGGCCGTCAGCACCCAGGTGGGGTACGGGTGCCGGTTGCGGCGGATCTCCGCGAGGCGGCGGTAGGCCTCCTCCAGGGAGATGTCGTACTCGTGGGCGCTGATGTCGTCCACGAGCCGGTACACGGCCGCCAGGCGGGTGTAGTCCGTGCCGCGGCGCCGTACGGTCCGGTTCGCCGAGACCGGGTCGCCCACCACGGAGGGCTGGTGAGTGATCGACAGCATGGTGAAGGTGACGGTCGGCTCGCAGCGGTCCAGCCCGTAGGAACGGGACACCGCGAACATGGCGGCCTCCACGTCCTCGGACCCCTCGCCGCCCGCGAGCAGCAGCTCCCCGATGCGCAGCGTCAGGTCGAGCACGCGGCCCACGGCGGGCCCGGTCTCGCTCGGCTTCTGCACGAGCTCGGGGACGGGGCGCACGTCGACCGGCATGCGCAGCATCGTGCGCATGCGGTCCTGCCAGGGGGACTCCGTCATCCGCGCGACCGGGAACCCCTGGCCCGGGGTGTAGGCGGGTGGGGAGTGCGCGGCGCTGTAGGTGGCCGGGGGCCGGAAGGCCGACCCCTCGGGCTCGGGCGGCACCGGCCCGGTGCCGGGCGGGAGGGCGAACTCCGAGGTGGGCTGGTCCTCCTCGGGGGGCTCCGGCTCCATCCCGGGCGGCGGTGCGAAGGCGCTCCGCGCCTCGTCGGACTGGGGCTTGCGGTCCTCCGCCCCATCGGCTTCCGCCACGCGCCGCGCCCTCCGCTCCGTGATCACCTGCCGTATCAGTATGCGGAATCGTTCCATCCCGGGCGACGTCGAGTCCCTCCGGGGCGGGGAACGCAACGGCGGGCGGCGCCCCCGTGGGGGTGCCGCCCGCCGTGTGGCTCAGCGCTCAGCGCAGCGTCAGTGGTGGCCGCCGGAGGCCTCGAGACGCTTGTACGAGGCCTCGATCTCGGCCTCGGCCTCGGCGCGGCCGACCCAGTTCGCGCCCTCGACCGACTTGCCCGGCTCCAGGTCCTTGTAGACCTCGAAGAAGTGCTGGATCTCCAGGCGGTCGAACTCCGACACGTGGTGGATGTCGCGCAGGTGCTCGACGCGCGGGTCGGAGGCCGGCACGCACAGCAGCTTGTCGTCGCCGCCCGCCTCGTCCGTCATGCGGAACATGCCGATGGCGCGGCACTTGATCAGGCAGCCCGGGAAGGTCGGCTCGTCGAGGATGACCAGCGCGTCCAGCGGGTCGCCGTCCTCGCCGAGGGTGTTCTCGACGAAGCCGTAGTCGGCCGGGTAGCTGGTCGAGGTGAAGAGGCGACGGTCCAGACGGATCCGGCCGGTCTCGTGGTCCACCTCGTACTTGTTCCGCGAACCCTTGGGGATCTCGATGGTGACGTCGAACTCCACGTCCTGCTCCTCCATGATCAGCCTCAGAAGACTGCTTTGCTTCGAGACGGCATTTGATTGAACTACGTGCGCGTCCGGCCCTGCCCTGCCGGTTGGCGGGTGGGGTGCCATGCTCGCGGCAAGACGCAGTGGTTAAGTGTCCCTCACGCATATGTGTGATCGCGAAAGGGGCTGGTCCGAGGTGCCATTGGTCAAGACGTGGCAGCTCATCGCGGGGTCCGCCGTCGCCGGCCTCGCCCTTTCGGCGGCCGTCGTGGCCTCCGCCGGTCCCTGGGACTCCGGCCAGCGTAAGGCCGAGCGGGACAAGGCTGCCTCCTGGAGCCGTACGGGTGGCGCAGATCACGGCTCCGGCTCCGCAGCCGGGGGCCTGCCGCAGGCCGCTCCCAGCGCCCCCGGGGTGCTCCAGGGGGTGGGACAGGCACGTTCGCAGGCCGCCGCCACCCCGGACGGGCTCGCCGCCGCGCTGAGGCCGCTGCTCGCCGACCGCGCCCTCGGCACCGTCCGCACCGCCTCCGTCGTCGACACCGCGACCGGCGAGGTGCTCTACGAGTCCGGGTCGCGCGACGCGATGACCCCCGCCTCCACCGTCAAGATCGCCACCGCCGCCGCGGCCCTGGCCGCCCTCGGGCCCGAGCACCAGATCCGGACCACGGTCGCCCCCGGCGCCGGCCCGGGCCAGATCGTCCTGGTCGGCGGCGGCGACCCCTCCCTCACCGCGAAGAAGAAGAGCCCCGCCGGATCCGGCGGCAGCCTCCCCAAGCTCGCCGGCGACGCCGCGGCGGCCCTCAAGGCCGCCGGCACCTACAGCGTGACCCTCGGCTACGACGACAGCCTCTACACCGGCCCCGCCCGCCACCCGATCGGCGACAACCCCAACATCGCCCTCGTGACCTCACTGGCCGCCGACGAGGGCCGCACCGACGACTCCGTCTCGGGGCCCGTGGACCGGGTCGACGACCCGGCGAAGGAGGCGGCCCGCGCCTTCTCCGCCCTGCTGGTCGAACACGGCATCAACGTCACCGGCGCCCCCGCCAAGGCCAAGCCCGCGGCGGGCGCTCAGCCGCTGGCCGTCACCCTCTCCACCCCGCTCTCCGGCCTCGTCGAGCGGATGCTGACCAACAGCGACAACGACATCGCCGAGGCTCTCGCCCGCCAGACCGCCCTCGCCTCCGGACAGCCCGCCAGCTTCGAAGGCGCCGAGAAGGCCGTCGCGGCCAGGCTCGCCTCCCTCGGCGTGGACGTCGCCGGCACCCGTTTCGCCGACGGCAGCGGCCTCAACCGCGAGGACAAGGTCTACGCCGGGCTGCTGACCGGGATCCTCACCAAGGCCGCGGGCACCGACCACCCCGAGCTGCGGCCCGTCCTCACGGGACTGCCCGTCGCCGGATTCACCGGAACCCTGCGCGCCCGCAACTCCGGCAGCTCCCCGGCCGCCGGCCTGCTCCGCGCCAAGACCGGCACCCTGAGCGGCGTGAACTCCCTCTCCGGGACCGTCGTCGACCGCTCCGGCCGGCTCCTCGCCTTCGCGTTCCTCACCAAGGACACCCCCGGACCGGAGGGCGCCGAGAAGGCCCTGGACAAGCTGGCCGCCGCAGTCGCGGGCGCACCGTAGGGGTCCGCGGAAGGGCTCGTCCACGTACCGTTGACGCATGACGAGCATCAGTGGTGCCGAGATGGTCGACTGGAACCTCGCGGTGGCCACCGCGACCCGATTCGTGAGGCCCGGCCCGGAGGTCGGGCGGGACGAGGCACGAGCGGTGGTCGCGGAGCTGCGCGCCCACGCCAGGACCTCGGAACGACACGTACGCGAGTTCACCCGCATGATCCCCGACGGTGCCACCGTCCCCGACACCCCCGTACTCGTCGTCGACCGGGCCGGCTGGGTCAAGGCCAACGTGGCCGGCTTCCGCGAACTGCTGCAACCGCTGCTCGGCAAGATGCAGGACCGCCGCGCGGGAACCCCCGGCGGGGCGGTCCTCGGGGCCGTCGGCGGCAAGGTCACCGGCGTCGAGCTCGGCATGCTCCTCAGCTTCCTGGCCTCCCGGGTCCTCGGCCAGTACGAGACCTTCGCACCGGTCTCCCGCGACCTGCCCGGCTCCGCGGGCGGCGGCCGGCTCCTGCTCGTCGCTCCGAACATCGTCCACGTCGAACGAGAGCTGGAAGTCCACCCGCACGACTTCCGGCTCTGGGTCTGCCTCCACGAGGAGACGCACCGTACGCAGTTCACGGCCGTCCCCTGGCTGCGCGACCACCTCGAAGGCGAGATCCAGGCCTTCCTCGGCGCCACCGAGGTCGACCCGGCGACCGTCCTCGAACGCGTCCGCGAGGCCGCCCAGTCCTTCGCCGGGGCCCGCCCCGACGCCGAGCACGGCGACGAGGGCCGCTCCCTGGTCGAACTCGTACAGACGCCCGAACAGCGCGAGATCCTCGGCCGGCTCACCGCCGTCATGTCCCTCCTGGAGGGCCACGCCGACTTCGTCATGGACGGCGTCGGACCCGAGGTCGTGCCCTCCGTCGCCGAGATCCGCGAGAAGTTCCAGCAGCGCCGCGCCAGCGGAGCGGGCCGCCTCGACGCCGCCCTGCGCAAGCTGCTCGGGCTCGACGCCAAGCTGCGCCAGTACCGCGACGGCGAGCGCTTCGTGCGCGCGGTCGTCGGCCAGGTCGGCATGGACGGCTTCAACCGCGTGTGGACCTCCCCGAACACGCTCCCGACCAAGGCCGAGATCGCCCGCCCCGCCGACTGGGTCGCCCGGGTGCACCGCAGGGGGAGCGAAGGGGGCGCGGAAAGCTGACTCCGGAGTGACTCAGGGGGCGTAAACATGTCCCACTGGGGGAAGCAGCATCACCCGTCCGAGGGACCGTGGGGCGTGGAAGGGCGTGCGATGCTCGGGGAACGGCTCGGCTCTGTCACCATCGACGCACTCTGAGTGACATCCCCCGCCCCGCGGGGGCAGCCGGGCAAGCACCCCAACGCACCACACACCCCGAAGCCTCCGAGGCATCCGAACACCATCGAAGGGCACCGGACATGGGTCCCCATCCTGCGGTCGCGGCGATACGCCTGGCGGTCCGCCGCGTACTCCACGACGTCCTCACCGACCTCTCCCACCGCTCCGCCGACCCCCGCACCACCCCGCCACTGGTCCTCGTCGCCTGCTCCGGCGGCGCCGACTCGATGGCACTCGCCTCGGCACTCGCCTTCGAGGCCCCCAAGCTCGGCATCCGGGCCGGCGGCATCACCGTCGACCACGGACTCCAGCCCGGCTCCGACCTCCGCGCCGCCGAGGTCGTCACCCGCATGACCGCACTCCGCCTCGACCCGGTGGAGTCCGTCGCCGTGCGCGTCGGCCGGGAGGGCGGACCCGAGGCCGCCGCGCGCGACGCCCGCTACGCCGCCCTGGACGAGGCCGCGGACCGACTGGGAGCCGCCGCCGTGCTGCTCGGCCACACCCGGGACGATCAAGCCGAAACCGTCCTGCTCGGCCTCGCCCGCGGCTCCGGCATCCGCTCCCTGTCCGGCATGGCGGAAGTGTCCGGCGGACCCAACCGCAGCCACCGCTACCGCCGCCCCTTCCTCCAGGTCGACCGGCAGACCGCCCGCAAGGCCTGCATGGTCCAGTCCCTGGCCGTCTGGGACGACCCGCACAACATCGACCCCGCCTACACCCGCTCCCGCCTGCGCCACGAGGGACTGCCCGCACTGGAGAAGGCCCTCGGGAAGGGCGTCGTCGAGGCCCTGGCCCGTACCGCCCAGCTCTCCCGCGACGACGCCGACGCCCTGGACGCCTGGGCCGCCGAGGCCGAGACCGGCGTACGGGACGAGGACGGCCGGCTGGAGTGCGCCAAGCTGTACGCCCTGCCCCCGGCCGTCCGCCGCCGGGTGCTGCGCAGGGCGGTCGTCGCCGCCGGTTCCCCCGCGGGCTCCCTCTTCGCCCGGCACATCGAGGAAGTGGACCGCCTCATCACCGGATGGCGCGGTCAGGGCGCCATCAACCTGCCCGGACGGGTCGAGGCCCAGCGCCAGGGTGGCAGACTTGTCATCCGGCAGGGCTGATTGGTGCTGAAGCACGGCTGAGTCCTCCGGGGACACCCCCGGGGCCCCGGCCGACAACGAAAGTGATGCGGGTGGACGAGAAGGACATGGGCAACGACCTCCAGTCGGTGCTCATCACCAAGGAAGAGATCGACGCGAAGCTGGCCGAGCTGGCCGCGAAGATCGACGCGGAGTACGCGGGCAAGGACCTGCTCATCGTCGGTGTGCTCAAGGGCGCCGTGATGGTGATGGCGGACCTGGCACGCGCCTTGTCCACCCCGCTCACCATGGACTGGATGGCGGTGTCCTCCTACGGCGCCGGGACCCAGTCCTCGGGCGTCGTCCGGATCCTCAAGGACCTGGACACCGACATCAAGGACAAGCACGTCCTGATCGTCGAGGACATCATCGACTCCGGTCTGACGCTGTCCTGGCTGCTGTCGAACCTGGGCTCCCGCCAGCCGGCCTCGCTGGAGGTCGTCACGCTGCTGCGCAAGCCCGACGCCGCGAAGGTCGCGATCGACGTGAAGTGGGTCGGCTTCGACATCCCGAACGAGTTCGTCGTGGGCTACGGCCTCGACTACGCGGAGAAGTACCGCAACCTGCCGTTCGTCGGCACGCTCGCCCCGCACGTCTACGGCGGCTGACCGCCGCACCCGGCGTACGACGCCCCCGGGGCCCGGAAGACGGGAACCTGGGGGCGGTTCCCGCCGTTGGAGCAGGGAAAGCGGGTCTGTCAGCCGTCCCACGAGGCCGCGGGTGACAATTCAGGGGTACATTCCGAAGAACAGTCTTTACTCAAAGCAGCATTTACCTACGGGCAGGAGGGACGGGGTGCCTTGCGCCCCGTATGGATGGACGTGAAGCGATACTTCCGTGGGCCGGTCATGTGGATCGTGCTGGCCGTCCTCGCCGTGGTCGTGTTGATGAATGTCGTCGGCTCCGGCGGCGGCTACAAGTCGGTGGACACCAGCGAGGTCATCAAGGCGATCAACACCGGCCAGGTGGAGTCGGCGAAGCTGACCACCGGCGACAGCCAGATGATCAAGATCGAGCTGAGCGAAGGCCAGAAGCTCGGCAAGCACGACGGCACCAAGTTCCAGGCCAACTACATCGGGGATCAGGGCGTCCAGCTCGCCCAGAACCTCCAGACCAAGTACGACGCCGGTCAGATCCCCAAGGGTTACTCGGTGACCCCGGACAAGACCAGCCCGTTCCTGAGCGTGCTGCTCTCGCTCCTGCCCTTCGTCCTCATCGTCGTCGTCTTCCTGTTCCTGATGAACCAGATGCAGGGCGGCGGCTCCCGGGTCATGAACTTCGGGAAGTCCAAGGCCAAGCTCATCACCAAGGACACCCCGAAGACGACGTTCGCCGACGTCGCGGGCTCGGACGAGGCCGTCGAGGAACTCCACGAGATCAAGGAGTTCCTCCAGGAGCCGGCGAAGTTCCAGGCCGTCGGCGCCAAGATCCCCAAGGGCGTGCTGCTCTACGGCCCGCCCGGAACCGGCAAGACCCTGCTCGCGCGCGCCGTCGCGGGCGAGGCGGGCGTCCCGTTCTACTCGATCTCCGGTTCCGACTTCGTCGAGATGTTCGTCGGTGTCGGCGCCTCGCGCGTCCGTGACCTGTTCGAGCAGGCCAAGGCCAACGCGCCGGCGATCGTCTTCGTCGACGAGATCGACGCCGTCGGCCGGCACCGCGGTGCGGGTCTCGGCGGCGGCCACGACGAGCGCGAGCAGACCCTGAACCAGCTGCTCGTCGAGATGGACGGCTTCGACGTGAAGGGCGGCGTCATCCTGATCGCCGCCACGAACCGCCCGGACATCCTCGACCCGGCGCTCCTGCGCCCCGGCCGCTTCGACCGGCAGATCGCCGTCGACCGTCCGGACATGCAGGGCCGCCTGGAGATCCTCAAGGTCCACCAGAAGGGCAAGCCGGTCGCTCCGGACGTCGACCTCTCGGCCGTCGCCCGCCGCACCCCCGGCTTCACCGGTGCCGATCTCTCCAACGTCCTGAACGAGGCCGCGCTCCTCACGGCCCGCTCGGACAAGAAGCTGATCGACAACCACATGCTGGACGAGGCGATCGACCGCGTCGTGGCGGGCCCGCAGAAGCGGACCCGGATCATGTCGGACCGCGAGAAGAAGATCACCGCCTACCACGAGGGCGGTCACGCCCTGGTCGCGGCGGCCTCTCCGAACTCGGACCCGGTCCACAAGATCACGATCCTGTCCCGCGGTCGGGCCCTGGGCTACACCATGGTCCTGCCCGACGAGGACAAGTACTCGACCACGCGCAACGAGATGCTCGACCAGCTCGCGTACATGCTGGGCGGGCGCGCGGCGGAGGAGCTGGTCTTCCACGACCCGACCACCGGCGCGGCGAACGACATCGAGAAGGCCACGGCGACGGCCCGCGCGATGGTCACCCAGTACGGCATGACCGAGCGTCTGGGCGCGATCAAGTTCGGCGGCGACAACACCGAGCCGTTCCTGGGCCGCGAGATGTCGCACCCGCGGGACTACTCGGAAGAGGTCGCGGCGCTGGTCGACGAAGAGGTCAAGAAGCTCATCGAGACCGCGCACAACGAGGCCTGGGAGATCCTGGTCGAGAACCGGGACGTCCTGGACAACCTCGTCCTCGCCCTCCTCGAGAAGGAGACGCTGGGCAAGGAGGAGATCGCCGAGATCTTCTCCACGATCGTGAAGCGCCCGGCCCGCCCGGCGTGGACCGGCTCGGCCCGGCGCACCCCGTCCACCCGTCCGCCGGTGCTCTCTCCCAAGGAGCTCCAGCTGACGAACGCGGCGAACGGCAGCTCGACGGCCACGGCCGTCACGCCGGTCTCCACGGAGAAGGGCATCGAGGTGGCCCCGGAGGACCGCCCCGAGGCCTGATCCACCCGGAATGGAAGCCGCGCCCCCCAGGTTCTAGCCTGGGGGGCGCGGCACTTTTATGCGCCTGCGAGCGCTGTGTGGACAGGAACGAGGAAGACGACATGACCGACCCAGTGACCCTGACCGGTGACGAGGGCACGATCGGCGAGTTCGACGAGAAGCGCGCCGAGGCGGCCATCCGTGAACTCCTGATCGCGGTCGGCGAGGACCCGGACCGCGAGGGCCTCCTGGAGACGCCGGCGCGGGTCGCGCGGGCGTACAAGGAGATATTCGCCGGGCTCTACCAGAAGCCCGAGGAGGTCCTGACGACCACGTTCGACCTCGGCCACGACGAGATGGTCCTGGTGAAGGACATCGAAGTCATGTCGAGCTGTGAACACCACCTGGTCCCCTTCCACGGCGTCGCCCACGTCGGCTACATCCCGTCCACGGACGGCAAGATCACCGGCCTGTCGAAGCTGGCCCGCCTGGTGGACGTGTTCGCCCGCCGTCCCCAGGTGCAGGAGCGGCTGACCACGCAGATTGCGGACTCCCTGATGGAGATCCTGGACCCGCGCGGGGTCATCGTGGTCATCGAGTGCGAGCACATGTGCATGACCATGCGCGGCGTGCGCAAGCCGGGCGCGAAGACCATCACCTCGGCGGTGCGCGGCCAGCTCCGCGACCCCGCCACCCGCAACGAGGCGATGTCCCTGATCATGGCCCGCTGATGGCCGGAGACGGGGCCGGTGCCGGTGCGGACGACGAGCCGGTCTGGGAGCCGCTCGGCGAAGACGTCCGGCGCACCCTGGAGCTGATCCTCGGGGAGGACACCCCCGTGGTCCGGGCCTACCGGGCCCAGATCCCGCACACCCGGATGACCGTCGGTTGCACCTGCGGTTGTCCCAGCACGTACCTGTTGGTGGACCGGGAGGCGGTCCCGGCGGCTCCGGCGACGCCGGGTGCCCCCGTGGTGGCCTCCCGGTCGGTCCTGAGCGCCGCCGGGGACTGGATCGGCGAGGCACTGGTCTTCGGGGACGGCTACCTCCATGACCTGGAGGTCAGCCACTTTCCGGACCTGGGGCCGCTCGACCTGCCCCTGTGGCAGCGGATCGCCGACCACTGAGCGGCCGCCCCGGAGGGGACTACGCCCGGGCCGCGCCCTGCGAGGCGTGGTCGTCGTCCTCGGGGAGCTTCAGGATGTGCTCCAGGAAGAGGGCGGCGGCCACGACCGCCGCGCCCGCCAGGACCGAGAAGCCGGCGTACCAGGCCTGGTCGCGGCGGGCGGGGACGTCGAGGGAGTCGGTCAGCAGGAAGACGCCCACGCCGCCGTACATGCCGGCCACGAGGGCCGCCACGAGCGCGCTGGCCTGCCCGAAGACCACGGCGCGGGCCGCCATCAGCGGCTCCACGCCCTTGGCGCCCGGGCGGCGCTCCCGCTGGGCCTTGAGGCGGGCGCGCATCGACAGGGCCGTGGCGAGGAGGATCACCGCGATCACGGCCAGCACGATCGGGGCGGCCAGCGGGACGCCCGGCAGGGTGCCGTAGGCGTTCCACAGCCGGGCGCCCGCCCAGGACAGGATCCCGGCGATCAGGAAGATGCCCGCCAGGACCGCCGGCCTCAGTTGCTTCACTTGCCCGTTCCCCACTTTCAGCGAGTAGCCGTGAACAGGCTAACGACTACTCCGGGAGCCGGAGTTCCAGGTCGGGGCGCGGCGTGACGCCGGTCAGGCCGATTCCGGCCAGGAGGGTCGCCACCGGGCCGTGGCCCGGGATCTGGGCCTCCGGGTCGATGTCGTGCCAGGGGGCCAGCACGAAGGCGCGCTGGTGGGCCCGCGGGTGCGGGAGGGTGAGGACGGGGTCGTCGGAGACCACCTCGGCGTACGACACGATGTCGACGTCGATCGTGCGCGGGCCCCAGCGCTCCTCGCGGACGCGGTCGAAGGCCTCTTCGATGGCGTGGCCGCGTTCGAGCAGGGAGGAGGGCGGCAGCGTGGTGCGGATCCGGACGACCGCGTTGAGGTACGAGGGCTGGGAGCCGGGTTCGACGCCCCACGGCTCGGTCTCGTAGACGGGGGAGACGGCCTTGACCCGCAGGCCGGGGGTGTCGCCGAGGGCGTCGATGGCGCCCTGGAGGGTCTCCAGCCGGTTGCCGAGGTTCGCGCCGAGCGCGATCACGGCCCATTTGGGGTTGGAGAGGGTGACGTCGGCCGCGTCCACGGCCTCGGTGACGGACGCGGGTACGGGCTGGACGGTGGGGTCGCTCTGGGCGCTCAGTCCGTTGTTCATGCGCGGCTCCGTGTGATCGTGATGGTCACGTCGTCGAAGGGGACGGTGATCGGCGCGTCCGGCTTGTGGACGACGACCTCCACCTGTGCCACCGCTTCGTGCTTGAGGCACTGCTGGGCGATCCGCTCGGCGAGGGTCTCGATCAGGTCCACGGGCTCGCCCTGGACCACGTCGACGACCTCCTCGGCGACGACCCCGTAGTGCACGGTCTTCGCCAGGTCGTCTCCGGCCGCCGCGGGGCGGGTGTCGAGGTGCAGCACGAGGTCGACGATGAAGGTCTGGCCCTCCTCGCGTTCCCTGGGGAAGACGCCGTGGTGCCCGCGAGCCTTGAGGCCGCGCAGTGCGACACGATCCACGCGAATCACTCCTGCTTTCGTAGGTACTTCCGGTCCGGGACTCCCCGAAACCATGGACCTGTGCCGAGTGCGGTCGGCGTCGTCCGCCTTCGAATTTACCTGCGAAATACCGGGGATCCCGCCCGAGGGGGTCAGTCGGTGTCCTGTTCGTCCTCTTCGTCTGACTCGGTCAGGACGGGAGAACCGTGGTGGGACCAGAGCCGCCAGCCCTCCGGTGTGCGTCGGAACACATTCGTGGCGACGACCAGCTGGCCCACGAGCGGGCCGAGCTCCCCGCCGTCCTCGGCGGGCCCGCCGCTGAGGATGTTCTCCGTACACGTCACCAGGGCGGTGTCGGCTATGACCGACACCTTGGTGTCCGTGAGGAAGAACTGGATGTACTCCGTGTGGGACATGATCAGCGCGTACGAGCGCAGCACCTCGCCGCGGCCCGACAGGACGGGCCAGCCCGGGTGCACGCAGGAGATCTCGTCCTCCAGCCAGAGCGCCGACAGTGCGTCGAAGTCCCCCCGCTCCATGGCCTCGTAGAAGGCCGTGTTGACCTCTTCGACCGCTTCGATGTCGGTTCTGCTCACTGGGCTCCTTCTGAGTGCGTGCGGCTCACAGAGCCCCTTCCACGGCGCGGGCCACCCGAACCGCGTCCGCGGTCGCCCGTACCTCGTGGACCCGTACGGCCCAGGCGCCCTGGTGGGCGGCGATGGCGGACACGGCGGCCGTGGCCGCGTCCCGCTCGCGGGCGGGCGGCGGGACGGCGCCGTCGCCGCCGGCCAGCACCCGGCCGAGGAAACGCTTCCGCGAGGCGGCCACCAGCAGCGGGAAGCCGAGGGCGCGCAGCTCGGGGAGGTGGGCCACCAGGGCCAGGTCGTGTTCGGCGTTCTTCGCGAAGCCGAGCCCCGGGTCGACGACGAGCCGCTCCGGGGCGATGCCGCCGGCGACGACCGCGTCGATGCGGGCGCGGAGTTCGGCGGTGACCTCGCCGAGGACGTCCGCGTAGACGGCGAGGCTGTTCATGTCGGCGCTGAAGCCGCGCCAGTGCATGACGACGAAGGGGACTTCGGCGGCGGCGACGGCCGGGATCATGTCGGGGTCGGCGAGTCCGCCGCTGACGTCGTTGACGAGCCGGGCGCCCGCGGCGACGGCCTGGGCGGCGACGGCCGCGCGCATGGTGTCGACGGAGACGGCGACGCCCTCGGAGGCGAGCCCGCGGACGACGGGGACGACCCGGCGCAGCTCTTCCTCCTCGTCGACGCGGGTGGCGCCGGGGCGGGTGGATTCGCCGCCGACATCGATGAGGTCGGCGCCCTGGGCGACGAGGTCGAGGCCGCGCTTGACGGCTGCGGTGGTGTCGAACCAGCGGCCGCCGTCGGAGAAGGAATCGGGGGTGACGTTGACGACGCCCATGACCGCGCAGCGGTCCAGGTCGGGCAGGCCTTCGACTTGGCCCCTGGGAGCCGGCCGGCGGTTGCTGTTCATGGGCTCCAGGGTAGAGCCCTGGCCCTTGCCCTGGCCGGGCGGAGGGCGGTGCGGCTGCGGCGCCGCTGCCGGGGCTCCGCCCCGGACCCCGCGCCTCAAACGCCGGCGGGGCTGGAAGTGCCGGCGGGACGGATCATCCAGCCCCGCCGGCATTTGAGGCGCGCTCCCGGCTCCGGTCGCGCGCCCGGCGGAGGGTCAGGCCGCCTGGACCTCGCGATCCACCTGGCCCGGCACAGCCGCCATGTCGTCGTTGTGCGTGCACGTACGCACCGGCTTGGGACGCCGGCGGCTCTCGAACAGCCGCGGCAGGGCCAGCGTCACGAAGCCCTCCGCCTGCATCACGGCGAAGCCGATGCGCGGCAGGTCGCGGCTGGTGCGGTAGACCATGAAGCGCGGCTCCCAGCGGGGCCGGAACTTCTCGTTGAACTTGTACAGCGACTCGATCTGGAACCAGCGCGAGAGGAAGACCAGCAGGCTGCGCCAGGCGCGCAGGACCGGGCCGGCGCCGATCTTCTCGCCGCGGGCCAGTGCCGCGCGGAACATCGCGAAGTTCAGGGAGACCTTCTCGATGCCCAGCTCGGGGGCCTGCTGGAGGGAGGCGACGATCAGCAGCTCGTTCATGCCCGGGTCGGCGGCGCGGTCGCGGCGCATCATCTCCAGCGACATGCCGTCCTTGCCCCACGGCACGAAGTGCTGGATGGCCTTGAGATCGCCGAAGGGGCTGGTGTCGCCCTCCTCCACGCGGTGCGCGGTCGCGATGATGCAGTCGCCGTCGCCGGGGTCGCCGACGCGGCCCAGGGCCATGGAGAACCCGCGCTCGGTGTCGGTGCCGCGCCAGGCCTCGGCCGCGCCGCGGACGGCCGCCAGCTCCTCGTCGCTCAGCTCGGCGACCCGGCGGACCTTGGTGGTGTAGCCGTTGCGCTCGATCCGCTTGACCATCTGGCGGACGTTTCGCATGGGGCGGCCGGACAGGGAGAAGTCTTTGACGTCGACGATCGCCTCGTCACCCAGCTCCAGGGCGTCGAGTCCGGTCTCGCGGGTCCAGACCTCGCCGCCGGTCTCGCTGCAGCCCACGACGGCCGGGGTCCACGAGTGGGCCTTGGCCTCGGCCATGAACCGCTCTATGGCGCCGGGCCAGGCCTCGACGTCGCCGATGGGGTCGCCGGAGGCGAGCATCACGCCGGAGACGACGCGGTAGGTGACGGCGGCCTTGCCGCTGGGGGAGAAGACGACGGCCTTGTCGCGGCGGAGCGCGAAGTGCCCGAGGGAGTCGCGGCCGCCGTGCCGGGCGAGGAGCTCGCGCAGCTTGGCCTCGTCGTCGACGGTGAGCCGGGCGGCCGGGTGCTCGGGACGGAAGGCGAGGTAGATGGTGGTGAGTGCGGTCAGCATGCCGAGGGCGCCGAGGGAGTAGCCGACGGTCCAGGACACCTTGCCGGAGTAGCTGACGGGGCCCTCGAAGCCGAAGAGGCCGACGACCACGTGCTTGAGCTGCTCGTACAGGCCCGGGTTGCCGACCACCCGGTTCGGGTGGACGTTGACGATGAGCAGGCCGAGGCCGATGGACCCGGCGCTCATCAGTACGAAGTTGGCGAGGGCCTTCCAGCGGCTGCGCGGGTCGGGCAGCGCCTTGAACTCGCCCTGGTGGCGTACCAGCAGGGCGAGGAGCACGGCCGCGATGACCACGCCGATCACCGAGTGCCGGTACATGAACTGCGCCACCGCGCCGGCCGGGAGCAGCACGACGGCGGCCCGCCAGGCGCGCCGCTTGTGCCGCTTGAGGCCGTGCGCGAGGAGCAGGAGCAGCACGCCCACGCTGAGGGACGCGGCTGCCGCGAACGGGCCGAAGGTGCCGGGCAGCAGCTCGGTGACCGCGTGGATCCGGCTGTGCCGGAAGCGCGGGAAGACGCCCGCCGCGATGTCGAGCAGGCCGACGAGCGTGACGGCCGTACCTACGAGGCCGGGAACGGCCTCCGGTCGGGGACCCCGGAGGATTCGCCCCGCCAGGGCCGGAACCTGTCCGGACTTATCGCCATCTATCCTGCTAGACATCGCTTCCCGTTGCTCCGCGAGAGATCATGTGGCCGGGGGCCGCGACAGCCTCCGGGGTGTGGTGCGTCCATTAGGACGACGGCGACGTGGAGCGGGTTCACTCTTCCGTCGGAAATTTCCAGTCCTGCCATCAGAAAGTCGACTGACTGCTCATGGGTCTCACCAGTAATACGGTTCTGGCGCTGGCCATCGTCGCCGGGGTGCTGCTCTTCGCGGCCACGGTCTGGTTCTGGCCGAAGCTCGCGGGCCGCGGCTGGCGCCCGGTCGCCGGCCGTATCGGGCTCCTGCTGGCGGCCCAGCTGGCGCTGTTCTCGGCTGTGGGGCTCGCGGCCAACAAGTCGTTCCTCTTCTACGGTTCCTGGGCCGACCTGTTCGGCCAGGAGACGTCCATGGGCAAGGTCGTCGACCACTCGATGAGCAGCAAGGACATCAAGGTCGTCGACAAGCAGAAGCTGGACGTGCCGGGTGGTGCCAAGCCCCAGGTCGGCGGACAGATCCTGAAGGTTGCCATAACCGGGCAGAAGTCGAAGATAACGAGCCCCGGCTACGTGTGGCTCCCTCCGGAGTACTTCCAGCCGCAGCACAAGAACGACAACTTCCCCGCCTCCGTGATCCTGACCGGCTACCCGGGCACGGCCGAGAACCTGATCAAAGGGCTCGACTACCCGATGAAGGCCTTCAGCCTGTCCAAGGCCGGGAAGATGAAGCCGATGATCCTGGTCATGCTGCGCCCCACCGTCGCGCCGCCGCGCGACACCGAGTGCGTGGACATCCCGGACGGGCCGCAGACCGAGACCTTCTTCGGAGTGGACCTGCCGCAGGCCATCACGGACACCTTCCGGGTCGGCAAGAAGCCGCAGAACATGGGCTTCATCGGCAACTCCACCGGCGGCTACTGCGCGCTGAAGATCGCCGCGCACTACCCGCAGACCTTCGGCGCGGCCGCCGGGCTCTCCGCGTACTACGAGGCACCGGACGACCCGACGACCGGTGACCTCTTCCACGGGGACGCCAAGCTGAAGAAGCGCGCGGACGTCCTGCACGCCATGGAGAGCAAGAAGCCGAGCGGTACGTCCTTCCTGGTCACCAGCAGCGAGAAGGGCGAGCCGAACCTCGGGGACACCAGGAAGTTCATCAAGAAGGTGCAGAGCCCGGACCGGGTCTCCTCGATCATCCTCGACAGCGGCGGCCACAACTTCAACACGTGGCGCCGCGAGATCCCGCCGATGCTGATGTGGATGAGCGACCGCATCCAGGCCTGATCATCGGCCCGGCTGCCGGCCCCGCCGATTCAGCCGAACGAAGCACCCGTGACCGGCCCCCAGGGGCCGGTCACTCTTTTGTGTGCCCTACGCGTCCCGGGTGCCCTACGCGTGCTGCGGTTCGGTCCGCCGCAGCGCCCGGTGGACGCCCTCCGGTGTCAGTACGCCGACCAGCGCGCCGGAGTCCGGGTCGGTGACCCCGATCCGGCCCGAGTCCTCCTGGAGCAGGGCCGCGAGGGCCTCGCGCAGCGACGCGCCCAGCTCCACCGCGGCGGGGAGCGGGGCGCCGTCCTCCGCGGGCGTCAGGTCGGCCTCCTCCACCACCGTGACCGAGAGCCGCTTCAGGCCCCGGTCGGCGCCGACGAAGGAGGCCACGGAGTCGGTGGCCGGCGCCCCGAGCACCGCCGCCGGGCGGGCGAACTGCTCGATGGTGCCCTGTCCGTAGACGGCGATGCGGTCGCCGAGCCGGATCGCCTCCTCCAGGTCGTGCGTGACGAGCAGGATCGTCTTGCGCACCGTGCGCTGGAGGGAAAGGAACTCGTTCTGCAGGCGCTCGCGCACCACCGGGTCCACCGCCCCGAACGGCTCGTCCATCAGCAGCACCGGCGGATCGGCGGCCAGGGCGCGGGCGACCCCCACGCGCTGGCGCTGCCCGCCCGACAGCTGCTCCGGGTAGCGGCCCCCGTACACGGCCGGATCCAGCCCCACCAGTTCGAGCAGTTCGGCGGCCCGCGCGCGGGCGGCGGCCTTCGGGGTGCCGAGGAGTCGGGGCACGGTCGCCGTGTTCTCCAGCACCGTCTTGTGGGGGAACAGTCCGACCTGCTGGATGACGTAGCCGATGCGGCGGCGCAGCTCGACGGGATCGGCCGCGGCGATGTCCTCGCCGTCGAGCAGGATCCGCCCCGAGGTGGGTTCGATCAGCCGGTTGACCATCTTCATCGTGGTCGTCTTGCCGCAGCCGGACGGGCCGACGAGCGTGACCAGCTCGCCCTCCGCCACCTCGAAGGACAGGTCCTCAACGGCTGTCGTCCCGTCGGGATAGCGCTTGGTGACGTGCTCGAATCGGATCACATCATCATCCTTCCCTACCGGGACCGCCGGTTTGTGAAGGGCGTGTTGCCCATGTGCGAAGGAATCCGGCCATTGACACCGGCGGGGGTTAGGGTCGGTCCCACGTACGTTCGACGACCGGGGGGTGAGGGGAATGGCGGGCCGGGGCTGCCTGGTGGCGAACGACTGGTTCTGCTGGGAGTACGTCTCCTCCCGTTCCCAGGAGCTCACCGACGCCACCCTCGAACACGTCTGGATCACCGGCGTGTCGGTCCTCATCGGCCTCGCCGTGTCGCTCCCGCTCGCCCTGCTGGCCCGCCGGGGCCGCCGCTGGGCCGCGCCCGTGCTCGGCCTCACCACCCTGCTCTACACGGTCCCCTCGCTCGCCATGTTCTCCCTGCTGCTGCCGCTCTTCGGGCTGTCGGCGGCGCTGGTGGTGACCGGGCTGGTGCTGTACTCGCTGACCATCCTGGTCCGGGGCGCGCTGGCCGGCCTGGAGGCCGTGCCCGAGGAGGTGCGGGAGGCCGCGCGCGGCATGGGGTACGGGCCCGGGCGGCTGCTGTGGCAGGTCGAACTGCCGCTCGCGCTGCCCGCCCTGTTCGCCGGGCTGCGGATCGCGACGGTGTCCACGGTGGCGCTGACCACCGTCGGCTCCATCGTCGGCAAGGGCGGCCTCGGCAACCTCATCGCCCCGGCGGTCAACAGCTCCTTCAAGGCCCAGGTGCTCACCGCCTCCCTGCTGTGCGTGCTGCTCGCCCTCGTGGCCGACCTGCTGCTGCTCGGCGTACAGCGGCTGCTCACGCCGTGGACCCGGGCCGGACGCCGACCCGCCGGCAAGGAGGCCTGACGTGCTGGGTGTGGTGGGGGAAGCCTGGAACTGGCTGGCGGACGGAGCCAACTGGGCGGGCGAGAGCGGTGTCCGGAACCGGCTCGTCGAGCACGTCTACGTCAGCGGGGTCGCCCTCGGCATCGCCTGTGCGCTGGCCCTGCCCGTCGGGCTGTGGCTCGGCCACCTCGGCAAGGGCGGCGCCCTCGCCGTGAACCTGTCGAACGTCGGGCGGGCCGTGCCCGTCTTCGCGGTGCTGGCCCTGTTCATGGTCTCGCCGCTGCGCAACGCCGGCTATCTCCCGACGATCGCCGCGCTCGTGCTCTTCGCCGTGCCGCCGCTGCTGACGAACGCGTACGTGGGCATGCGCGAGGTGGACCGCTCGGTGGTGGAGGCCGCCCGCGGCATGGGCATGTCCGGTGCCCAGCTCTTCTTCCGCGTGGAACTGCCCCTCGCCCGGAGGCTGGTGATGACCGGGCTGCGCTCGGGAGCGGTGCAGGTCGTCGCCACGGCCACGATCGCGGCGATGGTCGGCCAGGGCGGCCTCGGCCGGATCATCACGGCCGGCTTCAACACCTACAACACCGCACAGGTCGTCGCGGGCGCCCTGCTCGTGGCGGCGCTCGCCCTGCTGGTGGAGGGGGCCCTGGTGGCCGCGGAGCGGCTGCTGCCGCGGACGGGCCCGCGCTGACCCCCTTACGAGCCCGTACGCAGCCCGAACGGGCCCCGTACGGAACCACGTCTCCTTCCCACGTCTCTTTCCCACGCC
This sequence comes from Streptomyces sp. NPDC002467, assembly GCF_042889825.1. NCBI lineage: Bacteria > Bacillati > Actinomycetota > Actinomycetes > Kitasatosporales > Streptomycetaceae > Streptomyces > Streptomyces sp. NPDC002467. The sequence goes on along the minus strand of NZ_JBIARJ010000001.1, from coordinate 57,225 downwards.
CCGAACGGAGTTCCCCATGAGCAAGACCACACGCGTCGCCGGCGCGTCCCTGGGCGCCCTCGCGCTGGCGGTGTCGCTGGCCGCGTGCGGCGGCGACAGCCTGGAGAAGAGCAAGGAGGGCGCAGCCTCCGCCTCCTCCCCGGCCGACGGCGGTGGCGGCAAGGGGGCGCTGGTGATCGGCGCCGCCGGGTTCACCGAGTCCAACGTGCTGGCCGAGCTGTACGCGCAGGTCCTCAAGGACGCCGGCTACAGCACCTCGATAAAGACGGTCAACAACCGCGAGCTGTACGAGCCGTCGCTGGAGAAGGGCGAGATCGACGTCGTCCCGGAGTACGCGGCCACGCTCGCCGAGTTCCTCAACGCCAAGGTGAACGGCCCGAAGGCGCCGGAGGAGAAGCCGGTCGCCTCCAGTGACGTCGCGGCGACCGTGGCGGGCCTGGACAAGCTCGCCGGCCCCCTCGGGCTGAAGGCGCTGCCGGCGGGCTCGGCGGTCGACCAGAACGCCTTCGCGGTGACCAAGGAATTCGCCGAGAAGAACAACCTCAAGACGCTTTCCGATCTTGGGAAGTCCGGCCTCAAGGTGAAGATCGCGGCGGGCGACGAATGCGCCGTCCGCCCCTTCTGCGCACCCGGGTTGACCAAGACATACGGAATTCAGGTTTCCGGTATCGACCCGAAGGGCGTCGGCACCCCGCAGGCCAAGCAGGCCGTCAAGGACGGCGCCGACCAGCTGGTGCTCACCACGACCACCGACGCCACGCTCGACGGCTTCGGGCTGGTCCTGCTGGAGGACGACAAGAAGCTCCAGAACGCCGACAACGTGCTGCCCGTGGTCAACGCCAAGGACGCCGGAGCCCCGGAGATCGCGGCCGCGCTCGACAAGTTGACCAAGGCCCTCACGACCGCCGACCTCGTCGACCTGAACCGCAAGGTCGACGCGGAGCGCGCCAAGCCGGCGGACGTGGCGAAGGCCTATCTGCAGTCCAAGGGCCTCGTGAAGTAGCGGAACAGGCAACAGTCACACGGTTTGCGGCGGAAATGACGGGTAACCGCCTGGGAACAGTTTCCCGGGCGGGTACTCCAATCGAGGGCCACGCCCTGTAAATTTCAGGCCATGCCCCGTGGACGTCACCGCAATCCCGAACCCCTGCACCGGCTGCTCACGCCCACGTCCGTCGCCGGTGTGTCCGTCGCCGGCGCCGGCGTCGCCTGGCTGCTCGCGGAGCCGCTGGCGCTGAGACTCCTCGTGGCCCTCACGGCGGGCGCCGGAGTGGCCGGGGCCGTCGTCATGCGGGCCTGGGACCGCGCGGCCGGCCGCCGCGTCGCGGAACTCGCCCGCGAGCGGGTCAAGGACGAGTGGAAGACGGAAGAGCGGATAGCCGAGCTCGAATCCGACCTCGAAGAGGCCCGGGTGCTGCGAGCCAGGCTCGAAGCCAAGCTGCGCGCCAAGCGCGTCGAACTCGCGGGGCTGCGCGGGGAGCACGCCGCGTTGCTGCGCCGGTACGCGACCGCCGAGACCGAGCGCGCCAGCGCCCTGGAGGGCCGTCGGCTGCTCGCGATCGAGGCCGCCGAGGCGGGCCCGGCGCCCGCGCCGAAGGAGCTGCCGCCGGTCACCGAGGAGCGCACCTCGGCGGGCGCGCCCACCGCGGTCGGCTACGCCCGGGCCCACGCGGCCATGCTCGCGCTCGCCGACAAGAAGCCCTCCGGGCCGGAGCCCGAGCCCGACCCCGAGCCGAAGAAGCAGGCCCGCCCGGAGCTGCCCGCCGCCGAGACCCACGCCCGCCCGGCCGCCCTGCCCGCCCGCCGCCCCGCGGCGGCGGTGGCCCCGTACGCCTCCCGGCAGCAGCGCCCGGCCTCCCGGGTCGAGGGCGGCTTCGACTTCTTCGGTACGAAGAACGCCGCGCAGGCCCGCGCGGCCATCGAGGCGGTCCAGAACGAGGACCTGGCGGACGTGGTCGGCGCCGAGGCCCTCGCCGTCCACGACGCGGAGACCGCGCAGCCCTCCGCCGAGGCCCCCGCCGGGCAGGCGGCCGACCGGACCGATTCCGCGGCCGGCGAGGTCATCGACCTGACGGCCCACGACGAGACGGAGCCGATCGACGTGGTCCGCCTCCGTACCGCCATCTCCTAGGCCGCTAGCGGGACAGCGAGTCGAACCAGCGGCTCACCTGCGGGGCCGAGCGCATCGCCGTCGTGACGTGGTCCGCGTCCGGACCCTGGTCGACGACGCGGGCCCGAACCCCGTGGCGGGCCAGGTCCGCGGCGCAGGCACGGCTGTTCGCGATCGGCACGTCGGTGTCGGCGCTGCCCGTGTAGAGGCGCACCGGCGCGGCCGGCTTCCAGTCGCACGCGCCGTCGTTCGCCGCGAGGGCCGCACGCAGTTCCCCGCGCGGGGCGCGGACGTTCTCGTACCACTCCGGGGTGAGCAGCTCCTGCGGTGTCGCGGGCAGTGCTCCGACGATCTCCTCCTCGTGGTGGCTCCCGTCGAACAGACTTTCCACAGCCTGTGCATAAGGTGCGCGGAAGACCTCGGCCGGGTCCTTGTAGAGCGGGTGCAGCCGGTTCTGCGCGGTGAGGAAGTACGAGAGGTAGAAGACGGCGGTGCGCGGCGCGACCCGGCCGTCGGTGATGCCGGGGAGCTCGGAGCCGCTCAGGTCGTAGGGCCCGGCCATCGGGGCCAGCGCCCGCAGCCGGAAGCCGCTGCCGGGCCGGGACAGCTCGCGGCCCAGGGCCATCGCCACCTGGCCGCCCTGCGAGAAGCCGGTGGCGTACACGTCCCGGGTGAGGGGGCGGCCCAGCCGGTCCCCGGCGGTGCGGGCGGCCCGCAGCATGTCCACGGAGGCGGTGACCGAGGAGGCGGTGTCCACGTACGGGTGCGGGCCCGGCCCGCCGCCGAGGCCCAGGTAGTCGGGGGCCGCCACGGCCCGGCCGGCCGCGGCGTGCAGGTACGGGGTGAGCCGGTTGTAGCCGGCCCCGCCGGACGGGGCGTCGTCCTTGTGGGCGGTGGTGCCGTGGGTGTCGGAGACCAGGTCGAGGCGGCGCGGGCCGCCCTGCGGCAGGACGAGCAGACCGGTGGCCGTGGTCGGGCGGCCCTGGGGGTCGACGGTGGAGTAGGTGAGCCGGTACGCGCTGATCCCGTGGCGGACGGTGCCCGCGTCCATGCCGAAGCCTGAGATGTACGCGGTGACGCCCGCGCGGTCCAGGTCGCCGACCGGGGTGACGGAGAGCAGGGCCCCGCGCTGCGCGGCGCCCTGGGACGCGGCCGTGGGCACGGCCAGGGCGGCGGGGGCGGCGATCCCGCCGAGTACGGCCGCGAGGGCCACGGCCGCGGCCCCGCGCCGCAGCCACCGCTTCGGTATCCGTGTGTTCGTCATGACGGGAACGCTACGGAGGGCCCGCGCGCACCGACATCCGGTCGCCACCCGCCCGTCGAGGGGGGTAAACCCCCCTACCCGCGTTCAGAACAGCGGGAGTTGCCCCGGGTGCTCGGGCAGCACGAAGCCGTCGAGCACCGGGGCCGAGGCGCCCAGGACCACCCGGGCCCGGGATCCCGGGCAGGACACCATGTCGCCGCGGCTCCGCCCGGCCGGAGGGTCGTGGCGGGCGATCCGGCCGGCGGTGACGGCGCAGTCGCGGCCGCAGGTCGGGCAGGCCCGGCGGGGAGAGTGGGACATGGGACCAAGTCTGCCCTGCCGCACCGACATCGGCCGGCCGCACCGACCGGCCGCCACCGACATGGGCCCGCCGCACCGGCTCCGCCGCACCGACCGGCCGCCACCGACATGGGCCCGTCGCGCCGGCTCCGCCGCACCCGAGGACGTCAGCCCTGGCGGGAGGCCAGCCACTCCTCGTGGGCCCGCTGCACCCCCGCCCACAGCTCCTCCCGGTCGGCCGCGGACAGCTCGCCGAGCTCCAGCCCGAAGACACCCGACAGCGCGTCGAACAGCTCCTCGGGGCCGCCCAGTTCCCGCTCGACGGGCCCCTTCTCCGGGTCGACGCGGCTCAGCACCCGCCCCCGCAGCAGGTCGATGCCCGTGGCGTCGCGGCGCAGCGCCGCGAAGGTCCGTACGAAGGGGGAGTCCTGGGCGGTCGAGAGCCGCAGGTGCTCGGCGTCGAAGTCGGCCATGGTCGCAGGGGCGGACAGGAAGGTCATGACGGGGAACGGGCCACCGGGGTTGTGGTACGTCCAGCCCGGCTCGGGACCGTCGAGCGGCTCCATGCGGTAGCCGAACCCGCCCTGCTCGTACGTGCCTTCGCGCAGCGGCAGCGGCTCGTACGGGCCGTCGCCCAGCCCGGCGTCGACGAAGAAGGCCTCGCCGTCGACGCGTACGGTCAGCGCGAGGTGGTTGCCGTTGGCCTTCCGTGCGGCGGGGTCCTCGTCCACCCCGCCGACGTGCAGGGTGACGTCGTACCCGAGCGATGCCAGGAGGGCGGCGAAACCGCCGTTGAGGTGGAAGCAGTAGCCGCCCCGCCCGGCGCCGAAGCGGACCGCCGACAGCTCGGGGTCGATGGCGGGCGGCCTGCCGAGCTGGATGTCGATGTTCTCGTACGCGACGCGTTCGAGGTGGGCGCGCTGGAGGGCGAACAGCCCTTCGACGGACGGGACATGGGGCTCGGTGATGCCGAGTCGCCGCAAGTACCCCGTGAATATGCCGGTGGTGGTGGTCATTTCCTCACCTTACGTCCGGGCACCGTCACGACCGGGATGCGAGCCACGCGGCGTGTGCTCGACCCACCCGGTCCCACAGCACCGCCCGGTCCGCCGGGATCAGGTCGTCGAGTCGGCGCCCGAAGACGCCGCCGATGACGTCGAAGAGCTCCTCCTCCCCGCCGAGTTCCCTCTCGGTCTTGCCCTTCGCGGCGTCGATGCGGGTCAGGACCCGGCCGCGCAGCAGGTCCGCGCCCTCGGCGTCCCGCCGGTACATCACGAAGGTGCGGACGAAGGGGGAGTCCTCGGCCGTGGACAGCCAGGCGTGCCGCTCCTCGAAGTCGGCCGTCGTCGCGGGCGCGTCGCGGAAGTTGACCCGGGGGGCGTGCATGTCGGGGCTGAGCAGGCTCCAGCCCGGACCCTCCCCCCGTCAGGGATGCGGCCGGCTCTTCGCCTGCACGCGGTGCGGACACGAGGACGACGCCGACCACAACGCCTCGATGGAGATCGAGGCCCGAGCCCGCCGGACGGGTGGCTCGGACATCAACAGCACGCGCAGCATCCCCAGGATGCGAGTCCCGGCCACCGGCCAGAGGCGGATGCGTGAAGCCCCAAGCCCGCTCGCGCGGGCTGAAGGGAATCGCCCCCCGTCACGGGGCGAGGATCGTCACTTGTCGATGTCGCCGACGACGAAGAACAGCGAGCCGAGGATCGACACCATGTCCGCGACGAGCTGCCCGGGGAGCAGTACCGACAGGGCCTGGATGTTGTTGTAGGAGGCGCTGCGCAGCTTCAGGCGGTACGGGGTCTTCTCGCCCTTCGACACCAGGTAGTAGCCGTTGATCCCGAGGGGGTTCTCGGTCCAGGCGTACGTCTCGCCCTCGGGCGCCTTCAGCACCTTGGGCAGGCGCTGGTTGATCGGGCCGGGCGGCAGTTCGTCCATGCGGTCCAGGCAGGCCACGGCCAGGTCGAGGGCGTTGTGGGTCTGGTCGAGCAGCACCTCGAAGCGGGCCAGGCAGTCGCCCTCGGTGCGGGTGACGACCTTCAGGACGTCCTGGAGCTCGCCGTAGGCCAGGTACGGCTCGTCGCGGCGCAGGTCGAAGTCGACGCCGGAGGCGCGGGCGATGGGGCCGGAGACGCCGTACGCGTGCACCGCCTCGCGGGACAGGACGCCGACGCCCCGCGTGCGGCCGCGGAAGATCTCGTTGCCGTGGACCAGCTTGTCGTAGACGTCCATGCGGGTGCGGACGTCGGCGATGGCCTCGCGGGCGCGGCCGAGCCAGCCGGCGGGGAGGTCCTCCTTGAGGCCGCCGACGCGGTTGAACATGTAGTGCATGCGGCCGCCGGAGATCTCCTCCATCACGGCCTGGAGCTCCTCGCGCTCGCGGAACGCGTGGAAGATCGGGGTGATCCCGCCCAGTTCGAGGGGGTAGGAGCCGAGGAACATCAGGTGGTTCAGCACCCGGTTCAGCTCGGCGAGCAGCGTGCGCATCCACACGGCGCGCTCGGGGACCTCCATGCCCAGCATCCGCTCGACGGCCATGACCACGCCGAGCTCGTTGGAGAACGCGGACAGCCAGTCGTGGCGGTTCGCGAGCATCACGATCTGCCGGTAGTCGCGGGCCTCGAAGAGCTTCTCGGCGCCGCGGTGCATGTAGCCGACCACGGGGTCGGCGCTGACGATCCGCTCCCCGTCCAGGACGAGGCGCAGGCGCAGCACACCGTGTGTGGAAGGGTGCTGGGGGCCGATGTTGAGCACCATGTCGGTGCTTTCCGCCGCGCCGCCGATACCGACCGTGGTCTCCGTCATGCGGGCATTGTCTCAGCCCTAGGGTGTGGGGATGGATACGGGGACAGTGGGTGAGACGGCGTCGCCCGGGTGGGTGGGGCTGCCGGGTGGGCTGCTGGTGATGCGGCGGATGCTGCTGGTGGTGTGGACGGTGCTCCTCGCCGCGGCGACCGGCGTTCTGCTGGGGCTGGCGGGACCGGCGTGGGCGGGCCTCGCGCTGGTGTGGCCGGCGGCCGCGGTCTGGGGCTGGGTGCTGCTGGGGCGGAACTGGCGGTCGTGGCGGTACGCGGAACGCGCGGACGACCTGCTGATCAGCCGGGGCGTGCTGTGGCGGGAGGAGACCGTGGTCCCGTACGGGCGGATGCAGCTCGTCGAGGTCGCCTCGGGCCCGCTGGAGCGGCGCTTCGGGCTGGCATCCGTACAGCTGCACACGGCGGCCGCGGCCACCGACGCCAAGATCCCCGGCCTGGCCCCGGCCGAGGCGGAACGCCTGCGCGACCGCCTGACGGAGCTCGGCGAGGCAAGGTCGGCGGGCCTGTGACCTCCGGTCCCGTTGAAGGAGTCCCCCTGCACCCCGACGGCGTGACCCCGCCCCCGGTGGGCGTGCCCCCGCAGCCCTCGACCCCTGCGGGCGCGGCCTCCGCCGCAGGGTCCGCCGCGGGCAGGCGGCTGCATCCCTTCACCCCCCTGCGGCGGGCCTGGGTGCCGATCGCGGCGACCGTCGGCGTGATAGCCCAGCAGGGCGAGCGCGCGCAGGAGTGGATCGGGGAGCTGTCCGCCCCGCTCCGGGTGACGGTCGTCCTCGGTCTGGTCCTGGTCTTCGGCGTGTACGGGCTGCTGAGCTGGTGGTTCACCCACTACGCCATCACCGACACCGAGCTGCGCATCCGCAGCGGGCTGCTCTTCCGCCGCGCCGCGCACATCCGGCTCGATCGGATCCAGGCCGTCGACGTCACCCGGCCCCTGCTGGCCAGGCTGACCGGGGTCGCCTCGCTGCGGCTCGACGTGATCGGCACCGAGGACAAGGACGAGCTGGCCTTCCTCGGGGAGAAGGAGGCCGTCGCCCTGCGCGCCGAGCTCCTCGCCCGGGCCGCGGGCTTCGCCCCCGAGGAGGCGGTGCGGCTCGGCGAGGCCCCCGAGCGGGAGCTGCTGCGGGTCGGGCCGCGCGAGCTCGTGCTGTCCCTCGTCCTGAGCCTCGGCTTCTCGGCGACGCTGGTCGGCGGGCTCACCGCGCTGGTGCTCGTGTTCACGTTCAGCCCCAGCCCGTGGGCGGCCCTCGTCGTGCTGCTGCCGCTGGCGGGCGCGGTCTGGAAGGGCAGCGCGGGCCGCTTCCTCGCCGAGTACGACTGGACCGTCGCCGAGTCCCCCGACGGGCTGCGCCTGGACCACGGGCTGTTGGACCGGGCGCACGAGACGGTGCCGCCCGGTCGCGTCCAGAGCGTACGGATCGTCGAGCCGCTGCTGTGGCGCCGGCGCGGCTGGGTCCGGGTGGAGCTGGCCGTGGCCGGCTCGAAGAACGGGCTGCTGGTCCCGGTGGCCCCGAGGGCCGCCGCGCACGCGCTGATCGCGCGGATCCTGCCGGGCGTGGACCCGGCGGGGCTGACCTTCGACGGCTCGCCGCGGACGGCCGCGCGTTGGGTGGTGCCGGTGTGGTGGAAGGGGTACGGCCTGGCCGTCTCCCGGGACGTGTTCGCGGCCCGGCGCGGTCGGCTGTGCCGGCGTACGGAGATCGTCCCGCACGCCAAGGTGCAGAGCGTCCGGCTGACCCAGGGCCCCTGGGAACGCGTCCGCGGTCTCGCCGACGTCCACGTGGACACCGGCGCGAACGGTACGGTCACCGCCCGGCTGCGCGGGGCCGGTGAGGCCGCCGAGCTGCTGGCCGCCCAGGCCGCCCGCGCCCGTACCTCGCGGGCCTCGGCCCGCCCGGACCGCTGGATGACGTAGCGCGTTCAGGGCCGGACGGGGGGTCGGGCGTGGCACAGGAGGTAACTCTCCGATGATCACACGGGCCCACCGGTGACTCCGGGTAGCGAACGGGGCGACGGATCCTCGACCCGATCCGGCGACCCCGCAACCCAGAGGGACTGCACACCCATGAACCCGTACCTCCGCTTCGCCGCCCCCGCCCTGACCGCGTTCGCCCTGTCGGTGGCGCTCGCCGCCCCCGCGTCCGCGGCACCGTCGTTCGTGATCCGCAACGGCGGCACCGTGCTCTTCTCCGCCCTCGCGGGGGAGGTCAACAACGTCACGTTCGACACCGCTCCCGGCTACCTGCTGGTCACGGATTCGGCGAGCACGCTCACGGCCGGCCCCGGCTGTCAGCAGGTGACGAGCCACTCCGTGCGCTGCGGCACCGGTGTGACCCGGATCCAGGCGTCCCTCGGCGATCGGGACGACAGGGCCGAGAACAAGACCTCGATCCCGAGCGACATCGACGGCGGCGAGGGCCAGGACACGATCATCGGCGGCGACGGGAACGACCGGCTCACCGACCGCGACGGCTGGAACTCCGCGCCGTCGGCCACCACCTTCAACGGAAGGGGCGGCAACGACACCATCGTCAGCCGCAACGGCGGCTATGACCGGATCGAATGCGGCAGCGGCTCCGACCTGCTGGTGGCGGACAGCGCGGCGCTCGACGTCGTCGTCGGGGGCTGTGAGTTCATCACGCGCTGACCCCGCGGCCTCCCCGCCAGGCGCCGGCACGGCCCGGGCGGGGAGGCCCGTACGACGGCCGGCTACGCGGCGCCGCCGCACGGTCCGCCCGGGCGGGGAGGCCCGTACGACGGCCGGCTACGCGGCGCCGCCGCCCGCGCGGACCAGGCCCGTCTCGTACGCCAGGACCACCACCTGCACGCGGTCGCGCAGGTTCAGCTTCGTCAGGATCCGACCCACGTGCGTCTTGACCGTGGCCTCCGACAGCACGAGGCGGCCCGCGATCTCGCCGTTCGACAGCCCCTGCGCCACCAGCAGCATGACCTCGCGCTCGCGCTCCGTCAGCCGCTCGACCTCCTTGTTCTGAGGCTCCTGCGTGGTCGTCGGCAGCATCGGCGCGAACCGGTCCAGCAGCCGCCGCGTCGTCGACGGGGCGACCACCGCGTCCCCGCTGTGCACCGAGCGGATCGCCGCGAGCAGCTCGGCCGGCGGGACGTCCTTCAGCATGAAGCCGCTCGCCCCCGCCTTCAGCCCGGAGAAGGCGTACTCGTCCAGGTCGAAGGTGGTCAGGATGATGACCTTCGGGTGTTCCTCCGGCTCGCAGATCCGCCGCGTCGCCTCGACCCCGTCGAGCTTCGGCATGCGGACGTCCATCAGCACCACGTCCACCTTCGTGGAGCGCAGCACCTCCAGGGCCTCCAGGCCGTCGCCCGCCTCGGCGACGACCTCCATGTCCGGCTGTGCGGCCAGCACCATCCGGAAACCGGTGCGCAGCAGCACCTGGTCGTCTACGAGCATCACGCGGATGGACATCGGTTACCTCGTCCTCGTCATCGTCATTGCTTCTTCAGCGGGAGCAGTGCGCTGATCCGGAACCCTCCGCCGGGCCGCGGCCCCGCGTCCAGGGTTCCGCCGACCATACCGATCCGCTCGCGCATGCCGATCAGTCCGTGCCCGGCGCCGTCGGCGCCGCCGTCCTCGTACAACTCGTGCGCGGCGCCCCGCCCGTCGTCCTCGACGAGCAGGCCGAGCCCGTCGTCGAAGTAGACCAGCCGCACGCTCGCCTTCGCGTCCGGGCCGCCGTGCTTGCGCGTGTTCGTCAGAGCCTCCTGCACGATCCGGTACGCCGTCAGCTCCACGCCGCTCGGCAGTCGCCGCGGGGCGCCCTCGACCTCGAAGTCCACCGCGAGCCCGGCCGCCCGTACCTGCTCGACCAGGACCTCGATCTGCTCGACGTCCGGCTGCGGCACGTAGTCCTCGGACTCCTGCGGCTCGCCGGTGCGCAGGACGCCCAGCAGCCGGCGCATCTCGGCCAGCGCCTGGCGGCCCGTCCCGGAGATCGTCTGGAGGGCCTCCTTGGCCTGCTCGGGGGCCACGTCCATGACGTACGCGGCGCCGTCGGCCTGGACCACCATCACCGAGACGTTGTGCGCGACGACGTCGTGCAGCTCGCGGGCGATCCGGGCGCGCTCGGCGGCCACGGCCACCTTCGACTGGGCCTCGCGCTCCTTCTCCAGCCGCTGGTTGCGCTCGATGAGCTGGGCGTAATAGGCCCGGCGGGTGCGCAGCGAGTCGCCCAGCACCCACGCCAGGACGAAGGGGACGATCATGAAGACGGCGAAGAGGACGTTGTCGACGTCGTTCGAGCCCTTGTCCACCCCGAACCGCACGAAGTAGAGCGGGGCGGCCGCCACGCCCCAGCCCAGCGCGGTGCGGGAGACCCAGCGGGGGACGTCGCTCGCGGCGACGGTGAAGAGGATGACGAACAGGGCGAGGTTCCAGACCTCCGCGGTGATGCCCAGGGCCAGCTGGTAGACCCCCGCGCCGAGGGTGAGCCAGAACATCGCCTGGGTCCACTTGCGGCGCAGCGCCACGGCGGTGCTCATGGCGAGCACCACGGGGACGGTCGCGAGCTTCATGAGCGCGCTCGTGGAACCCTCGACCGCGACGTTCAGCATCGAGGCCCCGAAGAGGAGGACAGCCCAGAAGCTGTCGACGCCCGTCGGGTGTCTGCGGAGGAAGTCGTAGAGGCGCTGCACGTAACCCAGAGTAGGGAACGGCGACAGGTGCTGGAGTCAACCAGAGGTGCCAACCTCCCGGAGGGGGCGTACTCCCCAAGGTGGACGGTGAACTTAACCTTTGCCCGATGAGCACTCAGCCAGAAGTCGAGCGTCCGGTCAGGTGGCGGACGGCGATGGAGACCGCACTGTACGGACCCGGCGGCTTCTACGTGCGCCCGGGCGGCCCGGGGCCCGCCGGCCACTTCCGCACCTCGGTGCACGCCTCGGGGCTGTACGCGGGGGCGGTGGCCCGGCTCCTGCTGTGGGTGGACGGGCGGCTGGGGCACCCGCAGGAGCTGGACCTGGTCGACATGGCGGCCGGCCGGGGCGAGCTGGTGGCCGGGGTGCTCGCCGCGCTGCCCGCAGCGGTGGCCGCCAGGGTGCGGCCGTACGCGGTCGAGTGCGCGGAGCGGCCGGCCGGGCTGGACCCCCGGATCGAGTGGGTGGCGCGGCCGCCCGAGCGGACGACGGGACTCCTCTTCGCCAACGAGTGGCTGGACAACGTCCCGCTGGAGATCGCCGAGGACGGCCGGTACGTACTGGTCGCGAGCGACGGCGAGGAGTCCCCGGGCGACCCCCTCGACGCCGAGGACCGGGCCTGGCTGGAGCGCTGGTGGCCCGGCGCGGAGCAGGAGGGCCGGGCGGAGATCGGGCGGGCCCGCGACGAGGCCTGGGCGGCCGCCGCGACGACCGTGGAGCGGGGCCTGGCGGTGGCGGTGGACTACGCGCACACCCGGGAGACGCGGCCGCCGTACGGCACCCTGACGGGCTTTCGCGCGGGCCGGGAGGTGCGGCCCGTCCCGGACGGCGGCTGCGACGTCACCGCCCACGTGGCCCTGGACTCCTGCGCGGGCCCCGGGGCGGTGCTGCTGACCCAGCGCGAGGCGCTGACCGCCCTCGGCGTCTCGGGGGCCCGTCCCCCGCTGGCCCTGGCCTCCACGGACCCGGCCGGCTACGTCCGCCGCCTCGCCTCCGCCGGGGAAGCGGCGGAACTGACCGCCCGGGGAGGGCTGGGGGACTTCCTCTGGCTCTGCCAGCCGGCGGGCATCGCGCCGTGGCCGGACACCGAGGCCGACTGACGCGGAAGGGGCCGGCACCCCGAACGGGATGCCGGCCCCACACGGCCTGTTCGCCGACTGCCGAACCGCTCCGCTACTCCACGACGTCGTCGTGGCCCGCGTGCAGACCGCCGCCGCTGCCCGTGCCGGTGCTCGGCGCGGAGACGACCGGCTTCGACAGGGGCGCCAGGTCGAAGGCGTAGTGGCCGACCGCGTTCGCGATGACGTCGACGTTGATGTCGAGCGCCTTCTGGTCGATGTTCGCGAGGGTGTCGCCCTTGGCGTGGTAGTTCACGTCGTAGGCGACGCCCGCCTTGCCGCCGAACTTCGCGGCCTGCTCGGCGGTCATGATGCCCTCGGCGCCGGTGAACGTGCCGCCGGACGGGATGCCCACCGCGATGAACGGGCCGTAGTCCGAGCGCCCGGAGAAGTCCGTGCCCTCGTGCGGGATGTTGTTGGAGTCGAGGAAGTCGGTGATCCCCTTCTCCAACTGGGCGGAGCCCTCGGGGCCGGGGCCCGCGCCGGTCTTGTCCGAGTCGTCGCCGTCGTAGACGAAGTACGCGGAGTTCGGCGAGGCGATCATGTCGAAGTTCAGGTAGAGCTTGATCTGCTTCTTCTGCGCCTCCGTCAGCCCGTCGACGTACGCCTCCGAGCCGAGCAGGCCGAACTCCTCCGCCGACCACCAGCCGAACTTGACCTTGTTCTTGATCTTGTTCTGGCTGCTCGCGAGCCGCTGTGCGACCTGGAGGATGCCGGCCGAGCCCGAACCGTTGTCGTTGATGCCCGGGCCCGCCGCGACCGAGTCGAGGTGGGCGCCGAGGAACACGGTGTTGTCCGCGTCGCCGCCCTGGGTCTCCGCGATGACGTTGTACGTCTTGCGGTTCTCGCGCAGCTCCCGGACGTCGAGGGTGACCTCGACCGGCCCGGCCGCGACCTCGGCGGCGAGCTTCTGGCCCTCGGCCATGGTGATGCCGCCGGTCGGGACCTTGCCCACGTTCGGGTCGCCGAGGGTGCCGTTCAGGGCGCCGTCGGTGTTGTTCCATATGATCGCGCCGACCGCGCCCGCGGCCGCGGCGTTGGCCTGCTTCGCCGCGAAGGTGCAGCCGCCGCGCTTGATCAGGGCGATCTTGCCGGTGAAGGCGCCGGCGGCGAAGTCGCCCGGCTCGCAGCCGTTCGTCCCGTCCGCGTCGACCGGGGCGGCGGCGACCTGGGCGGTGACACCGCCCGCCGGGGTGCTCGTGGTGTACGTCATCAGGTGGATCGGGACGTCGTGCGCGTTCGCGCCGTTCACCGTGAGCTTCTCGGCGATGGACTCGACGTACACGAAGTCGAACTCGTTCTTCGTGACCTTGTAGCCGGCCGCCTTCATCACGGCCTCGACGTACTTGGCGGACTGCTCGTGGCCCTTGGAACCGGCGACCCGGGTCCCGTTGTTGTAGTCGGCGATCGACTGGAGCACCTTCAGGTGGTTGTAGGCACCCTTGCCCGTCGAGTCCTTCACCAGTTTCCTGGCCAGTGCGTCACCCCTCGCGGCATCGCTCGCGGGGCTCGTGGCCCCGGCCGGACCGGCGAGCATCAACGGGGAGACGAGGGCCGCGACCGCCAGGGCGGCGGTTGCTGCGGCTATACGGCGTGAGGGCATGCAGGGTCCTTCCACGGCATAAGTGCGAGCAGGGAGGAGCGGTGGACGCACGTTAAGCAGCAACGGGTCACTCTGGCCAGACTTTTCACTGATTCCGGTTTGTGAATTCCGCATATCGGCGACTTGGCGGCAACTCGGAGGCAGTTTCCCCCGGGGCGGCGCGGGTGGACGCTAGCGGAGGATCCCCTCGATGAAGTCCGAGCCGATGCGGGCCACGGCCGCCAGGTCCAACTGGTGTTGGGCGTACCGACCCTGACGGCGCGTGTGCAGCAGACCGGCCTTCTTCAGGACGGACAGGTGCCGCGACACCTCCGGCGCGGTGATGCCGTACACGGCCGCCAACTCGCTGGTCGTGTACGGGGCCCGCGCCAGGCTCCGGCACAGCATCATCCGCATCGGATGGGCGAGGGCCTCCATCCGCCGCTGGAGCAGCTCCACCGAGCCCGGCTCGGAGACCGGTTCGGGGGTGCCGAGCGGATAGTGGACCACCGGACGCCAGCCCGGCGCGTGCAGCACGAGCAGATGCGGCCAGCCGAAGTTGGTCGGTACGAACACCAGCCCGGCGCCTATTCGCGGATCGGTGGCGGTGGTCTGGCCGTTGACCATCTTGTCGGCGGTGATGGTGGTGCGGCCCTCGTCCACGCTCAGCGCCGAGGAGACCTCCTTCAGCGCGGCCGGCAGCCCCTTGTGGCGCAGGACCTCGGTCTTGTGCCGGGCGTCCGCGCTCTGGCCGGGCTCGATCCGCCGCCAGGTCTCGGCGAAGAAGGCCTCCTCGCAGTCCTCCAGGAGCCGCCGCATCCACACCCGGACCCCGGCCGGGTCGTCCAGCAGCCGCAGGGAGAAGTCCAACTGCCGGGGGCCGCGCGCGGCGGCCGTCTCCAGGGCCCTGGCGCGGGCCAGGGGGTCCGTGAGAGGGGAGGGCACGCCCTCGTTGTAGAGCGCGAGCCAGCAGTGCTCCAGGGCGGCCCGTACGAACCGCTCGTCGTCGAGCCGGTCGAGTACGTCGAGCTCCTCGGCGAGGGTCGCGGCGGGCAGCCCGCTCCCGCCGGGGACGCCGGCGAAGGGCATGAAGATGTCGGAGAAGGAACTCCGCCACATGAAGTCCGCCTCCAGCAGCCGGTCCGCGAGGCCCGGATCGAGCGCGGCGGTGGTCGCGGCGGTCCAGGAGGCGAGCGCCGGGTGGTGGGCGGGCTGGGAGAGCGCGTGCAGCGCCATGCAGAGCTCTGCGAGGGGCGAGGGGGAGAAGGAGATCCGCCCCTGGGGGAGCCCGGCGATGTCGATGGTGACGCTCATCGACCCATTCTCCCCGGAGGGGTGGTGCGGTCCGCGCGGCGCGGCGGGTCCGGCCGGGTGGTTCGGCTGCGGCGCCGCCGGTGCGCTCTGCCGGTGTTCGTCTGCGGCGCCGCTGCCGGGGCGCTGCCCCGGACCCCGTGCCTCAAACGCCGGCGAGGCTGGTTTCTGCCGGCGTCGGCCTGGACGTGCGTGCACGCATCACCGGCCGCGCGGGCCGGATTGCCCGGAGGGCAATTCCAGCCCCGCCGGCGTTTGAGGCGCGGGGTGCGGGGCGGAGCCCCGGCGGCGAAGCCGCGGCCGGAGCCCCGCGCAGCGGTCCGGGCCGGCCGATTGACGGCCGTCGTCAATCGTCGTGCGGGTCGGCCAGGGCAGGCGCAGGGTGGAGGAATGACCGCCATCGAGCAGTACCTCATCGACACCTACCGGGCGTCACAGCACGGTGACCCCCCGCCGCCCCCGCCCGGCCGCGACGACATCGCCACCCTCCGCGCCGCCCGCACGTACGAGCAGTTCCAGGCGGTCCTGGACGGCCGCCCGGCAGGACACCCCTGGCGGGCGGCGGTGGCCAGACTGTTCAGGCGCCGCCGGGCCTAGGCGAAGCTCGGCGCGTTGCGCTCGTACACCAGGCGGAGCCCGATCAGGGTCAGCCACGGTTCGTGGTCGTCGATCACCGAGGACTCGCCGAGGACGATCGGCGCCAGACCACCCGTCGCGATCACCCGCACGTCCTCCGGGTTGCCCGACGGCCCGGCCAGTTCCCTGGCCATCCGGGTCACGATCCCGTCGACCTGCCCCGCGAACCCGTAGACCACGCCCGACTGCATCGCCTCGACCGTGGACTTGCCGACCACGTTCCGCGGCCGGGCCAGTTCGATCTTCCGCAGCTGCGCGCCCCGGATGCCGAGCGCCTCCATCGAGATCTCGATGCCGGGCGAGATGACCCCGCCCACGTACTCGCCCTTCGCGGACACCGCGTCGAACGTGGTCGCCGTACCGAGGTCGACCACGATCGCCGGGCCCCCGTAGAGCTCGACCACCGCGACCGCGTTCACGATGCGGTCCGCGCCGACCTCCTTCGGGTTGTCCATCAGGATCGGCACGCCCGTCTTCGTACCGGGCTCCACGATCACCGCGGGCACGTCGCCGTAGTAGCGGCGCGTCACCTCGCGGAGCTCGTGCAGGACCGCCGGCACCGTCGAGCAGATCGCGATGCCGTGGATCCCGTCGCCCAGCTCGCTGCCGAGCATCGGGTGCATGCCCATCAGGCCCTGCATCAGCACGGCCATCTCGTCGGCCGTGCGCCGCGGGTCGGTCGAGATGCGCCAGTGCTCGACGATCTCGTCACCGTCGAACAGGCCCAGGACCGTGTGGGTGTTGCCTACGTCGATGGTGAGGAGCATCGGTTACACCGCCTCGCGCAGGTCGAGGCCGATGTCCAGGATCGGCGAGGAGTGGGTCAGCCCGCCGACCGCCAGGTAGTCCACGCCGGTCTCGGCGTACGCCCGGGCGGTGTCCAGCGTGAGGCGGCCCGAGGACTCCAGCACCGCGCGGCCCGCGACCAGGGCCACGGCCCGCTCGGTCTGCTCGACGGTGAAGTTGTCCAGCAGGATCAGGTCGGCGCCCGCCTCCAGGACCTCGCCGATCTGCTCCAGGTTGTCGACCTCGACCTCGATCGGGACCTCCGGGAAGGCCTCCCGTACGGCCTTGAAGGCCTGCGCGACGCCGCCGGCCGCCACCACGTGGTTGTCCTTCACCAGCGCCGCGTCCGACAGCGACATCCGGTGGTTGACGCCGCCGCCGCAGCGCACCGCGTACTTCTCCAGAGCGCGCAGCCCCGGGGTGGTCTTGCGGGTGTCGCGGACCTTCGCCGACGTGCCGTCGAGGACGTCCGCCCAGCGGCGGGTGGCGGTCGCGATGCCGGACAGGCGGCACAGGATGTTCAGCGCGCTGCGCTCCGCCGTCAGCAGGTCGCGGGTGCGGGAGCGCACGGACAGCAGCAGCTGCCCGGCCTCGACGGAGTCGCCGTCCTCCGCGTGCCGCTCCACCTCGAAGGCTTCCGTGCACACCACGGAGAACACGGCCTCGGCGATGCGCAGGCCCGCCACGACGCCGTTCTCGCGCGCGACGAAGTCGGCGACGGCCTCGGCGTCCTCGGGGACGGTGGCCACGGTGGTCACGTCGACCCCGCCGTCGAGGTCCTCGGAGAGCGCCATGTGGGCGATGTCCTCGACCTCGATCGGGTCCAGGCCCGCGTCCACCAGCAGCTGGGCCAGCGCCGGGTCCAGGCCGGTCTCCTCGCCGTCGCCGCAGGCGCAGTCGTCGCCGCAGCCGCCGTCGTTCTGGTCGATCAGGGGAAGTTCGGGGGTGCTCACGGTCACTGCTCCAGGCTCGGGGGGTTCGCGGCGTTCGCGGTATCGGCGATGTCCGCGGTGTTCAGGGGGACGCGCACGGACGGGAAGTCCGCGGAGTCCGTGGGGGTGACGACCAGGGCCCGCCGCTCGGTCGCGGACAGCCGCACCACGAGGTGGCGGCGCCAGTGGGCGTCGTCCCGGTCCGGGTGGTCCTCGCGCCAGTGGCAGCCGCGGGTCTCCACCCGCCGCTCGGCGGCGGCGACCAGCACCCGCGCCACGCACAGCAGGTTCGTCGCCTCCCAGGTGTCCACACCCGGCTCGGCGGTCTTGCCGTGCGCCTCCAGCTCGCCCAGGGCGGTCGCGTACAGCGATTCGAGGGCCTCGGCCGCCGTGCGCAGCGACTCGGCGGAGCGCAGCACGCCCGCGCCCTCCGTCATGATCCGCTGGATCTCGTACCGGGCCTCCGCGGGCTGCAGCGGACCGGTCGCGGGGACCGGGACGCCCGGGCCGCTGCCCGAGGGCGCGCCGCGGACGATGTCCTCGGCGATGCGCTCGGCGAAGACCAGGCCCTCCAGGAGGGAGTTGGAGGCCAGCCGGTTCGCCCCGTGCACGCCCGTGCAGGCGACCTCGCCGCAGGCGTACAGGCCGGGGACCGTCGTCCGACCGTGCAGGTCCGTCCGGACGCCGCCGGACGCGTAGTGCGCGGCGGGCGCGACCGGGATCGGCTCGGTCACCGGGTCGATGCCGTGCGAACGGCAGGCGGCCAGGATGGTGGGGAAGCGCTGCTCCCACATCTCGGCGCCGAAGTGCCGGGCGTCCAGGTACATGTGCAGGGCGCCCTGCTCCAGCATGCGGCGCGTGATGCCCTTGGCGACGATGTCGCGGGGGGCCAGCTCGGCCAGCTCGTGCTGCCCCAGCATGAAGCGGACGCCGTCCGCGTCGACGAGGTACGCGCCCTCGCCGCGGACCGCTTCCGAGACGAGCGGCTGCTGGCCTTCGACGTCCGGGCCGAGGAACAGCACCGTAGGGTGGAACTGCACGAACTCCAGGTCCGAGACCTCGGCGCCGGCCCGCAGAGCGAGCGCCACGCCGTCACCGGTGGACACCGAAGGGTTGGTGGTCGCGGAGAACACCTGGCCCATGCCGCCGGTCGCGAGGATGACGGCCGGCGCGTGGACGGCGCCGACGCCGTCGTGCTGGCCCTCGCCCATGACGTGCAGGGTCACCCCGGCCGTCCGGCCCTCCGCGTCCTGGAGCAGGTCCAGTACGAGCGCGTTCTCCACCGTCTCTATGCCCGCCGCGTGCACGGCCTCGACGAGCGCCCGGGAGATCTCCGCGCCGGTGGCGTCGCCGCCCGCGTGCGCGATCCGGCGCCGGTGGTGGCCGCCCTCCCGGGTCAGCTCTATCTCACCGGTCTGCGCGGAGGTGTCGAAGACGGCGCCCGCCTCGATCAGCCGGCGCACCGCGCCCGGTCCCTCGGTGACGAGCAGCCGTACGGCCTCCTCGTCGCACAGGCCCGCGCCCGCGACCAGCGTGTCGTCGAGGTGCTGCTCGGGGGTGTCGCCCTCGCCGAGGGCCGCGGCGATGCCGCCCTGCGCCCAGCGGGTGGAACCGTCGTCGAGCCGGGCCTTGGTGACCACGACCGTACGGCGGCCCGCGGCGGCGCAGCGCAGCGCCGCCGTCAGCCCCGCGACGCCCGAACCCACGACCACGACGTCGGCGTCGACGGCCCAGCCGGGGGCCGGCGCGTGCAGCCGTATGCCGGTGCCGGGACCGGCACCCGTGCCCGTGCCCGCGCCCGCTTCTGCGCCGCCCGACGGGACGGCTCTGCCTGGGGTGCTCACGTGTGTGCTCCGAACTCCAATGGAATGTTGTCGATCAGCCTGGTCGCGCCCACCTTCGCCGCGACGGCCAGCACGGCCTGCCCGGTGAACTCGGGCCCGACGTCGGTGAAGTCCCGCGGATCCACCAGGGCCAGGTAGTCCAGTACGAGGGGAGGCTCGTGCCGGCCCGCCTCCTCCAGCACGTGCCGCGCGGCGGCCCGTACCGCGTCCGGCAGCCCACCGCCCGCCGCCGAAACGGCGTGCGCGTCGGCGGAGGCGCGGATCTCGCCCAGCCGGGCCAGGGCCGTGGCCCGCTCGTCGCTGGCCGGGGCGGCCTCGGCGCGGGCCCGCAGCGCGGCCTGCGCGGCGAGCCGGTCCTGCCCCGCGAACAGGGCGCGCGACAGGGCCAGGGCCGTGTGCCGCTCGACGGGGGAGAGGTAGCGGTTGCGGGACGACAGCGCGAGCCCGTCCTCCTCGCGGACGGTCGGCACGCCGACCACCTCCACGGGGAAGTTCAGGTCCGTCACCATCCGCCGGATCAGGGCCAGTTGCTGCGCGTCCTTCTGCCCGAAGAGCGCCAGGTCCGGGGCGGTCAGGTGGAGCAGCTTGGCGACGACGGTCAGCATCCCGTCGAAGTGCCCCGGACGGGTGCTCCCTTCGAGGCGCCCGCCCATCGGACCGGCGCTGATCCGCACCTGCGGGTCGCCGCCCGGGTACACCTCCTCGACGGCCGGTGCGAACACCGCGTCGGCGCCCGCCCCTTCGGCGATCGCGAGGTCGGCGTCGAGGGTGCGCGGGTAGCGGTCCAGATCCTCGTTCGCCCCGAACTGCAGGGGATTGACGAAGACGGTCACGACGACCTGCCCCTGCGGCCCGGCCAGCTCACGGGCCGAGCGGATCAGGGTGGCGTGGCCCTCGTGCAGGGCGCCCATGGTCATCACCACGGCCCGGCGGCCGTTCCGCGGGAGCTTCCGCAGCTCCTCGGCGGTGTCGAGCAGCAGTTCGCTCACGGTGCGCTGTCCCCTTCCGGCTCGGCGTCGGCGAGCACGCCGAGCAGGTCCTCGGCGAGTTCGGGCTTCAGCAGACCGTGCGCGAGGGCCCGGTCCGCGGTCGTACGGGCCATCGCCAGGTACCCGGCGACCGTGCCCGGCGCGTGCCTGCGCAGCTCCGAGACGTGCGCGGCGACCGTGCCGGCGTCACCGCGGGCCACCGGCCCGGTCAGGGCGGCGTCCCCGGAGCGCAGGGCGTTGTCCAGGGCCGCGCCGAGCAGCGGGCCGAGCATCCGGTCGGGGTGCTCGACGCCGGCCTTGGCCAGCAGCTCCATCGACTGGGCGACCAGGGTGACCAGGTGGTTCGCGCCCAGGGCCAGGGCCGCGTGGTAGAGCGGACGGGCCTCCTCCGCGATCCACTCGGGCTCCCCGCCCATCTCGATGACCAGCGCCTCGGCCGCGAGCCGCAGCTCCTCGGGGGCGGTGACGCCGAAGGAGCAGCCGGCCAGCCGCTGCACGTCGACCTCGGTGCCGGTGAAGGTCATCGCGGGGTGCAGGGCCAGGGGCAGCGCACCCACCCGGCGGGCCGGGTCGAGCACGGAGGTCCCGTACCGGCCGGAGGTGTGCACGAGGAGCTGCCCGGGCCGGACCGCGCCGGTCTCCGCCAGGCCTTGCACGAGGCCCGGCAGCGCGTCGTCGGGCACGGTGAGCAGGACCAGGTCGGCCAGTTCGAGCACCTGCGCGGGCGCTACGAGCGGCACGTCGGGCAGCATCCGGGCGGCCCGGCGCACGGACGCGTCCGAGACTCCGGACACCGCGACGGGCCGGTGCCCGGCCTGCTGGAGCGCACGGGCCAGCGCGGGGCCGACCCGGCCGGCTCCGACGACGCCGACGGCGAGCCGTGCGGGGCGCGGCTGCAGTGATGGATTCACGCGGGAAGGGCCTTCCGTTCCAGTCCGCGGGGGGTACCGGACGATACGCCGCCATGCTAGTGCCCTGACCGGAAAGCTTCACCGCCTCACGCCGCCCGGCACCGGCCCCGGGGCCGCGGCCGCCCGGTCGGCGATGATCGGGGCCATGACCGATCAGAGCGAGGACACGGCGTACGAGCGCCGCCTGGTGGCCGCCTGGCGCGCGGCGGAGCACACCCTGGGCCGGGGCCCGGGCGAGGCCACCCTGGGCGAGCTGCTGGCGCGGCTGACGGACGCCCCCCACGACCCGGACGAACCGGCCGACGTCTACGGCGACGGGGTGGTCGCCTCCTTGGAGCGCCGGGTCGCGGAGCTGCTCGGCACCGAGGACGCCGCGTTCTTCCCCACCGGCACCATGGCCCAGCAGATCGCCCTGCGCTGCTGGGCGGGTCGTACCGGGAACGAGGCCGTCGCCCTGCACCCGATGAGCCACCCGGAGCGGTGGGAGGGGGAGGCGCTGTCGGTCGTCTCCGGTCTGCGGGTGGTCCACCCGACCACCGAGCCCCGCCAGCCCACGGCCGCGGAGGTCGCCTCCCTCCCCGAGCCCTTCGGCACGCTGATGCTGGAGCTGCCCCTGCGCGACGCGGGCTTCCTCCTGCCCACCTGGGAGGAATTGGAGGAGGTGGTGGAGGCCGCCCGGGAGCGGGAGGCGGCGGTCCACTTCGACGGGGCCCGGCTCTGGGAGACCACGGTCCACTTCGGGCGCCCGCTCCCCGAGATCGCCGCCCTCGCGGACTCGGTCTACGTGTCCTTCTACAAGTCCCTCGGCGGGATCAGCGGGGCCTGCCTGGCGGGCACGGCCGACTTCGTCGAGGAGACCAGGGTCTGGCGCCACCGCTACGGCGGCCGCGTCTTCCGCCAGTTCCCCGCCGCCCTGTCCGCCCTGGCGGGCCTGGAGCGCGAGCTGCCCCGGCTGCCGGCGTACGTGGACCACGCCCGCCTGGTCGCCGACGCCCTGCGCGCGGCGCTCGCCGCCTCGGGCGTGGCCTGGTCCCGGGTCCACCCCGAGGTCCCGCACACCCACCAGTTCCAGGTCTGCCTGCCCTTCGAGGCGGCGCACCTGACGGAAACGGGGCTGCGCACGGCGGAGGAGACGGGCCGGGTCCTGTTCCGCCGGTGGTCTCCGACGGTCGTGCCGGGTGTGTCCATGACCGAGGTGACGGTAACGGGCCCCGGCCTGTCCTGGACCGCAGCGGACGTGACGGATGCGGTCGCGGACTTCACGGCGAGGCTGTAGCGGGCCCGGGGGCGGCATTTCAGCCCGTCCGGCGTTTGAGGACCGGGGGTCCGGGGCGGAGCCCCGATCCTGCAGCCTCGCCGGCGTTCGGGGCGCGGGGTGCGGGGGCGGATCCCCGGGAAACGGAGAAAGGGCGGGGCGGGGACCGGCTCCGCGCATCGGCACCCCCGCCCACCGCCCCCGGAACCGGCACGCGAATCACCGAATTCCGCGAAAACGACCGGCGAACTCCGGCCACGGGGTTACCGTCCCTCCGATGGGAATTCCTGGGACCGGAGGAGACACCATGACCGTCCAGCCCGCGCCAAGCGCCTGGCAGAAGTCCTCGTTCTGCGGTGAAGGAGACGCCTGCGTCTACGTCTCCGCCACCCCCGGCTCCCTCGTCCGCGTCGCGGACCGCGCAGATCCGGCCCACCTCGTGCTCGCCACGACCCAGGCCGCCTGGGCCGATTTCCTGCGCGCGGTCAAGGAATCCGGATAGGGGAAACCGCCGCGCCGCACCCCTCGCCCTGAGGGGATTTTGTCCGATTAGCGCGTATCTTCGGCCCATGCCCACGCCCTACGGATCCCGCGGCGGCATGGCGTTCAGCGCTGCCGAACTGCTCGTGCTCAGGCGCTCGCTCGCCCACGCCCTCCAGTCCTCCACGGCACCCCTCACGGCCCCGGAGGTCCAGGACTGCCTGCGCCTCGCGCAGTCGGTGGACGACGCGGTCCAGGAGGCGTGCCGGCTCAGAGCGTTCCTCCTGGAGGACCTCGCCCGCTACCGGGGCGCTCTGCCCGGCAGCCTCCCCGGGTACCTGGAACTGCTCCAGGACGCCCTGGCGGCCGGCTACGAGCCCGTACCCGACGACCTCGCCGCCCTGCGGGCCCTGCGCGCGAACCCGCTCGCCGCCGCACTGCTGGACCGGGCCCAGGGCATCGCGGAGCGCTCCGTACGACGAAGGCTGTCGACGGCCCCCGCGCCCCGTACGCGGCTGCTGGCGCTGGCCGGGGGCCAGGACCGGCGGCCGTCCCCCGAACCCCGGCCGAAGGAGCCCCCGCGGCCCGAGAAGCCGATCCCTACGCCGGGTGAGGTCTTCCCGCCCCGCCGCAAGCCCACCCCGCCGCCCCCGGCGGCCGACCGCGCCGTCGGCTAGCACGGCGGCACTGGCTACGCTGTCGGCATGGACTACGTCTCCGCGCTCGTGCCCCCCGTCGTGATGGCCGCGTTCTTCATCGCCCTCGTCAGGACGATCGTGAAGTCACAGGGCGGCGCGAACAAGGCCAAGGAGGACGCGGCGGTCGACGCGGTGATCTCCCGGGCCGAGGCCGCGCAGCAGCCGAAGTAGCCCCTTCCGGGGCGACGGGCGTACGGCACCACCCGCCGTGCGCCCGATTTTCTTGCGCGTTGCTCCCCGAATGGTCGGGCAATTCCACACAACCCGCACTATCGTGCTGTTTGTGCCTCGCCCCTTGGGAGAACTCGAAGACGCCGTCATGACGCGGGTGTGGCAGTGGAACCGCCCGGTCACCGTTCGGGAAGTACTGGAAGACCTCCAGCAGGAACGGTCCATCGCCTACACCACGGTCATGACCGTTATGGACAATCTTCATCAGAAGGGCTGGGTCCGCCGGGAAGCCGAAGGCCGCGCCTATCGATATACGGCGGTCTCCACCCGCGCCGCCTACTCGGCCGCACTGATGAACGAAGCGTGGTCCACGAGCGACAACCCGGCCGCCGCCCTCGTGGCCTTCTTCGGCATGATGTCGGCGGAACAGCGCGAAGCCCTCCGTGACGCCGTGCGCATCGTCCAGCACGACGACGAGACGGCCGCCGCCGCGCCGGAAGCCGAAGGGGACTCCGGCGAGCGGGCGGAGGAGCCGGGACGATAGCGTCCCGTCGCATGGGAGAGTTTTCCGCCGCATCCGCCGCGCCCGCAGAAACAGTGACGATCCGCCGTGCCCGCACCGGTGATGTCCGCGCGGTGCGCCGTCTGCTCGACCAGTACGTACAGCAACGGATCCTGCTCGACAAAGCGCCGGTCGTCCTTTACGAGGACATCCAGGAGTTCTGGGTCGCGGAACGCGTCTCGGACGGTCAGGTGGTCGGTTGCGGCGCTCTCCACGTGATGTGGGAAGACCTCGCCGAAGTGCGCACTCTCGCCGTCGACCGCGAGTCGAAGGGCGCCGGCGTCGGCCATCGCGTACTGGAGCAGTTGTTGCGCACGGCCCGCGACGTCGGCGTGAGCCGGGTTTTCTGCCTCACCTTCGAAGTGGACTTCTTCCGCAAGCACGGGTTCGTCGAGATCGGCGAGACGCCGGTCGAGACGGATGTCTACATGGAGCTGCTTCGTTCCTATGACGAGGGTGTCGCCGAGTTCCTCGGTCTCGAACGAGTGAAGCCGAACACCTTGGGCAACAGTCGGATGCTTCTGCACCTCTGATCGATCACCGTGGTTTTTCCCGTGCGTCGCCCGCCTGTGGCCTATGTCCGAATCGCGCACGTTTCCCGCCTCGTTGCGGTCCTGAACCTCTCCCCGGGGGTTTGTGTTTTCCAGGCAAAAGCGGTTTCCTTTCCGCGTACTGCTTTTCGATGAAAGGAAATCCCGGTGGCACAGAAGGTTCAGGTCCTTCTTGTCGACGACCTCGACGGTGGCGAGGCGGACGAGACTGTGACGTTCGCTCTGGATGGCAAGACCTACGAGATCGACCTCACCACCGCCAACGCTGAAAAGCTCCGCGGCCTGCTCGACCCGTACACCAAGGGCGGCCGCCGTACCGGTGGCCGGGCCACCGCGGCCCGTGGTTCCAAGGCCCGCGCCGCCGCGACGGCCGGCACGGACACCGCCGAGATCCGCGCCTGGGCCAAGGCCCAGGGGCTGAACGTCAACGACCGCGGCCGCGTCCCGGCCGACATCAAGGAGGCCTACGAGAACCGCTGACCCGCGGTTTCCCGTAGGGGCGTACGCCGCCTCAGGCGCGCCCGGTGGCATTCCGTCGCCGCCGCCGCCACCAGACGTACGAGATCGGGCCCGCGAGCGGGCCCGGCGGCCCGCCCGGGACCGGGCAGGGCCGGCAGCAGTGCCTCACACCCCTGCTCGGGGGGTCGCAGCCACACGGCGGCCCCCCGAGGGCTTTTCCCGAGGGCCGACCCCGGGGGAGCCGGGGCGGTGATCCGGCCACCCGCGCCCAGGGCCGCGAGGTCCAGGGCGACCCCGCCCCACTCCAGCCAGTCGAGCAGCCCGTCCAGCTCCTCCGCGCCGCCCGCTGCTACCAGGAAGTGCATCCGGCGCCCCGCGAGCGCGACCGGACCCTTGGGGACCGGCCTGCGCAGCAGCGCCGCTCCCGCGTCGGACGGCAGCTCCAGGACGTCGAACCGGGTGCCCGTGGCGAGCCCGCCGGGCGCCGGGCCCAGGACGGTCCACCCGAGCACCCGCTCGTACCAGCCCGCGCACGCCTCCTCCCAGGGCGGCGTCCGCGGCCCGGGGACGGCCCCGGCGGCGGTGGGCCGCGCGGTCGGCGCGACGGTCTGCTGAGGGGATCCCGCCGGACGGACTCCGGGGCAGGTTGCGGCCATGTCCGGAGCAACTCCGGAAACGGCCCTGGGTTACGGTCGGGGTGACACACCGCACTCACGGTGATGCAGAACGTAAACATCCGTGAGGCCGGAGCCCCGTATTCGGGACGGAACCGTGTTCGCCCTTAGCTGAGGGAACCGGTGCCGCCGGCATGGAGTGTCAGTCCTTACGGGTAAGACATTCCTAGTGGATCGGGGCGACACGCAGATTTGAACGGCTTCCGTTCGCCATCGGCGTACACGCATGACGGGTATCTGCCTGGCCTGCGGGAACATCGTCTCGCACCATCGAGTTGGAGCAGTAGTCGGCTCTAACAGCCGGTTTTCCTCACCGACGTGGGGGTGAGCCGTGGACGGATGTCGGCAGTTGGAATGAGCTGTCCCGCCCCGCGGGACTAGCATGCGGAAGGACAGGGCGGGGACCGACCCCGAACTGCCCGACCGCTCTGAGGAGCGATAAACGATGTTCGAGAGGTTCACCGACCGCGCGCGGCGGGTTGTCGTCCTGGCTCAGGAAGAAGCCCGGATGCTCAACCACAACTACATCGGCACCGAGCACATCCTTCTGGGTCTGATCCACGAGGGTGAGGGTGTCGCCGCTAAGGCCCTGGAGAGCCTCGGGATTTCGCTCGAGGCTGTTCGCCAGCAGGTCGAGGAGATCATCGGTCAGGGCCAGCAGGCCCCGTCCGGCCACATCCCCTTCACCCCGCGGGCGAAGAAGGTCCTGGAGCTGTCGCTCCGCGAGGCCCTCCAGCTCGGCCACAACTACATCGGCACCGAGCACATCCTGCTCGGCCTGATCCGCGAGGGCGAGGGCGTCGCCGCCCAGGTCCTCGTGAAGCTGGGCGCCGATCTCAACCGAGTCCGGCAGCAGGTCATCCAGCTGCTCTCCGGTTACACCGGGGGCGGCAAGGAGTCGGCCACGGCCGGCGGCCCGGCCGAGGGCACGCCCTCGACCTCGCTGGTCCTCGACCAGTTCGGCCGCAACCTCACCCAGGCTGCCCGCGAATCCAAGCTCGACCCGGTCATCGGGCGCGAGAAGGAGATCGAGCGGGTCATGCAGGTGCTGTCCCGCCGGACCAAGAACAACCCGGTCCTCATCGGCGAGCCCGGCGTCGGCAAGACCGCCGTCGTCGAGGGCCTGGCCCAGGCGATCGTCAAGGGCGAGGTCCCCGAGACGCTCAAGGACAAGCACCTCTACACGCTCGACCTGGGTGCCCTGGTCGCCGGTTCCCGCTACCGCGGTGACTTCGAAGAGCGCCTGAAGAAGGTGCTCAAGGAGATCCGCACCCGCGGCGACATCATCCTGTTCATCGACGAGCTCCACACCCTCGTGGGTGCGGGTGCCGCCGAGGGCGCGATCGACGCCGCCAGCATCCTCAAGCCCATGCTGGCCCGTGGCGAGCTCCAGACCATCGGTGCCACGACGCTCGACGAGTACCGCAAGCACCTCGAGAAGGACGCGGCCCTCGAGCGCCGCTTCCAGCCGATCCAGGTGGCGGAGCCTTCCCTCCCCCACACGATCGAGATCCTCAAGGGCCTGCGCGACCGCTACGAGGCCCACCACCGCGTCTCCATCACGGACGAGGCCCTCGTCCAGGCTGCGACGCTGGCCGACCGGTACATCTCGGACCGCTTCCTCCCGGACAAGGCGATCGACCTGATCGACGAGGCCGGCTCCCGGATGCGCATCCGTCGGATGACCGCGCCGCCGGACCTCCGCGAGTTCGACGAGAAGATCGCGGCCGTCCGCCGGGACAAGGAGTCGGCCATCGACTCCCAGGACTTCGAGAAGGCGGCTTCTCTCCGTGACAAGGAGAAGCAGCTGCTGGCGGCGAAGACCAAGCGCGAGAAGGAATGGAAGGCCGGCGACATGGACGTCGTCGCCGAGGTCGACGGCGAGCTCATCGCCGAGGTCCTCGCGACCGCGACCGGCATTCCCGTCTTCAAGCTCACCGAGGAGGAGTCCTCGCGACTGCTCCGCATGGAAGACGAGCTCCACCGCCGCGTCATCGGCCAGAAGGACGCCATCAAGGCGCTCTCCCAGGCCATCCGCCGTACCCGTGCGGGTCTGAAGGACCCGAAGCGCCCGGGTGGCTCGTTCATCTTCGCCGGCCCGTCCGGTGTCGGTAAGACCGAGCTCTCCAAGACGCTCGCCGAATTCCTCTTCGGCGACGAGGACGCTCTGATCTCCCTCGACATGTCGGAGTTCAGCGAGAAGCACACGGTTTCCCGTCTCTTCGGTTCGCCCCCCGGTTACGTGGGCTACGAAGAGGGCGGCCAGCTCACCGAGAAGGTGCGCCGGAAGCCGTTCTCCGTCGTCCTCTTCGACGAGGTCGAGAAGGCCCACCCGGATATCTTCAATTCCCTTCTCCAGATCCTGGAGGACGGTCGTCTGACCGACTCCCAGGGCCGGGTCGTGGACTTCAAGAACACGGTCATCATCATGACGACCAACCTGGGTACCCGGGACATCTCGAAGGGCTTCAACCTGGGCTTCGCGGCCCAGGGCGACACCAAGACCGGCTACGAGCGGATGAAGGCGAAGGTCAACGAAGAGCTCAAGCAGCACTTCCGGCCCGAGTTCCTGAACCGTGTCGACGACACGGTCGTCTTCCACCAGCTCACCGAGGAAGACATCATCCAGATCGTCGACCTGATGATCGCCAAGGTCGACGAGCGCCTCAAGGACCGCGACATGGGCATCGAGCTGAGCGGCGACGCCAAGCTCCTGCTCGCCAAGCGCGGCTACGACCCGATCCTGGGTGCCCGTCCGCTGCGCCGGACCATCCAGCGCGAGATCGAGGACGTGCTGTCGGAGAAGATCCTCTTCGGCGAGCTGCGCCCCGGTCACATCGTGGTCGTCGGCAAGGAGGGTGACGGCGAGGAAGCCAAGTTCACCTTCCGCGGCGAGGAGAAGTCGGCCCTGCCGGACCTCCCCCCGATCGAGGCCACGGGCTCCGGCCCGGACCTGTCGAAGGGCGCGTAACGCGAGAGCAGTACCCAGGGGCGGCCCCGGAACCGAACGGTTCCGGGGCCGCCCCTTTTCGGTTGCCCGCCGAAGGTCCCGAACCGGTCCGCCGGAGGTCCCCCGCCGGTGACAAGCCGCACAGGGCAAATCGGACGTACTAGCCGTATTCGTAGATCCAACGGGCGCCGGTCGAAGCCCTCCACCCCAGGTGGGAGCCGAGTCAACAGGCCGCAGAGCCCCACCCTTCCTACGACACCGGGTAGTAAAAGGGATGTTTGGGAAAGTCCGGGAGCTCGGGTTACCAAGGTGAGGCCAGCCCGGCATGTGCTTCATCGTGCCGGGTCACTTCATGCCCGTGACGGGCATGGCACCGCCCTTGTTCCCGGCCCCGGAGGTCCGTTCATGTTCGCGAAGCGCGTCAGCACCCGTCGTACCCGTATCGCCGTCACCGCCACCGCTCTCGGCGCCGTGCTGGCCGTGGGAGCCGGGACGACCGCCGCGTTCGCCGACACGACGCAGACCACCAAGGCCGCGTGGGAGAAGCCCGTCGCCAAGTACACGCTGTCCGCGACCTTCGCCCAGGCCGGCGGCATGTGGGCCCACAAGCACTCCGGCCAGGACTTCGCCGTCCCGTCCGGCACCCCGGTCGACGCCGCCGCGGCGGGCACCGTCGTCAAGGCCGGCCCCAACGGCGGCGGCGACGGCCCGGCCTACGGCAACGCCATCGTGATCAAGCACGGCAACAGCACGTACTCGCAGTACGCGCACCTCTCGAAGATCCAGGTCAAGATCGGCCAGAAGGTCGCCAAGGGCCAGCGGATAGCCCTGTCCGGCAACACCGGCAACTCCAGCGGCCCGCACCTGCACTTCGAGATCCGCACCACGCCGAACTACGGCTCGGCCGTCAACCCGGTCGCCTTCCTGCGCAACGCCGGCGTCACGATCTAAATCAGCCAGGCGTGCTTCGGCTTCCCGAGCTTGCTCAGGTTGCCCGAATCCAGCACCGCCACCTGCTCGGGGGCCAGGGCCTTGTCCCAGACCCGGATGCGGTCCATCGAACCGACGAACGAGCCGCTCCAGATCCCGTGGTGCCGGGCCCGGCCCAGCTGAACCGGACCCGGGCCCGCCCAGATCCCCGAGACCTGGGCCTGGCCCGCGGCCTTGTCGTTCACGTACAGCGCGATCGTCTTCTTCTCGGCGTCGTACGTACCGGTCAGCTGGGTCCACTTCTTCAGCGCCTCGGGCGCCTCCACGACCACCTGCTGGGCGGTGGCGGCCGCGCCCTTCTCACCGGTCTGTACCCGGAACACCCAGGACTTCTTGCCGCTCACCACTTCGAAGCCGAGCTCGAAGGAGTAGGAGACGCCGTCCCCCTGGCTGATGGCCATGCGGGTGCCCGTCTCCGTCACGCTGTAGACGCGCGTGGTCACGGTGAAGCTCTTGGTGACGTCCACGGCCTGCTCGTTGCCCTGCGCGAAGGACTCCGCCCCACCCTTGAGGCGCAGCTCGTTGCGGTTCTCCATCTTGACCAGCTCGACGCCCGGGTTCATCGCCAGCTGCACCGCCGGGCCGTTGTTCGCACGGTCACGCAGCTGCGTCGGCTCGTTCGGCACCGTGACCGCGTTCTCCTCGGCGGCGCTCTGCGAGGGACTGGGGGAGCCCGAGGCGACCGGCGGCTTGTCGTTGTCCGGGCCGCCGCCCTCGCTCCGCGCGAAGAAGAACCAGCCGGCACCGCCGGCCAGCAGCGCACCGACGACGCCGAGCGAGACGAACACCATCCTGCGGCGGGAACGCTGCGCCTCGGAGCGGTCGGCCATCGCCTCCCAGTCCGGCTGCGGCGCCGGAACGAAGGCCGCGGGCGCCGGCTCCGGCTGCTGGTTCGGATAGCCGTAGCCGCCGGGTATCGGCGGGCCGGGCTGCCCGGGTTGCGGGGGCGGGAACCCGTAACCGCCGGGCTGGGCGGGCGGGAACCCGTAGCCGCCCGGCGCGGGTCCGAAGCCGCCGCTCCCCGGGGCGGGCTCGGGCTGCGGATTGCTGGGAGGATTCGTGCCGTCGGTCATGCCTGGGATGCTAAGTCACTGCCCCGCACGGACGTAGGCCCGGGGACACCCGGCGCGCGCCCGGCCCCGACGGCCCACTCCCCGGCCCGGGCCGGGGTGCCGCTGCGCGGAGCCGGTCCCCTACCCGCCCTTCCACCGTTCCCCGGGGCTCCGCCCCGGACCCCGGTCCTCAATCGCCGGACGGGCTGATACTCAGCCCCGCCGGCGATTGAGGCGCGGGCGCGGAGCGCCGTGGGGGTGACGGGGACTCGCCCGGACCCGGTGGGGCGGAGGGGTCCCCTACGGGACCTGGATCACCGGGAAGCTGCCCGTGGCCGTCGGGGCGTGTTCCGGGAGCCACAGGACCGCCACCGCCCCCGCAGCCCCGCCGGCTCCGCCGGCCAACGCCGCAGGGGCCGCCACGTTGCGGAACGTCAGCCGCGCGCCCAGCACCCGCGCCTGCCCTTCCGCGATGGTCAGCCCGAGGCCGTGGCCGACGCCCGCCCGGTCGGTGGACCCCGTACGGAACCGGCTCGGGCCTTCGCGCAGCAGGGCTTCCGGGAAGCCGGGCCCGTGGTCGCGGACCCGTACGACCCGCCCCTCCACGTCGACCTGGATCGGCGGTTGCCCGTACCGCGCGGCGTTCGCCAGCAGGTTCCCCAGGATCCGTTCCAGCCGCCGCGGGTCGGTGCTGACGATCTCGTCCGCGACCACCCGTACCGAGGCCTCCGGCATCAGCGCCTTCACCCGTCGGCTCACGAACTCGCCCAGCGCCACGTCCTGCAGCTCGGCCCGCTCGGACGCGCTGTCCAGCCGGGCCACCTCCAGTACGTCCTCCACGAGCGCGCGCAGCGCCTGCGCCCGGTCCCGCACCAGCTCGGTCGGCCGCCCAGGGGGCAGCAGTTCCGCCGCCGTGAGCAGACCGGTCACCGGGGTGCGCAGCTCGTGCGCGATGTCCGCGGTGACCCGCCGCTCCGCCTCCAGCCGCTGCTGGAGCGCGTCGGCCATGGCGTCGACGGCCCGCGCGAGGTCGTCGGTCTCGTCGCGTACGACGCCCCCGACCGCGTCCCGTACGCGGACCTCCGGGTCCCCGTGCGCCACCCGCTGCGCGGCCGCCGCGGCCTTGCGCAGCCTGCGCGAGATCTGCCCCCCGATGAGCACGCCGAGCGCCGAGCCGCCGATGACCACGGCGAGGGAGCCGATGACCAGGGCCCGGTCCAGGTCGCGGACCATGTTGGCGCTCTCCCGGAACTGCGTGTGCAGCGACAGCACCTGCCCGTTCCCGAGCGGTACGGCGGCCCACACCTCCGGCAGCCCGTGCGGGTTCTCCTGCACGAAGGTGCCGCGCCGCCCCGACCGGGCCTTCTCGCGCAACTGCGCCGGCAGCTCCGGGTCGTTGACCTTGGCGCCCATCATGGGCCGACGGCCCGAGTCGGTGTTGCGGGAGATGAACTGCACGCGGTCCAGCTGCACCTCACGGGCGCTCTCCAGCATCGAGACCCGGGCAGCGCTGTGCACCACGAGGCTCAGTGCGACGGCGGTGAGCGCGCCGACGGCCGCGATGGCGAGGGTGATCTTCCAGCGGATCCCCGTCCGGAGGGTGAACCGTCTCATGCCTGTCTTCTCATGGGGGGAGTCCCGGTCGAGGCCGGGAGGGGGCGAAGTCAAGCCTTCAGCTTGTATCCGAAGCCCCGGACCGTCTCGATCCGGTCCTGCCCGATCTTGGTGCGCAGTCGCTGCACGTGGACGTCGACGACGCGGGTGTCGCCGCCCCAGTCGTAGTCCCAGACCCGCTCCAGCAGGCGGTCGCGCGACAGCACGGTGCCCGGCGCGGAGGAGAACTCCAGCAGCAGTCGCATCTCGGTCGGCGTCAGGGCCACGGGGGCGCCCGCCTTCCGTACCTCCATGCCCTCGGTGTCGACCTCCAGGTCACCGAAGGACAGGACCCCGCGCTCCCCGTCGGGGCCGTCGCCGTCGGGGGCCGGGCCGCCGTTCCGGTCGCCGCCCGAGTGGTCGAAGCGGCGCAGGACGGCGCGGATGCGGGCGACGAGCACGGAGCCGTCGAAGGGCTTGGTGACGTAGTCGTCGGCGCCCGCCTCCAGGCCCAGCACCACGTCGATGGAGTCGGCCCGCGCCGAGAGCATGATCACGGGGACGGTGGACTCGTCGCGGATGCGGCGGCACAGGCTCACGCCGTCCATGCCGGGGACCATCACGTCGAGCAGGGCGATGTCGGGCCGGTCGGCCCGGAACGACTCCAGACCGGACAGTCCGTCGGGCATGGCGGTGACCACGAACCCGTCGCGTTCCAGCGCCAGGGTCGTGGCCTCGCGGATGACGTCGTCGTCCTCGACGAACAGGACATGGGTCTCGGCCATGCGGAAGCCTCGCCTCAGTTCTTCTGGGTCAGGGCCGGGGCCGGCTGGGCCCCGCCGTCGACCACGTTGCTGTACTCCGAGTGGACCCGGTCCTGCTCGGTGAACTTCTCCCCGTTCCAGTGGTACGTGATCACGTCCTCCCCCGACGGATACGCGAGCGCGTCGCTCTTCGCGTAGACCTGCTTGGTGACCACCAGGTCGCCGCGGTCGATCTCCGCGTACAGGGGTGGCTGCTCGTCCGAGAACACATTCTCGTACTTCCCGCCGTCCTGGCGGTACACGTACGAGCCGCGGCCGAGTGCGTCGGCGCAGGACAGCACGTTGACGACGATGTCGGCGGCCGGGCCCCCGGTGACCTTCCCGTAGCTCACGTCCACCGGGTAGTCGTTGCCCGAGCAGGGCTTGAGGTCCCGCTTGACCGCGGTGCTGACCTTGGGGTCCGCCATCAGGAGCTTGACGGGGTCGATCTTCTTCAGGGCCTGGCCGAACGGGGCGGCGGACGGCGAGGAGGGGTCGTGCACGTCGGAGGACTCGGAGGGGGCCCCGGGCTCGGTGGGCGAGGTGGACACCGCGGGAGCCCCGGTGCCGGCCTTGGCCACGGCCTCGCTGCGGGCGGGGCCGCCGTCGCGCAGGCCGGTGCCCCCGGTGGAGCAGCCGACCGCGAACACGGCAGTGCCGACGAGGACGATCGCCCCCGCCGACATCAGGACCAGAGAACTGCCGGGCAAGCCCGTCGAACCCCTGTTTTGGCCGTTCAGGCCGCGCACCGCTCACGCCCCTCGTACCGGATGGTGTGGTCACCGCGTTCCAGCGCGCGCATGTCCAGGTCCCGGCTCTCCAGTTCCTGCCGGAGACGGGCCAGCGCGCGATGCAGCGTGCTCTTCACCGTACCCGCAGACATCCCGAGCGCGGCGGCGGTCTCCTCGGTGCTCATCTGCTCCCAGTGTCGCAAGACGACGACGCTGCGCTGCTTGGGGGCGAGCACCTTGAGGATGTCCATCAGTAGCGCGCGGTCGGCGCGCTGGTCGGAGCCGTCCTCGACGGAGGCGTCGGGCAGCTGCTCGGTGGGGACCTCTTCGAGCTTGCGGGCGCGCCACCACTCGGTGCGGGTGTTGATCATGACCCGGCGGAGGTAGGCGTCGGCCAGGGACTTGTCCGCGATGCCGTCCCAGCGGCCGTAGGTGCGCACGAGCGCGGTCTGCAGGAGGTCCTGCGCGTCCGTCGGGTCCGGGACGAGGCGCCGGGCACTGCGCAGCAGGGCGTCCTGCCGGGTGCGTACGTACTCTTCGAATTCGAGTACATCGCCGTGCGCCATCTCGACCGCCTCCACTGCCATCCGCCCGCTCATCCGCCGTCTTACGGATCCGAAGGTACGGAGGGGTTGTCACGGCACTGTGCGGTCCAGACCTCGGTGGGCGCACGGACACCCATAGGTTGTGTAACAGCGGCTGTGAGCTGGGGTTTCCCGACGGAAGCGGAATGGTTGAGTCGGTTACCACCGTGTCGGCGAAGGGTGGTGACGCCCCTTCGGATCCCGTCGCCGCCACGTCACCCGGCCGTCACCCGACGCTCATCGGCCGGCCATCCGGACCGATGGGCGCGCCCCCTCACGTCATCGGAAGCCGGTACAGGGACCCCGCGAGCGGCTCCACCAGGCCGTCCGAGACCAGCCCGTCCAGCGCCCGCGCCCGCTGTACCGGCTCGTCCCAGACCGTGTCGAGCACGGACTGCGGTACGGGTCCCACGGCCTCCCGGAGCACGGCCAGCAACCGGCCGCGCACCTGCCGGTCCGTGCCCGCGTACGTCTGCCCGCGCCGCGGCGGTCCCTCGTGCGCCGGCTTCCCGGCGAGCCGCCAGGCGCACAGCCCGGCCACCGGGCAGCGGGCGCAGTCCGGGCTCTTGGCCGTGCACACCAGCGCGCCGAGCTCCATCGAGGCGGCCGCCCAGCGGGCAGCGGTCTCCTCGTCCGCGGGGAGCAACTCCCGGGCCAGGCGCCGCTCGGCGGCCGTGGTGGCGTTCGGCGGGTACTCGATCCCGGTGGCGGTGCGCGCGAAGACCCGCCGCACGTTCGTGTCGAGCACGGCGTGCCGCTGCCCGTACGCGAAGGAGGCCACGGCGGCCGCCGTGTACTCGCCGATCCCGGGCAGCGCGAGGAGCTGCGCGTGCTCGCTCGGGACGTCGCCCCCGTGCCGCTCCGTTATCGCGACGGCCGCGCCGTGCAGGCGCAGGGCCCGGCGCGGGTAGCCGAGCCGCCCCCAGGCCCGTACGGCCTCACCGGGGGCCTCGGCGGCCAGGTCGGCGGGGCGCGGCCAGCGGGCGATCCACTGCTCGTAGACCGGCAGGACCCGGCTGACGGGGGTCTGCTGGAGCATGAACTCGCTGACCATGACCCCCCAGGGGCCGGCCTCGGGGCGGCGCCAGGGCAGGTCGCGGGCGTGCTCCTCGAACCACGCGATGACGGGGTCGTGCAACGGGTGCGAGGAGGCGGGGGACGCGGCGGCGGATGCGGAAGCGGAAGCAGTCATGGCAGACGGCATCCTGGCACGTTTCGGGTCAGGTCGTCTCCGACGCCGGGCCCGGACCGGTGAACCAGACGGCGGGGCGGAGCCCGCTCGCCCGCATGGCGGCGATGACCGCGCAGGCCGGGCCGGTGAGCGCGAGGACGAGGAGGGCGGCCAGGGAGCCGCCCAGCAGCAGGCCGACGGCCACGTCGTGCGGGTAGTGCACGCCGACGTAGACGCGGGAGAAGGCCATCAGCAGCGCGAGCGGCACGGTCAGCAGCGCCAGCCGGCGCACGGCGAGGGCCAGCGCGACGGCGGCGGCGCCCGCGATGGCGGCGTGGTTGCTCGGGAAGGACCAGTCCCCGGGCGCGGGGCAGGGGATGAGCGAGGCCGCGGCCCCGGCGACGGCCCGGCAGGGCCGCTCCTCGTCGACGACCGACTTGACGGCCTCGGACGCGACGTACGCGACCGCGGTGGCGAGCGGCGCGAGGACGGCGAGCGCCACCGGGCGGGGGCCGCCCGCCCGTCCGCGCGAGCGCCACCAGACGGCTATGAAGAGCAGGCCGAACAGGAGGAGTCCGTACTCCGTCCACACTTCGAACGCCGACTGCGCCCAGGCGGGGGTGGAGTGGGCGAAGTCGGTGATGTCGCGATAGAGATCCGAGCTGTGCATGGTGACCGACGGTACCGAGGGCGAGGTCAACGGGGCGTCAGACGCCTGGCCGGTTTTGACCCACCGCGATGGCGCCGGCAGGCCGATGATCGGCAAATCGAGCCCGCTGCGCGGCATGTGGGGCACTGATCGGGCCGTGAACTCTCGTAAGGTTCCGTTCGTGGGATCTCTGCGCAATCCGGTCGGGCCGCTCCCCTCCTCCATCTACTGGCGACGGAGGGCTGTGCTGGCGTCCGTCGTCGCGCTCCTCGCGCTCCTCGCCGTATGGACCGTCAGTTCCGGTGGGGGGAAGACGAATACGAACGGCAAGGGCCAGAAGGGCCCCGACACCGTCACCGCGATCACCCCCGGACCCTCCGGCACGGGACCCGCGATCGGCACCGCCCCAGGCGGCCGCGCGGAGTCGTCGGGCGGCGGCGCCTCCTCCGGCGCCGACGGCGGTTCGGGAAAGAACGGGGACCCGGGCGCCGGCAAGGGCGCCGGCGGAGCCTCCGCTTCCGGTGGTTCCGGCGGCTCGGCGGCCGTCCCTGCGGACTCCCCGCTCATCACGTGCGCGCCGAGTGCGTTGCAGTGGGAGGTGAAGAGCGTGAAGAACGAGTACGAGGCGAACGAGAAGCCCCGTCTCGAACTGATCGCCCGCAACACCTCCGGCAGCACCTGCAAGGTCGACCTCGGCCCGAAGCAGGCGGTCGTGACCATCCTTCAGGCGGCCACGAGCAAGGCGGTCTGGTCGTCGGCGGACTGCCCGACGGGCGCGGGCAACGCGTTCTTCCGCGTTCCGGCGGGCGGCGAAACGAAGCAGTCGCTGGACTGGGACCGCCGGTTCAGCGCACCCGACCAGTGCCAGTCGCCTCCGGCGGGGTCCGCGGGTCCTGACACGTACGTGGTCGAGGTCAAGGCGCCGGGCATGCAGGTGACCCGAGCCTCGTTCGTCCTCAAACAGGACTGACCCGGGGGCCTTTGCCCCGGCCCCCGTCCCCGGGGCTCCGCCCCGGACCCCGCGTCCCTGCTGTCCGATCCCGCCCGCACCGCCGCTTCCCGGGATCCGCCCGGCCCCGCTCCTCGAACGCCGGAGGGGCTGGATTTCGAGACGCAGCGGCCAAATCCAGCCCCGCCGGCGTTCGAGGCGCGGGGCCACGGCGTTCGGTCGGCGGAGCCGAAGGGGCAGGGTCTCCTAGACGTAGCGTTCCAGGATGGACGACTCCGCCAGGCGGGACAGGCCCTCGCGGACACTGCGCGCACGCGCCTCGCCGACCCCGTCCACCGCCTGAAGGTCGTCCACCGAGGCCGCCAGCAGTTTCTGCAGCCCGCCGAAGTGCTCGACCAGCCGCTCGATGATGGCCCCCGGCAGCCGGGGGATCTTCGCCAGCAGCCGGTAGCCCCGCGGGGACACCGCCGAATCCAGGGTCTCCGGCGAGCCCGTGTATCCCAGCGCCCGCGCCACGATCGGCAGTTCCAGCAGCTCCGCGTGGGTCAGCGCGTCCAGCTCGGACAGCGCCTCGTCCACCGTGCGGGAACGCTTCGCCGTCGGCTCCGGCACGTAGTCCCGGATGACGAGCTCCCGCTCCTGCTCGATCCCGACCGTCAGCTCGTCCAGCTGGAGCGACAGCAGTCGCCCGTCCGTGCCCAGTTCGACCACGTACTCGGCGATCTCGGTCGCGATCCGGCGCACCATTTCCAGCCGCTGCGCGACCGCCGTCACGTCGCGCACCGTGACCAGGTCCTCGATCTCCAGCGCCGACAGCGTGCCCGCGACCTCGTCGAGGCGCAGCTTGTACCGCTCCAGCGTGGCCAGCGCCTGGTTCGCTCGGGACAGGATCGCCCCGGACTCCTCCAGGACGCGCCGCTCGCCGTCCACGTACAGCGCGATCAGTCGCATGGACTGGGAGACCGACACCACCGGGAAGCCGCACTGCTTCGAGACGCGGTCCGCGGTCCGGTGACGGGTGCCCGTCTCCTCCGTCGGGATCGACGCGTCCGGCACCAGCTGGACGCCGGCCCGCAGGATCTTGGTGATGTCCTTGTCGAGGATGAGCGCGCCGTCGAGCTTGCACAGCTCGCGCAGCCGGGTCGCCGTGAACTCCACGTCCAGCACGAAACCGCCGGTGCACATCGCCTCGACGGCCTTGTCCATGCCGAGGACGATGAGCCCGCCGGTGTTGCCGCGGACGATCCGTTCGAGGCCGTCACGCAACGGCTGACCAGGGGCGACCGCGCTCAGCGAAGCGCGCATCAACGCCTCGTGCTTGGAGCTCGCGCCGGACTTCCCGGGTGCTGCTGCCCCGTCCTTGGCTGCCACTGCACTCCTCCGGTCGCGGGTTGCGCCGCCTGCCTCCGGCCGGGCGGACCATCCCGAAGTCTACCGGCGCGCGCTGCGGGCCCGCCGTGGCTTGGCCAGGCGGGGCCCCGCGGAGCCCCGTACGGACCCGCTGATCATGGGATCCGCGCGTCAGTCCGCGGCCCGCTCCTTCGCCGGCGTACGGGACCGGCCGCGCGGCAGTACCCGCAGCGCGTCGCCCATGTCGGCGACCTCGACGACCTTCATCCCGGCCGGCACCTTCCCCGGATCGGCCGGGACCAGCGCGTGCGTGAACCCGAGCCGGTGCGCCTCCGCGAGCCGGCGCTGTACGCCCGTCACGCGCCGCACCTCGCCCGCCAGCCCGACCTCCCCGATCGCCACCAGGTTCTTCGGGAGCGGCACGTCACTGGCGGCCGAGGCCAGGGCGAGCGCGATCGCCAGGTCGGCGGCGGGCTCGGTGAGCTTCACCCCGCCCACCGTCGCGCTGTAGATGTCGCGCTTGCCGAGCGCCGTGATCCGGCCGCGCTGCTCCAGCACCGCCAGCATCATCGAGACGCGCGAGGTCTCCAGGCCCGAGGTCGTGCGCCGCGGGGAGGGGATCTGCGAATCCACCGTGAGCGCCTGCACCTCGGCGACCAGCGGGCGCTTGCCCTCCAGCGTCACCGTCAGGCAGGTGCCGGGAACCGCCTCGGCGCGGCGGGTCAGGAACAGCCCGCTCGGGTCGGCGAGCCCGGTGATCCCCTCGTCGTGCAGCTCGAAGCAGCCGACCTCGTCGGTCGCGCCGTACCGGTTCTTGACGCCGCGCACGAGCCGCAGCCGGGCGTGCCGGTCCCCCTCGAAGCTCAGCACCACGTCGACCAGGTGCTCCAGCAGCCGGGGGCCGGCGATGGCCCCCTCCTTCGTCACGTGACCGACGAGGAGCGTGGACATGCCGCGCTCCTTGGACGCCCGGATCAGCGCGCCGGCCACCTCGCGGACCTGGGCCATCCCGCCGGGCGCGCCGTCGATCTCGGGCGAGGCGACGGTCTGTACGGAGTCGAGGATGAGGAGGGAGGGCTTCACCGCGTCCAGGTGCCCGAGCACGGCGGACAGATCGGTCTCGGCGGCCAGGTAGAGGTGGTCGCTCAGCGCGTTGATCCGGTCGGCGCGCAGCCGCACCTGGCTCGCGGACTCCTCGCCCGTGACGTACAGGGTGCGGTGCTCGTCGCTCGCCGCCTTCGCCGCCACGTCCAGCAGCAGCGTCGACTTCCCGACGCCCGGCTCCCCGGCGAGCAGGACGACGGCGCCGGGCACGAGCCCGCCGCCGAGGACCCGGTCCAGCTCGTCCACGCCGGTGCTGCGCGCGGTCGCCGTCCGCCCGTCGACCTGCGCGATCGGCACCGCCGCCGCCGACACCCGCCCGGCGGCGGTGGTCCGCACGGCGGGCGCGCCCATCTCCTCGACGGTGCCCCACGCCTGGCATTCGGGACACCGGCCGAGCCATTTCGCGGTCGTCCAGCCGCACTCGGAGCAGCGGTAGGACGGCCGGTCCTTGGCGGATGAACGAGATGTACGGGCAGCCATGCCGCAACGGTAGCCGCCGCCACCGACAGCGGGGACTTCCGTCCGGTACGGAGGGTGCGGCCGGGCCGCCAGCGCCGGTGTCAGCGCCGGTGTCAGCGCCGGCGTCATCGTCGGTGTCAGTGCCCGTGTCAGTGCCGTACCGATCTGTTCACCCGTAAGGGCTAAATGTGCTGAAGGCTTCCAAGGCGTCACCGGCGCGCCGCCTACGGTCGCCAGGTGAACAGCAGCCACCAGGCACACCCCTCACCGCGCACCGGCGCACACCGGGCGCACGGGCGCGCCCCTCTCGATGCGGAGCAGCCGCCCGCCTTCCGGCACGAGCCCTACCTGGACGGCCTGTTCACGTACTGCCTGTCGGTGCTGTGCGACCACGACACCGCCACCGACGTGCTGGGCGACGTCCTCTCCGTGGCCGAGCGGTACCCCGGCCGCTGCCCCCACGAGGGGGACCGGCGGGCCTGGCTGTACGCCCTGGCCCGCTGGGGCTGCCTGCGCAGGCTTGCCGAGCAGCGGCGCGCGAGACAGGGCGCGCATTCCGCCCGGCGTGCGCCGGAGCACACCGGGCGCGGCCGTGCGCCGGGTGGTGACGGAGGTCCGGACCCCGCGACGCCCCCGACACCCGCGCACCGCCCGCTTGACGTCAGCGCCTACCGCCGTACCGAGCTGGCCCGGCTCGCCTGGCCCGAGGCCGCCGGCACCACGCCCGAACAGCGCGAGGCCCTCGAACTCGCCGTCCGCCACCGCCTCGGCGTCGGCGAACTCGCCGCCGTCCTCGGTACGCCCCCGGCCGCCGCCCGCGAGCTGCTGACCGGCGCCGCCTGCGAGGTGGAACGCACCCGCGCCGCCCTCGCCGTCGTCGAGACCGGCAACTGCCCGTCGGTCTCCAGACTCACCGGCGACGACGGGACGGGGGCCGGGGCCGGGGCGGCCGGATTCGGTGCCGGGTCCGTCGGCGGGGGAGTGCTCCTCTCCAGCAGCCTGCGCGCCGAGCTCGTCCGACACGTCGACGACTGCCCGCGCTGCCGCCGCGTCGCCGAACGCGTGGGCGCCGGCGCCCCCTGGCCCGGCTCCGGCGGCATCGACCCGGTCGGCCTCCCGCTCGTCCCGGCCCCCCGTACCGCCGTCCACGCCGCGATGCTCCGCTCCGGCCGCGGCGGCCGCAGCCGCGGCCCCGGCCCGCGCTTCGACCGCACCGGCTTCCCGATGGACCCCAAGGACCGCGCCGCCCGCCGCGACCGGCTGCGCGCCCGCGCCGTGACCACCACCGTCGTCGCCACCGTCGTCGCGGCCCCGGTCCTGGCGCTCTGGGCGGCCTACCGGGGCGCGCCCAGCACGGCCGAGCCCGTCGGCGGCACGTCCGCCCGCATCTCCGCGAGCGAGTCGGAACTCCCGACGGCCCGTACCGAGGGCCACCCGCTGGCCGCGTACGAGAACACCGGGAACACCGCCACCACCACCGGCGCCCCCGGCTTCGCCCCGGGCAGCGAGGACCCGGACGTCTCCGTCGAGGTCATCAGCAGCGGCCCGCCGGTGACGGACCGGGCCGGTGCCGCCGGCCGGCTCACCGTGGTCGCGTCCTCGTACGGCAGCACCACCGTGCTCACCCTCACCGCCTCCGGGGGCGCCCCCGTGGACTGGCGGCTGTGGTCCGACGCGCCCTGGCTGCGCGCGAGCCGTACGGCGGGCACGCTGGCCCCAGGAGAATCGGTCACCCTGACCATCGCCGTGGACCACGACGCCCAGCCCGTGGGCGCCTGGAGGGCCCGGGTGGGCGTGGACCCGGGCGGCACCGTGGTCTCCATCCAGGGCAAGGGGCGCCCGGCACCGCAGCCGCCCTCGACGCCGACTCCGGTCCCGACCCCGACTCCGACCCCCGGGCACTCCGAGAACCC
Organism: Streptomyces sp. NPDC002467; assembly: GCF_042889825.1. Classification (NCBI taxonomy): domain Bacteria; kingdom Bacillati; phylum Actinomycetota; class Actinomycetes; order Kitasatosporales; family Streptomycetaceae; genus Streptomyces; species Streptomyces sp. NPDC002467. Next base: position 14,837 of record NZ_JBIARJ010000001.1, on the reverse strand, counting down.
GCAACCGACCCCCACTCCGACGCCGACCCCCACCCCGACGCCGTCCGAGATCCCGCCCGGATCCCCGACGCCGACGCCCGGCGCGAGCGAGCCGGCGCCGGGGCCGGGCGGAACGGCTTCCCCGGCCCCGGGAGCCACGCCGGGGGCGTGAGCGGTGGCGGGGCGGCGGGTCGGCGGGCGGCGGGGCAGCGGGGCGGCGGGGGTCCGCTTTGGTCCGGACCCCCGCCGGACCCCGCCCAGGCCGGTCCGTCGGGTGCGGCCCTAGGCCGGGTCCGCCGGGTGCGGAGCCATCGGCAGCAGCGACGACAGCCGCGCCTCGCACAGCTCCACGAGGGCCGCGTAGCCCTCCTTGCCCATCAACTCGGTCAGCTCCGCCTTGTACGACTCGTACACCGGCTTGCCGGCGCCGTGCGCGGACGTGGCCGACGTGCACCACCAGTGCAGGTCGTGGCCGCCGGGGCCCCAGCCGCGACGGTCGTACTCGCCGATCGACACCTGGAGCACGCGGGTGTCGTCGGGCCGGTCGATCCAGTCGTACGTACGGCGGATCGGCAGCTGCCAGCACACGTCCGGTTTGGTCTCCAGCGGCTCCTGCCCGTTCTTCAGGGCCAGGATGTGCAGCGAGCAGCCGGCCCCGGCCGGGAAACCGGGCCGGTTCAGGAAGATGCAGGCGCCGTCCCAGCGGCGGGTCTGCTTCTCGCCGTCGTCGTCGAACTGCGTCCAGCCGGTCTCACTGCCCACGTCGTGGAACTGCCACAACTCCGGCGTCAGCCGCGCCACGTGCTCGGCGACCCGCTTCTCGTCGTCCTCGTCGGAGAAGTGCGCGCCCAGCGTGCAGCAGCCGTCGTCGGCCCTGCCCGCCTGGATGCCCTGGCAGCCGCTGCCGAAGATGCAGGTCCAGCGGGAGGTCAGCCAGGTCAGGTCACAGCGGAAGACCTGTTCCGCGTCTGCGGGATCGGGGAACTCCACCCAGGCCCGGGGGAAGTCCAGGCCCTTCTCGTCGGCTTCGTTCTTCTGCATGCTGCTGGGGCTGCTCTTGGCCTTGCCCTTGCCCGAGTCCTTCTTCGACCGGGTCTTGTCGGCCTTCTTCATATTTGGCACAAACCCAAGCGTAAACGCCCCTTACGAGACCCCTACGCGTTCGCCGCAGTAGCGTTTCCCCCTATGAGACTCGGTGTCCTGGATGTGGGTTCGAATACGGTCCACCTGCTGGTGGTGGACGCGCACCCCGGCGCGCGCCCGCAGCCCGCGCATTCGCACAAGGTGGAGATGCGGCTGGCGGAGCTGCTCGACGAGGGCGGAGCCGTCACCCCCGAGGGCATAGAGCGTCTGATCACCGTCCTCGCCGATGCCGTCCAGGCCGCCGAGGACAAGGGGTGCGAGGACGTCCTCCCCTTCGCGACCAGCGCCGTGCGCGAGGCCACGAACGCGGACGAGGTCCTGGCGCGGGTCAAGGCCGAGGTCGGCATCGACCTGCCCGTGCTCAGCGGCGACGACGAGGCCCGGCTGACCTTCCTGGCGGCACGCCGCTGGTTCGGCTGGTCGGCGGGGAAGCTGCTGGTCCTCGACATCGGTGGCGGCTCCCTGGAGATCGCGTTCGGCATCGACGAGGACCCGGACGCGGCCGTCTCCCTCCCGCTGGGCGCCGGTCGCCTCACGGCGGGCTGGCTCCCCGGGGACCCGCCCGACCCGCTGGACATCCGCTCCCTGCGCAGGCACGTACGGGCGGAGATCGCCCGGACGGTCGGCGAGTTCAGCCGCTTCGGCGCGCCGGACCACGTCGTGGCGACCTCGAAGACCTTCAAGCAGCTGGCGCGGATCACGGGCGCGGCCCGCTCGGCGGAGGGCCTGTACGTCCAGCGCGACCTGACCCGCAAGTCCCTGGAGGAGTGGGTCCCCCGCCTGGCCGCGATGACCACGGCCCAGCGGTCGGCCCTGCCGGGCGTCTCGGAGGGCCGGGCCAACCAGCTCCTGGCGGGCGCGCTGGTCGCGGAGGGCGCGATGGACCTGTTCGGCGTGGACGCGCTGGAGATCTGCCCGTGGGCGCTGCGGGAGGGCGTGATCCTGCGCCGCCTGGACCACTTGCCGACGCCGGGGGAGCCGGTGGGGTAGGGGCGGGGTGGGGTGCCGTTGGGGGAGTACGGGGCCTCCACCCCCTCGACCCCGCCTCCGGGTCGGTGGTTGCCCACCCGCCCCCTTGGGTGTGGGCCGGGGCGCCGGGCGCTGGGGATTCCCTTCCCCGAAGCCTGGTTCCGGCTCACCGGCTCACCGGCTCACCGGTTTGGGGCGCGGCCTGGGGATGGCGCCCGCCTTCCAGCCCGTCCGGCGTTTGAGGACCGGGGGCCGGGGCGGAGCCGCGGGTCTTTCAGCCTCGCCGGCGTTTGAGGCGCGGGGTCCGGGCGGAGCCCGGGGAACGGTGGAAGGGCGGGTAGGGGAGCGGCTCCGCGCAGCGGCACCCACGCCGCCCGGTCCGCCGGTCGGGGTCTCGGTCCGGTCGGGGCCTCGGTCGGTCGGCGGCGAGAGGGGTTGGGGGGTTACCCGTCCAGGGCTGATCCACGGCGCGACGGATCGCTACGCGCTCCTCGCCGACGGCGTCCGCGGCCCGTCCGGGCCGGCCGACGACGCCATGGCCGACCACCCGGCAGGGCCCGGCAGGGCCCCGGCAAGGTCCCGCCAGGGAACCGTCAGGGCCGGTCGTACTCGTCGTGGCGGCGCAGCCAGTGGGTTTGTTCGCCTTCCTCGTGGCGGCCCAGCGCGGTGCGGTCGAGGAGGCCGTAGTAGGCCATGGCCGGTTCGAGGCCGCGGGCGGTGGTGACGTACGTGCGGTGGACTGTGCCGTCCGCGAGGGCGTAGCAGCTCATGCCGGGGCCCTCGGTGACGTAGCCGAGGACGTCCGTGCCGGTCGCCTTCGCCATCTGGATCACGGTCGGGGGGATCTCGCCGCCCAGGAAGGGGGCCAGTTCCTCCTCCGTGTACTGGAATCCCAGGTCGCGGTGGAAGTCGTTGCCGCCGGAGGAGACCCAGTCGAAGGTCCAGCCCATCCGGTCGCGGTAGGCGAGGAGCTTGTCGACGGGGGCGCGCGAGGAGCAGATCAGGGTGACGTCGCGGGCCGCGAGGTGGACCGCGTTGGGGTCGAGGGTGTCCGCGATCGAGGAGCAGACGGGGCAGCCGGCCTCGTAGGGCGGGCCGAACATGAAGTGGTAGACGAGGAGTTGGGACCGGCCGTCGAAGAGGTCCGCGAGGGGTTTGGTGCCCCGGGCGGTCTCGAAGAGGTAGTCCTTCGCGACCGGTACCCAGGGGAGTTCGCGGCGCTTGCGCGCGAGCTCGTCGCCGCGGCGGGTGAGTTTCTTCTCCTCCACGAGGAGTTCCCGGCGGGCTGCCTCGAATTCCTCCTGCGTGCCGACCCTGTGTTCGGGCATGACCTTTCCCTCCTGTGCGGGAGCAAGCGGCCGCATTTCCACCGTACGCGCGCGGTAAGCGGCGGGCCTCGGGTGAGCAAAGCCATCCCGCCCGGGTCCGTCGCGCCCCGTACGCTGTCCCCGTGGCAGAACCAGTCCGTGTCCCGACCGCGAAAGTCGCCCTTTCCACCGCCTCCGTCTACCCGGAGTCCACGGCGACCGCCTTCGAGATCGCCGCGCGCCTCGGCTACGACGGCGTCGAGGTCATGGTCTGGACGGACCCGGTCAGCCAGGACGTGGACGCCCTGCGGCGGCTGTCGGACCAGCACGGGATGCCGATCCTCGCCGTGCACGCGCCCTGCCTCCTGATCACGCAGCGGGTGTGGTCGACGGATCCCTGGACGAAGCTCCAGCGGGCGCAGGCCGCCGCCGAGCGGCTGGGGGCGTCGACCGTGGTCGTCCATCCGCCCTTCCGGTGGCAGCGCCAGTACTCGCGGGAGTTCGTGGCCGGGATCTGGCGGATGGCCGACGAGACGGACGTGCGGTTCGCCGTCGAGAACATGTATCCGTGGCGGTACCGGGACCGCGAGATGCTCGCCTACGCGCCCGAGTGGGACGTGACCAAGGACGACTACCGGCATTTCACCGTCGACCTCTCCCACACGGCGACGGCGCGGACCGACGCCACCGCGATGATCGACCGGATGGGCGACCGGCTGGCCCACGTGCACCTCGCCGACGGAAACGGCTCGGCGAAGGACGAGCACCTGGTCCCGGGGCGGGGTACGCAGCCCTGCGCGGAGCTGCTGGAGCGGCTGGCCGGGAGTGCGTTCGACGGGCACGTCGTCATCGAGGTGAACACCCGGCGGGCCATGTCCTCGGCGGAGCGGGAGGCGGATCTCGCCGAAGCGCTGGCGTTCACGCGCCTGCACCTCGCCACCGCTCCGACGGCCCCGACGTCCGCGACGGCCCGCCGGCACGAGGTCCGGCGGCCGTGAGCGAGCCCGTGAAGCGGCGCCGCGGCCCCGGTCGGCCGAGGCAGGACGAGGCCGACGACGGTCCCGGCACCCAGGAACGCATCCGGCTCGCCGCCCGCGAGGTGTTCGCGGAACGCGGGTACGACAAGACGTCCGTACGCGGCATCGCGAAGGTGGCCGGCGTGGACCCGGCGCTGGTGCACCACTACTTCGGCAGCAAGGAAGACCTCTTCGCCGCCGCCATCGAGGTGAGCATGGAGCCCGCCCTGGTGGTCCCGGCGATCCTCGGCGAGGGGCCGGACGGCATCGGGGAGCGGCTCGCCCGCTACTTCCTGGGCGTGTGGGAGAACCCCGTCACCCGGGTCCCGCTGCTCGCCGTCATCCGCTCCGCGCTCACCCACGAAGCCGCCGCGAAGGTGCTGCGCGGGCTGGTGCTGCGCCGGGTGCTGGAACGGGTCGCCGTCGAGCTCGACGTGCCGGATCCGACGTTCCGGGCGGAACTGGCCGCCTCGCACATGGTCGGCATCGCGATCCTGCGGTACGTGGTCCGGGTCGAGCCGCTGGCCTCTGCGGACCCGGAAGCCATCGTGACCCTCGTCGCACCGACCCTGCAGCGGTACCTGACCGAGGCCTGAACCTGCCCGAAGAGTGACCCTCCCGTCCCGGGATCCGGACGAGCTGTCCGGATCGCGAGCGGTGGGCGTAGCCTCGTAGCTGAGCCATATCCACAGTCGCGGCTGACCGTACAGCCGCACTCATGGGGAGTGAACCATGCCCGAGCTGAGGTCCCGCACCGTCACCCACGGCCGCAACATGGCGGGCGCACGCGCCCTAATGCGCGCCTCGGGCGTAGCGAGCGAGGACATCGGCAAGCCGATCATCGCGGTCGCCAACTCGTTCACCGAGTTCGTCCCCGGGCACACGCACCTGGCGCCGGTCGGCCGCATCGTCTCCGACGCGATCCGTGCAGCCGGTGCCATCCCGCGCGAGTTCAACACGATCGCCGTCGACGACGGCATCGCGATGGGCCACGCCGGCATGCTCTACTCCCTGCCCTCCCGCGACCTGATCGCGGACAGCGTGGAGTACATGGTCGAGGCGCACTGCGCCGACGCCCTGATCTGCATCTCCAACTGCGACAAGATCACCCCCGGCATGCTGATGGCCGCCATGCGCCTCAACATCCCGGTCGTCTTCGTCTCCGGCGGCCCGATGGAGGCCGGCCAGGCGACCCTGGTGGACGGCACCGTCCGCAAGCTCGACCTGATCGACGCCATGGTCGACGCGGCGAACGAGAACGTCTCCGACGAGGACGTGCTGCGCATCGAGGAGAACGCCTGTCCCACCTGTGGCAGCTGTTCCGGCATGTTCACCGCCAACTCGATGAACTGCCTCGCCGAGGCCATCGGCCTGGCCCTGCCCGGCAACGGCTCGGTCCTCGCCACGCACACCGCCCGCCGCGCCCTGTACGAGGACGCCGGCCGCACGATCGTCGAGATCACCAAGCGCCACTACGAGCAGGACGACCACTCGGTCCTGCCGCGCTCCATCGCCTCCCGCGAGGCCTTCGAGAACGCCATGGCCCTCGACATCGCCATGGGCGGCTCCACCAACACGATCCTGCACCTGCTGGCCGCGGCCCAGGAAGCCGGTCTGGACTACGACCTCAAGGACATCGACGCCGTCTCGCGCCGCGTCCCGTGCCTGTCCAAGGTCGCGCCGAACGTGGCGCCCGGCGGCACGTACTACATGGAGGACATCCACCGGGCCGGCGGCATCCCCGCCATCCTCGGCGAGCTGCACCGCGGCGGCCTCCTGAACAAGGACGTCACCTCGGTCCACTCCACCAACCTGGAGGACTGGCTGGCGAAGTGGGACGCCCGCTCCGGCACCGCCTCCGCCGAGGCCATGGAGCTGTGGCACGCGGCCCCCGGCTGCGTCCGCTCCGCCACCGCCTTCTCGCAGTCCGAGCGCTGGGAGAGCCTCGACCTCGACGCCGAGGGCGGCTGCATCCGCTCCGTCCAGCACGCGTACTCGAAGGACGGCGGCCTGGCCGTCCTCAAGGGCAACCTCGCCGTCGACGGCTGCGTCGTCAAGACGGCCGGCGTCGACGAGTCGATCTGGACCTTCGAGGGCCCGGCGGTCGTCTGCGAATCGCAGGACGAGGCCGTCGACAAGATCCTCCGCAAGGAGATCACGGCGGGCGACGTGGTCGTCATCCGTTACGAGGGCCCGCGCGGCGGCCCCGGCATGCAGGAGATGCTCTACCCGACCTCCTTCCTCAAGGGCCGCGGCCTCGGCAAGGTCTGCGCCCTGGTGACGGACGGCCGCTTCTCCGGCGGCACCTCGGGCCTCTCCATCGGCCACGCCTCCCCGGAGGCGGCCTCGGGCGGCAACATCGCCGTCGTCGAGAACGGCGACCGGATCCGCATCGACATCCCGAACCGCTCGATCGAGCTCCTGGTGGACGAGGCCACGCTGGCGGCCCGCCACGAGGCCCTGGGCGGCGTCTACGCCCCGAAGGACCGTGACCGCACGGTCTCGGCGGCCCTGCGCGCCTACGCCGCGATGGCCACCAGCGCCGACAAGGGCGCGGTCCGCGACGTCAGCCGTCTGGGCTGACCCACCGCACCACCCCCGAACCCCGCCGGCCGCATCACCACCCGGCGGGGTTCGCCGCATCCACGGCGAACACGGTCCCATCGGGCGCGGACCCGAACACCCGACCGTCGGCGACGACGGGGGCGGGGATCGTGGCGGTGTAGGTCCCCTTGCCGTTGCCCATGCGCGGGATCGTCTGCCCGACCAGCCGACCGGCCGCGGCATCGATGCCGATCAGCCGCCCGTCAGCCGCCGTCATGTACACGCGCCCGCCGTCGGCGACCGGGCGCGAGGCGGCGCTCACGGCGGTCTCCAACCGCCAGAGCTCCTTGTCGGGGCCGATGGCCGCCAGCGCGCCCGAGATGCCCATGACGTAGACCACCCCGTCCGGTCCGACGGCGGCCTCGGCCTGCAACTGGGAGACCGACAGCGCGGTACGCCGCACCGCGCGCGAGCTCAGATCGATGCGCACGACCGCCCCGGTCATACCGTGGGCGTCGCTCGACAGCAGGTACAGCCCGCCCTGTGCCGTACCGAGGGGATCGAGGGTCCCCGGCACACGGAGTTGCCACTGGGGCGTGCCGCTCTCCGAGTCGAAAGCCGCGACCTGCGACCAGGTGCCGTCGGGGGAGCGCGTCGAGACGTACAGGTCGCGACTGCCCTTCGCTTGCTCCGGGCCGACGGCCCACAGGGCCCCCGTTCCGCCCAGGCGCTTGGACCACTCCGCCTTCCCGGTCGCCGCATCGACCGCCGTGGCGTTCCCGGAATCCGTCACGAGGAGGACCCTCCGGCCGCACGGCACCGTCCGCGTGCCCTGCGGCAGGTCCTTGTGCCACCGCAGCGCACCGGTGGCCGGATCGATCGCCTGGAGCGCTCCGCTCCCCGGTGTCACGGAGAGCAGCAGGTCTCCGTTCACGACGGGCGCGGTGGACGTGGCCCCTGGCGTCCGGGGAGCCGCGGCCGCCGCCGGTACCGACCAGCTCGCCCTGCCGTCGGTCGGGTTCAGTCGGGCCGCGAGGACACCGGGCGCGGAACAGTAAAGGGCCCCCGGCCCCCACGAACAGGCCGTCACCGCATTCCCCTGCCCGGGACCGCCGACCGTGGCGGACCACGGCGTGCGCGCTTCCGGGGCCGCCCCCCGCCCGGGCGCGCCCTTGTCGGAGACCCTCTGACCCGCCTTGGCCCCGGCGGGCCCGAACGCCGCGTAGGCCCCGGCGGCCCCGCCCGTCAGCAACACGGTGACAGCCGCTGCTGCGGCGAGGCGCCAGGTCCTGCGCTTCCGACTCGGTCCCGCGGCGGGAAGGCGCACCCGTCGGTGGGTGTCCACTTCGGCACTGCTCGGCTTCGACTCGTCGCCCGACGGCCGTCGAGGCTGCGGTATGAAGGCCCGGGTCTCCTCGCCCGTCGGGTACGCGGCGGCCCGCAGTTCGAGGAGCAGCGCGTCGGGCGTGGGCCGGTCGGCCGGATCCTTCGCGAGGCAGCGGGCGACGATCGGCGCGAGCGCGGGCGGCACCCCGGTGAGGTCGGGTTCGTTGTGCACCACCTGGTACGCGACCAGGTAGTGGCTGTCGGAGTCGAACGGCCCGTGCCCGGTCAGCGCGTGCACCAGGACGGCGCCCATCGCGAACACGTCCGCGGCCGGCCCCACCTCCTTCGGCCGCTGGAACTGCTCGGGTGCCATGAAGGGCGGCGTCCCGATCAGCTTTCCGGTCTCGGTCCGCAGATCGCTGTCGGCCGGCCGGGAGATCCCGAAGTCGATGACCCGCACCCCGTCGGGCGCCATCAGGACGTTGCTGGGCTTCAGGTCGCGGTGCACCACGCCCACCCGGTGGATGTCCCGCAGCGCCTCCGCGAGCCCGGCCCCGAGCCGGGCCGCCTCGGCAGCGTCCAACAACCGCTCCCGTACCCGGTCGGCGAGCGTCGGGGCATCGATGAAGAGGGTGGCCATCCACGGCCGTTCGGCATCCGGGTCCGCGTCCACGACGGGAGCGGTGAAGGCCCCGCTCACTCGCCGGGCGGCCGCGACCTCCTGCCGGAAGCGGGCCCTGAATTCCGGATCCACCGCGTGCTCGGCGTGTACGACCTTGACGGCGAGCCGCAGCCCGGAGTCGGAGGTGGCCAAATGCACCACGCCCATGCCGCCGGAACCCAGCACCGATTCCAGCCGGTACTGCCCGGCGTATTCCGGAAACCCGGCCCGTTCCGCGCGCAGTGAGTGCACCTCCGACCACCCCCGCCGGAGCCTAGTCGATGGCTCATATGAATCGGGAAGGTCCTGCTAGCCTGCGCGAGTTGCAGAGCGTCATGCTCAAGGGGGGAGATGTTTCATGTCGGTTGAGAACGAAGTGAATGACCTGAATGAGGCTCAGGGCCTCGCCGGAGACTCGGGCTACCAGTCCTATCCGGTCGCACCCGGCGTCCAGCTGAAGGTGCGCAGCGGACCCGGCACGAACTACTCGGTGGTCAAGGTCCTGACGCTCGGAGCCTGGGTCACGATCCGCTGCCAGTGCGAGGGCACCACCGTCTCGGGTCCGTACGGCACCACGAGCCTTTGGGACTGCATCGGCAACGGTCAGTTCGTCTCGGACGCGTACGTGAAGACGGGCAGCGACGGCTACGTGGCCGCCCACTGCGGCTGACGGGCCGGGCCGGGGACTCTCCTCCCCGGCCCCGCCCGACCCGCGCCGCCCGACCCGCGCCGCCCGACCCGCGCCGCCCGACCCGCGCCGCCCGACCCGCGCCGCCCGACCCGCGCCGCCCGACCCGCGCCGCCCGGCACCGGACCGCGCACTCGACCGGCGAGCTCCAGGGGAGCCGGCCCGTCCCCGGCCCCGCACGGGCCCCGTCTGACACGTGAGACGCACCCGGCCCGACCGGCCCGGCGGGGGATAATCGCTGGTGTGAGCGACGACCAGCGAGACCAGAGCACCCCCGCCGAGCCGGCCGCGCAGGCCCAGGCCCCGGCCCCGGCGCCCGCGGCGCCCACCGCGCCCACCGGCCCCGAGCCCGAGCCGATCCGGTTCTTCGGGACCACCTGGGTGAACCACGACGGCGGCTACGCCCTGCGCCGCGCCGGCCTGGCCGTCGGCTCGTTCCTCGCCGCCGCGGCCGCCGCCTACCTGCTCCGCCTCGCCTACGAGGGCCTGGAGATCGGCGACGTCGGCCCCTTCCTCAGCATCTCCGTCGTCGTCCTCTTCGCGATCGCCAGCGCCATCGCCTTCGCCAAGACCTGGGAGTCCTTCGGCCGCCGCCCCGCCCCGTCCTCCGACGAGGCCGCCCTCAAGGGCCTCAAGGCGATCGGTTTCATCGGCTCCCTCTTCGCGTACTTCCTGCGCTCCCTCACCGAGGCCCCCGGCGAGAAGCTCCGCCGCACCGAGTACGAGCGGGCCAAGACCGAATTCGAGCGCCGTCGCAGCGCCCGCACGGGCAACCCCGCCGCGCGTCGCCCCAAGCGCAAGAAGTAACGGCTCCCGAGCCGAGCTCCCCAACTCCGAGCCCCCGGCCGATTGACGCCCCGGCACAGCCAGGAGCATTATTCATCACATGATGAATAACCCGCGCGACGGTGCCGCCGCCCCACCGGACCCCGCCGTCCCCGCCGTCCACGCCGACGACCTCACCGTCCGCCGCGGCACCGGCCGCACCCCGCGCACCGTCCTCGACGGCATCGCCTTCGACGTCCCCCGCGGCCGCATCACCGGCCTCCTCGGCCCCTCGGGCTGCGGCAAATCCACCCTCATGCGCGCCGTCGTCGGCACCCAGGCCCACGTCACCGGCACCCTCGACGTCCTCGGCCGCCCCGCCGGCCACCCCGAGCTCCGCTCCCGCATCGGCTACGTCACCCAGGCGCCGTCCGTCTACGACGACCTCACCGTCCGGCAGAACCTCGACTACTTCGCCGCGATCCTCGACCCCGGCCGGCCGGCGGCGGAACGCCGCGCCGCCGCCGTGCACCGCGCCATCACCGACGTCGACCTCACCACCCGCGCCGACGCCCTCGCCGGCAACCTCTCCGGCGGCCAGCGCAGCCGCGTCTCCCTCGCCGTCGCCCTGCTCGGCACCCCCGAGCTGCTCGTCCTCGACGAACCCACCGTCGGCCTCGACCCCGTCCTGCGCCGCGACCTGTGGAACCTCTTCCACGACATCACCACCACCCGCGGCGCGACGATCCTCGTCTCCTCCCACGTCATGGACGAGGCCGAGCGGTGCCACGACCTGCTCCTCATGCGCGAGGGCCGCATCCTCGCGCAGGACACCCCCGACGCACTGCGCACCCGTACCGACTCGGACACCGTCGAAGAGGGCTTCCTCCGCCTGGTCGACGAAGCCAACGATCGAGACAGCGACCGAGACAACGCCCTCGCAAGGGAGACCCAGGGATGAACGGCGCCCGCACCCTCGCCACCGCCGGCCGCGTCCTGCGCCAGCTCCGCCACGACCCGCGCTCCATCGCGCTGATGCTGCTGGTCCCCGTCCTGATGCTGACCCTGCTGCGCTTCGTCTTCGACGGCAGCCCCCGCACCTTCGACAGCATCGGCGCGTCGCTCCTCGGGATCTTCCCCCTCATCACCATGTTCCTGGTGACCTCCATCGCGACCCTCCGCGAGCGCACCTCCGGCACCCTCGAACGCCTCCTCGCCATGCCGCTCGGCAAGGGCGACCTCATCGCCGGCTACGCCCTCGCCTTCGGCGCCGTCGCCGTGGTCCAGTCCCTCCTCGCCACCGGCCTCGCCCTCTGGCTGCTCGGCCTCGACGTCATCGGCTCGCCCTGGTTGCTCCTGCTCGTCGCCCTGCTCGACGCACTCCTCGGCACGGCCCTCGGACTCTTCGTATCGGCCTTCGCCGCCTCCGAGTTCCAGGCCGTCCAGTTCATGCCGGCGGTGATCTTCCCCCAGCTGCTGCTCTGCGGCCTCTTCGCGGCCCGCAGCACCATGCACCCGGTCCTGGAGGGCATCTCGGACGTCCTGCCCATGTCCTACGCCGTCGACGGCATGACGCAGGTCCTCACCCACACCGACATGACCGCCGACTTCGTCCGCGACGCCGTGATCGTCGCCGCCTGCGCCCTGCTCGTACTGGCCCTCGGCGCGGCCACCCTCCGCCGCCGGACCCCCTGAACCGACCGGAGGGCCTGACCGCACTCCGGACACTCCCGCCCACTCCCCGGCCCGGGTGCAAGGATGTGGAGAACAGTCAGAACAGACAGAACAGTTCGGCGAGGTGAATCGGGCATGACCCAGACAGTGGCAGTCCTCGGTACCGGCAAGATCGGCGAGGCCCTGCTCAGCGGAATGATCCGCGGCGGCCGGCCCGCCTCGAAACTCCTCGTCACCGCCCGCCGCGCCGAACGCGCCGAGGAGCTCAGCACCCGCTACGGCGTCGAGTCCGTCTCCAACGCCGAGGCCGCCAAGCGCGCCGACACCCTGATCCTCACCGTCAAGCCGCAGGACATGGGCAAGCTCCTCGAAGAGCTCGCCCCGCACGTCCCCGCCGACCGCCTGGTCATCAGCGGCGCCGCGGGCATTCCCACCTCCTTCTTCGAGGAACGGCTCGCCCCCGGCACCCCGGTCGTCCGCGTCATGACGAACACCCCCGCCCTCGTCGACGAGGCCATGTCCGTCATCTCGGCCGGCAGCCACGCCACCGCGGAGCACCTCGCCCACACCGAGGAGATCTTCGGCGGCGTCGGCAAGACCCTGCGCGTCCCCGAGTCCCAGCAGGACGCGGCCACCGCCCTCTCCGGCTCCGGGCCCGCGTACTTCTACTACCTCGTCGAGGCGATGACCGACGCCGGCATCCTCCTCGGCCTGCCCCGCGCCCAGGCCCACGACCTGATCGTCCAGGCCGCGATCGGCGCCGCCGTGATGCTCCGCGACAGCGGCGAGCACCCGGTCAAGCTCCGCGAGGCCGTCACCTCCCCGGCCGGTACGACCATCAACGCCATCGTCGAGCTGGAGAAGCACGGCGTGCGCGCCGCCCTGATCGCAGCCCTCGAAGCCGCCCGCGACCGCAGCCGCGAACTCGCCGGCGGCAGCAACTGACCGGAGCACCACCTCGCGGCAGGGCCCGGCACCGCCGGGCCCTGCCGCATTCCCGTCCCCTCTCCTCCTTCAGGCCGCCAGCAGCCCGATGGCCCGGTACGCCCGGTCCACCACCGGCCGCGCCATCGCGCGGGCCCGCCCGGCTCCCTCCCGCAGCACCCGCTCGACCTCACCCGGATCGGCCGCCAGCTCCGCGTGCCGTTCCTGGAGGGGCCGCAGCAGCTCCACCACCGCCTCGGCGACGTCCCGCTTCAGCGGCCCGTACTGGCTGTACCCCGTGGCCAGCTTCTCCGGCTCGCCACCCGTACAGGCGGCCAGGACGTCCAGCAGGTTCGCCACCCCGGGCCGGGCGGCCCGGTCGTAGACCACCCCGTCGTCCCCGCTGTCCGTCACAGCCCGCATCACCTTCTTGGTGATCACGGCCGGCTCGTCGAGCAGGTAGACGATCCCGGCGCCGTTCGCGGCGGACTTCCCCATCTTCGAGGTGGGCTGCTGGAGGTCCATGACGCGCGCGGCGACCGTCGGAACCGTCGCCTTCGGCACGTTGAAGGTGTGGCCGTACCGCTGGTTGAAGCGCACCGCCAGGTCCCGGGTCAGCTCCACGTGCTGCCGCTGGTCCTCACCCACCGGCACCTCGTCCGTCCCGTACGCCAGGATGTCGGCGGCCATCAGCACGGGATACGTCAGCAGGGACAGCCGCACCCCCTGCCCGGAAGCCTCTGCCTTCGCCGCCTTCTCCCGGTACTGGATCATCCGCCGCAGCTCCCCGTCGGTGGCCGTGCACTCCAGCAGGTACGACAGCCGGGTGTGCTCGTCGACGTGGCTCTGTACGAAGAGGGTGCACCGCTGCGGATCCAGCCCGGCGGCGAGGAACAGCGTCGCGGCCTGCCTGCTGAGCCGGCCCACCCGCGCCGGATCGTGCTCGGTGGTCAGCGCGTGCAGGTCGACGACGCAGAACAGCGCGTCCCCGGCCGGCTGCTCGGCCGCGACCCACTGCCGGATGGCACCCAGGTAGTTGCCCAGCGTCAGATGCCCCGACGGCGTGATCCCGCTGAAGATCCTCGTCATGTCCTGCTCTCCCTTGTGTGAGTGGTGGTGTCGAAGCGGCCGCATCCGGCGACCGAGCCACTCCCGGGAGGGGAGAAACAGAAACGGCCGCCGAAGCGGCGGCCGTGAGCGCATGCGTGCTCGCGTGGAAGGTCGGCCGCCGTCAGGCGGCCCACCAGCGAAGGCTGAGCGTGAGCGCATGCGTAGTCATGCATCGAGGGTAGAGGGAAGGAGGTCGAGACGTCGTGAGGTTTCGCCATCCCGCGCGGCCCGCCCGCAGGGGACCTCGCCGGCGGTCAGCCTGGGGTTGACACAGGTGTCCCAGGTCCGTAAGGTTCTTCGAGTTGTCCGAAGTGAGCGCCGACTCCGGTCGGTCCCCGGACAGCCATCCCGCACTACACATTCGAACGAAACGACGCACTTCGTCGTCTCGTTTTCATGCGTATTTGCGAATGAGGAATCCGCGTCCGAGGACGCAGCCGCCGATTAGGTTCGGGGGCAGGGAATCCGCTACTGTCTCACTCGCCGGAAGGGCCCAACAGCCCGGAACGCAAAACCCGCTGACTGGGAGTCAGGCCCGAAAGGATCTGATAGAGTCGGAACCGCCGGAAAGGGAAAGCGCGAAAGCGAAGAACCTGGAAAGCAAGCGAGAAAGACTCTGATAGAGTCTGAAACGCAAGAACGAAAGCCCGGAGGAAAGCCCGAGAGGGTGAGTACAAAGGAAGCGTCCGTTCCTTGAGAACTCAACAGCGTGCCAAAAATCAACGCCAGAA